>NZ_JAWRXB010000605.1:0-269 GCF_046535245.1 Paraburkholderia sp. SIMBA_030
GCCCTGCGCCGTCACCACACAGCGAACGACGAATTCCCCGAGCAAATAGCAGAACTGCTCGGCTTTCTGGGCAACGACTTCCCCCAAGATCACCCCTACCGCGACGTGCATGCCGTGCCCGGACCCTGGCAGGCAGAGCAGAACCGCATCCGGCAGCCCGAGACCAGCGCTGATATCTGGATTTTGGGGTCGTCGATCTATTCCGCGCAGATTGCAGCCCGACTCGGTCGACCATATGCTTTCGCCCTTCAGTTCGGCGCTGCCGAACT
>NZ_JAWRXB010000606.1:0-269 GCF_046535245.1 Paraburkholderia sp. SIMBA_030
GCTGGCTTCGCGCCTGCGCGCCACCCTGCCCGCCGGTCTTTCGATCGCCTCCATTGCCTTCGGTGCGCAGGGAATCAACAATCCCTCGATCGGGCGGGATCTTGAAGCGGCGTTGCTTGATCGGGGATATCGCGTTCGAGCCGTCAATGATGCGGCGCTCATCGTGCCTGCTGCCGGGCTCCGTCAGGGTATCGGCGTCATAGCTGGTACCGGCGCCATCGCCGTTGGAACGGATGGCTCGGGGCAACCGATTTCGGCGGGCGGATGGG
>NZ_JAWRXB010000607.1:0-269 GCF_046535245.1 Paraburkholderia sp. SIMBA_030
ACTTCGGTTGAAGGTAAGTCGTTTATCGTGGGTGACAAGCTAAGTGGTGCCGACTTTATGCTGTCATTCGATTTGATTATTCTTGCTAAGCGTCAGAAACTTGATGCTTATCCGCATATCAAACAGTATGCTGAAAAGCTGGCCGGTCTTGATAGCTATCAGCGTGCGATGCAGCTAGAAGCAAAATATGATGAATCGATTTAGTATTTGGTATTAATTGATACTATGGTGTTAGTCAAAATGCTACGTAGTAATTGACCATCTAATTT
>NZ_JAWRXB010000608.1:0-269 GCF_046535245.1 Paraburkholderia sp. SIMBA_030
CGTTCTGCGGGGCTTGCCGGTGCTGTCGGATAAAGTGTTGCGGTGAGTACAGACGACGCGAAAATCCAGGAATCGCCCTTGGGCCGCTTCCACGCCGTGATTCCGGCGGGTGGTGTGGGGACCCGGCTATGGCCTCTCTCGCGTGCCGCTGCCCCTAAGTTCCTGCATGACCTGACAGGTTCCGGCAGCACCTTGCTGAGGGCCACCTACGACCGCCTCGAACCGCTCGCTGGTTCCCGCGTGCTCGTGGTGACCGGGGAAGCCCACCG
>NZ_JAWRXB010000609.1:0-269 GCF_046535245.1 Paraburkholderia sp. SIMBA_030
GCGCAGGATGCATCGCAACGCCCGGCGGAAACCGCGATGGAAAGCCGGCAAGAAGCCACGGCAGAAGCCACGACACCGGGCGTGACTGAACTCATCGCGCAAGCCCCGTCTGCAAGCGCCGTCAACTCACACAGCCGGCCTTCCGCCGAAGCCGACCACGCCTCGATGCCTGCGGCGTCCACCGAACACGCCGCCGCGCAACTCCCACGTCGCCGCCGCGCCGAGCCGGCCGCCATGCCACTGCGCAAGCAGGAGGCCCTATGACATTG
>NZ_JAWRXB010000610.1:0-269 GCF_046535245.1 Paraburkholderia sp. SIMBA_030
CGGAGTTTCAGGCGCGGGATGTCCTTTGACGCACCAATCAGCACGGACCCCCACGTCTCTTCCGGATCAAAGCCAGTATCGACAGCCAGGCGCTTCAGCTGCGCCGGCGTGGTTCCCCTGTCCTCGTAAAGCGCCTCCATGAACCGCGCGGCCTCACGGGAGTGCAAGGGCGAGCGCGATCCCAGTGTGTAGCTCAACTGCATGGCGATTACTGCTGCCACCGGACCAAGGATCGGCTGCAACACCACGGTGCTTTTGATGCCCTCGAT
>NZ_JAWRXB010000611.1:0-269 GCF_046535245.1 Paraburkholderia sp. SIMBA_030
CAGTAGACACTAAGACAACCAAAAGACGCGCGCCGAAAAATGTCGCGCCACCGACGGTTTATCGCAGTTTAGAATTTTTGCTAAGTGAAGAGTTGATTCATCAGTTAACCTCTATTAATGCTTATGTTCCTTGCTGTCATCCTCGCGCCCAGCATACAGCCGCATTCTTGATCTGCGATCAGTGTCAACGTGTACAGGAATGCAGCAGCTTTCCCGTACAGGAAATGATGAGCTTTGCCGAGCAAGATGTGGGGTTTGTGGTTGAGCGT
>NZ_JAWRXB010000612.1:0-269 GCF_046535245.1 Paraburkholderia sp. SIMBA_030
GAGATCGTCGACTGGATCGAGCGCATCCCCTTCCCCGAGACCCGCAACTACGTGCAGCGGGTTTTGGAGAACTACGAAGTCTACAAAGCTCGCCTCGGACAGACGCCCGATATCGTGCGCGACATGATCGGCGGCCGTTCCTCCTGAGAGCGCTTGCGCAATGATGCGCCGGCGCTAACCTCTCTCTCGACAGGGAGATGGCGATGTCGACCGATTTCGGAACTGGCTTTGTGGCACGGACGATCACCACGGCCGACGGCCTGCGCCTG
>NZ_JAWRXB010000613.1:0-269 GCF_046535245.1 Paraburkholderia sp. SIMBA_030
CCAGTGTTCGTGCTGGCACACGAACAGCCCTTCGTCCTCGCTGCGCTCGCCCGAAATGCGCGGGTTCAGCCCCATCTTCTTCGCGTTCTCGTCCGGCCCGTGGACCCACAGCGGCGCGCCGCGCGACAGGTCGTTCCACATCGCCGTGATGCCCGCGTAGCCGGCCTGGCATGCGCGGAATTCCTCGAGATCGTCGGCCGTGCCCATCCCGGTCACGTTGAAGAAATCCTCGTACTGGCGGATCCGCGTCGTGCGGTCGGCTTCGCTCT
>NZ_JAWRXB010000088.1:0-489 GCF_046535245.1 Paraburkholderia sp. SIMBA_030
CCCCACTTCAGGATGCGACTTAGCTCGCCTGATTCGCGTAGCGCGGATCGTCGGCGACAAGCGGTGTGTTCGTGCCGCGTACCGAACCTACGAAATGCGCGTCACCTTGAATTCTTCCGGAACTGAGGGATCTGTCACCACGATGTCGACGGGACCGTCTTCTCAGATGTGTACGATGCTTGCTTGGAGGACGGGCGCTGGAGTCGCCCAACTTGACTGAACGGATTGATCCAGAGTCGGCGCGGGTTGGGGCGTAACGGCCATTGCGATGATCCATTGCGAAAGTTTGAAGGATGGGCACGTGCTGCATCGATGCTGTATATGACCATACGATCCGTACCCTTACGCTCGTGCGTTTTCTCGCCCACCTTGGGAAGCCGCCGGTACTGTCCTCGGGATGAGGCGCCCTATGGATTGCGCGAACAGACTGTCACGATTTCCGACTACGAGTATCACAGCGAGGACTATGGCGCGCGGTGCGGATGCCGG
>NZ_JAWRXB010000614.1:0-269 GCF_046535245.1 Paraburkholderia sp. SIMBA_030
GGTACCGCCCGTACAAAGCGCGGCTGGGGAAATCGTGGGACTCGAGGGTGGCCAGCTCCGCCTTTTCGGCGTCGTTCAAACCGATGCCATCACGACGCCGAAGTTCGCGCCACTGGTCAAAAGAACCGCCGGCCAAAGGGGGTGCCAGTTCGGCGTCTTCGGGGATGAGCGTGGGATAGAACGCCTGGGTGTTCATCAGGTACAGCCGGGATTGTTCCGGCTGCCACACGTGTCCCGGGCCCGCTTGGTAAGGATCGACGACGTCGATC
>NZ_JAWRXB010000615.1:0-269 GCF_046535245.1 Paraburkholderia sp. SIMBA_030
GTGCTGATGCTGGTAATGGCATCTATTGCTAACCACCAGCACGGGCAGAAAACCAATATCCGTCCTATTTTGTTCCTCTATCTGCTGGGCACCTTCTCTGCAGCTCTGGCCGCAGTAGTCTTCAGCTTTGCCTTCCCTTCTACCCTGCACTTGTCCAGTAGCGCGGGTGATATTTCGCCGCCGTCAGGCATTGTCGAAGTGATGCGCGGACTGGTAATGAGCATGGTTTCCAACCCCATTGACGCGCTGCTGAAAGGTAACTACATCGG
>NZ_JAWRXB010000616.1:0-269 GCF_046535245.1 Paraburkholderia sp. SIMBA_030
TGTAGAGGCGAACCTGTTGGTCGGTAATGCGGGTTCCAGACATGTAGCTGATCGCTTTTTTATTCGATCAGCCATCGTAGAACCCAGCCGACTCGGCGCCGCCGGTGATGCGTCGCCTTCGGCGGCTACGCCGCCTTTGACTCCACATCACCGGCCAAAACCTTCGCCGCTACACCGGCCAACATGATTGTCGCCGTCCACTCGTTGAAGAAATGCCAAAGCAAGTTCCGAACGGAGAAGCTGCGAGCTTCTACGCAGGGATTTTCAAT
>NZ_JAWRXB010000617.1:0-269 GCF_046535245.1 Paraburkholderia sp. SIMBA_030
GGGAAAACACCGACCGCAACCGCGCGCATCCAGACGGTGCATACCGGCCGCAAACCCTTATGTGACGGGCATTGCCAAAGGGTGCAACCGTTTCTCGCCACTGGTTGCACCTTTTTATTGAGAGGGGTACGATTCGGCCAACTCTTAAGTCTTTGGCCGGGCGTCCGCCCGGCGCATAAAGAAGGAACCATGGCGAGCACCACCCTTGGCGTCAAAGTCGACGATCTGTTGCGTACCCGGCTGAAAGATGCCGCCACGCGTCTCGAACG
>NZ_JAWRXB010000618.1:0-269 GCF_046535245.1 Paraburkholderia sp. SIMBA_030
GCGAAACCCACACGCCGTTCGCGCTTGCCACGAACCCCGCGTATGGCTTCCAAGCGTGCTCGTTCGCGGACCCGAATCATTCATACGATGCCGGACGCGTTCATCTCGCCAATGGCGCAATGAACGGCTTCCTGCTCACGGCCGGTACAAGCCTCACGCGCGGCGACCTGCTGCCGATCGGCTATTTCCAGTCCGCGGATCTTGACTTCTATCGCGGCGCAGTCACGCAGTACACCGTGTGCGACTACTACATGAGCGGCATTCTCGCG
>NZ_JAWRXB010000619.1:0-269 GCF_046535245.1 Paraburkholderia sp. SIMBA_030
GTTCGAGATCGAACAGCCAGAGGTCGATGGAACCGTCGCTGCCAGCCGTCTCAGCTCCCATAGGCGAGCTCTCCGCCGGCCGGACGCAGCTGCACCATCCGCTTGGCAAGATGGGCCATCAGCATCAGCGGATAGTTTTCGCCGAGGCTGATGCGGCAGGTGCGCTTCAGGATGTCGAGCGACTGGGTGCAGGTGTCGCCGCCGTAATTGACGCTCTTGTCGGCCCATTTGTAGGGGTTCATGCCCGGATGGGCGGTGCGTTTCTGCAG
>NZ_JAWRXB010000620.1:0-269 GCF_046535245.1 Paraburkholderia sp. SIMBA_030
GGGAGCAAATTCCATGCTGAAGAGCTCGACCTCGAGCATCACGTCTCAGAGCGCTTTGTCCGCACGAGGATCAACCCAAGCCTGCAAAAAGCCGCGAAGGCCGCGAAGCGTCGCAAACAGCGACTTCAACTTTTTGGCTTTCACACATCGGATTTGCGGCGGAGAAATCTCCGCATAGCGCGCAGTGGACAGCACGATCAGCTCGGATCGTTGCGCGGAAAGAGGACATTATGAAAAGACAAATGATTATCGGCATGCATCTGGGGGGC
>NZ_JAWRXB010000621.1:0-269 GCF_046535245.1 Paraburkholderia sp. SIMBA_030
CGACGACGGCGACACCGAACATGGCGAATGCCTGTCCGCGCTTGGAGGGCGGGAAGGAGTCGGCGAGGATCGACTGCGATATCGGCACCATGCCGCCGCCGGCAAAGCCCTGGATCATCCGGAAAACCAGCAGCGACTCGAGATTCCAAGCAAGGCCGCAGCAGATCGAGGCGACGGTGAAGGTGGCAAGGCAGAGCAGATAGAAGCGCCTGCGGCCATAGCGCTTGGCGATGAAGCTGGAGGCGACCAGAATGATGGCATTGGAAACT
>NZ_JAWRXB010000622.1:0-269 GCF_046535245.1 Paraburkholderia sp. SIMBA_030
CGCAGTTGAACCAGAAGATTTCCGAAGTTTCCAAGGCTGGCGGCATGCCGAACGAGCTGCTCGACGCGCGCAACGAAACCGTGCGTCAGCTCTCCACGTTCACCGGCGCACAAGTCATCGAACGCGACGGTAACCTTGATGTGTACCTGGGCAGCGGTCAGCCGCTGGTCATGGGCGGCACCGCCAGCACTCTGCAAGTGGTGCCGAGCCAGGCCGATCCATCGCGCATGGGCATTCAGCTCAATCGTGGTTCGAGCACCGTCGACATT
>NZ_JAWRXB010000623.1:0-269 GCF_046535245.1 Paraburkholderia sp. SIMBA_030
GGGAGGCGCGGTATCGTAAGATCTTGGGATCCCACGGCTGGAACAGTGCTCCGTGTGTCTCCCATGGCTGACCGGGCAATTTTTATTCTTGGTAGCCCGCAAAAAAATCGCTGAGCTTAAATATAATAGAATTCATATATTTATCTCTTGCGTGGCGGTTCAGGGAGGTTGTTTCCGTTACGTTATGTGAAGTCGAGCTAATAATGCTTCACTGGCCGGTAAGACATGCCCTGCAGAATTTGCGCCGATCATCAGTGCGTGAATGCGAG
>NZ_JAWRXB010000624.1:0-269 GCF_046535245.1 Paraburkholderia sp. SIMBA_030
GGGCCGTACCCGCCGTCCGAACAAAGAGAGCGACAAGCTTATTGTTCGTCGCCGCCGTACTGGCAAGAACAAGCGATAGGAGCCTGGACACATGCCACGCAGCCTGAAAAAAGGTCCTTTCGTTGACCAGCACCTCTTTGTGAAGGTCGCACGGGAAAACGATAAGGGCACCAAGAACGTCATCAAGACCTGGTCCCGCCGTTCGATGATCATCCCCGACATGCTCGGGCACACGATCGCCGTTCACGACGGACGCAAGCACATTCCGG
>NZ_JAWRXB010000625.1:0-269 GCF_046535245.1 Paraburkholderia sp. SIMBA_030
ATTTGCTCGTGTAAAGACGAGTTAGCGTTAGCTGTTCTATCTTGAGAGCTTTGGTCTTGAGAGCTTTTATCTTGAGAGTTATTGTTAGACTTTGTTGGTGATTGTAGTAGTGGCGATTGACCTTGTTTTTGTAGACGTAAGCTCTCATAGCGCGGCTGAATATCACGCGCAGTATCTCGTCTATAGCCTTCACGAGGCTGACTATCGCGCAAATAATCATCACGGATTTTTTTCAGGGATAATGGACGGGTAATTTTCGGCTCGCTACT
>NZ_JAWRXB010000626.1:0-269 GCF_046535245.1 Paraburkholderia sp. SIMBA_030
GGACGCGCCGCTGTTGGATCTTCGCGCCTTTAAGTTCCGCATGTTCACAGTGTCAACGCTGCTGATGGTGGTTGCCATGATGGCCCTCTTCGGAGGCGTCATCCTGCTGCCCCTCTACCTGCAAAACACCCTGCACTTGCAGCCGATGGAGACCGGATTGGCGCTGTTGCCGGGCGGCCTGGCCATGGGGTTGCTGGGCCCGGTCATCGGACGGATTTTCGACAAGGTGGGTCCGTTGCCCCTGACCGTGTCCGGATCCGTGTTGATGG
>NZ_JAWRXB010000627.1:0-269 GCF_046535245.1 Paraburkholderia sp. SIMBA_030
GTGACCACGTCCGCCACCAAGCCCGCCCGGGTCATGATTCCGGCAGTTTCGGGCGCCTGCCGCCGCGAAGACTCGATCAGGAGCGAACCACCCGGCGCTAACCACTCAGCCGCCCCGAGCGCGATCCGGCGCTGCACATCCAAACCGTCAGCGCCGCCGTCGAGCGCCACCATCGGCTCGTGGAGCCGTGCTTCCGGGGGCATCATGCTGATGGAGCCGGTCGGGACGTACGGTGCGTTCGCCAGGAGGAGGTCCACCTTGCCGAGGAG
>NZ_JAWRXB010000628.1:0-269 GCF_046535245.1 Paraburkholderia sp. SIMBA_030
GCGAACAGGAACGCGGCGGTCACGCTCGCCATGAGGAGCGGCGACACGATCGACGTGATGCGCCGCAACCGCGACGCGCCCATCACGCGTGCGGCGTCGTCGAGGCGCCAGTCGAAGCGCTGGAAGCCTGCGGCCAGCGTCACGACGACATAGGGAATAGCGAGCACGGTATGGCCGATCACGAGGCCGAGGTTCGTACCCGTCAGCCCAAAGCGCGCGAACAGATACAGCAAACCGACAGCCACCACGATACGCGGCACGATCAGCGG
>NZ_JAWRXB010000629.1:0-269 GCF_046535245.1 Paraburkholderia sp. SIMBA_030
CGTCGACGTCAGGCGAGTAGGTCTCGCGATCGTCGTTCGACGGAATCACTTTCAGATGGATCCCCGGATAACGCTCGAGAAAATCGCCGATATGCCGGGCGAGCCAGCGCGACGTGAGCGACAGCGGCGTCGACACGACGAGATCGCCGGCGGCCGCCGGCGAATCGAGCCTGACGGTGGCGTTCGCGATCATGTCGAACGCGGCGCCGACCGGTTCCAGCAATGCCTCGCCTTCGGGCGTGAGCTTCACGCGGGCTTTTGATCTGACG
>NZ_JAWRXB010000630.1:0-269 GCF_046535245.1 Paraburkholderia sp. SIMBA_030
GCAGCGCTTCCACGCGTTTCGTAAACGCATTGCTGCGCGGCGCGGACAATTGTTTACAATCCCGCCCGTAACCGCTTCAACCACACGATCCGCGCGATCCGGACGCGCCCCGCCGCCCGTCCGCCGACGCCGATCCCAACAACAAATCAACCGCTCGATTCTCAAGGGCCAACCTTCATGGACGCCATCAAACGCTATTTCGGCTTCGAAGAGGCAGGCACGAACCTGCGCACCGAAGTGCTCGCCGGCATCACCACCTTCCTCACGAT
>NZ_JAWRXB010000631.1:0-269 GCF_046535245.1 Paraburkholderia sp. SIMBA_030
TCAACACCTTGTGGCCGCTGTTTGGCATCTCCAACCAGATGCTGGCCGGTATCGCCTTGATGCTCGGTACTGTGGTGCTGATCAAGATGAAGCGTCAGCGCTACATCTGGGTCACCCTGGTGCCGGCCGTGTGGCTGCTGATCTGTACCACTGCCGCAGGCCTGATCAAGCTGTTCGACCCGAACCCGGCCGTTGGCTTCCTGGCCCTGGCCAAGAAGTACAGCACTGCGCTGGACGCCGGCCAGGTACTGGCCCCGGCCAAGGACATC
>NZ_JAWRXB010000632.1:0-269 GCF_046535245.1 Paraburkholderia sp. SIMBA_030
GGCGAGTTCGCGTTCGAGCACCAGATCATCCCGTCGCTGTACCTGTCGGGTGACTTCGCCGACTACTTCCGTGTGGATGACCGCCGCATCGCCTTCTATCTCGCCGATGTCTCCGGGCATGGCGCGTCGTCGGCCTTCGTCACGGTGCTGCTCAAGTTCATGACCACGCGCCTGTTGTTCGAATTCAAGCGCGGCAGCAAGATGCGCGAGTTCAAGCCTTCGCAAGTGCTCAGCCACATCAACCGCGGGCTGATCAACTGCAAGCTGGG
>NZ_JAWRXB010000633.1:0-269 GCF_046535245.1 Paraburkholderia sp. SIMBA_030
GTTGAGCGGCGAACCAGATCGCCCGCGCTCCATTATCAGGGTCCCTTCGGTCTCCGCCATGATGGCGTCGCCTGAAAGGGCTGAGTATTGCCTGTCGACGTCAGCGGTCCCGGTGATGACGCAGCTGTCCGCACTACGCCTCGCGGCGCTGCGCGGCGTGGACGTGCGCATCATGATCCCGAGCCGCCGCGACCATTACGTGGTGTTCGAAGCCTCGACGCTCTACGCCTACGACGCCGTGCGCGCGGGTATCCGCATCTTCCGCTACA
>NZ_JAWRXB010000634.1:0-268 GCF_046535245.1 Paraburkholderia sp. SIMBA_030
TCCGCCGTCGCGTCGAGAACAAGGAGGTGGTGATCGGTTTCGGTCACCCGGTGTACACGATCTCCGATCCGCGCAACCAGGTGATCAAGGAAGTCGCGAAGAAGCTGTCGAAGGAAGCGGGCAACACCAAGCTGTTCAGCATCGCCGAGCGTCTTGAAACAGTGATGGCAGATGTGAAAAAGATGTTTCCAAATCTCGACTGGTTCAGCGCGGTGTCGTATCACATGATGGGCGTGCCGACGGCGATGTTCACGCCGCTGTTCGTGAT
>NZ_JAWRXB010000635.1:0-268 GCF_046535245.1 Paraburkholderia sp. SIMBA_030
TGTTCCATGTAGAGCCGCCATCAGTCGAGTACTCGACCGTCGCGCCGCTCTCGACGCCACCAAGGGTCAGGGTACCGACGTTGGTCACGTGATCGGTGGCGCTGCTGCCCGAGTCGGTGGCGAGCGCCACCGCCGGTGCGGCGGCCGACGTGTCGAGCGTGAAGCTGAAGCTGGTTGCGGCCGAGACGTTACCGGCCACGTCGGTCTGCCGGACCTCGATGCTATTCAGCCCCTCAGCCGGGCTGAAGCCGGTGTTCCATGTAGAGCC
>NZ_JAWRXB010000636.1:0-268 GCF_046535245.1 Paraburkholderia sp. SIMBA_030
GTGCGGGTTACCAACTCACCCATGCCGTGGCGCCAGTGGTAGCCCAGGTGCAGGCGCTGCACCTGAGTCAGGATACGTTCACGCAGGCGCGTCAGCAGGGCCTGGCTGAGCACCAGCGACAGCACCGCTGCCGCGTACTGCAGCAGGCCACGGCCCAGCGCGATGGCCAGCAGCAGCCACAGCCAGTGCCAGGCCACGGCGGCGTCCAGGCCGCCATCAGCCAGGCGCACCACTGCACGGCCGGCGCTGACATCGTCCACGGCGTGGC
>NZ_JAWRXB010000637.1:0-268 GCF_046535245.1 Paraburkholderia sp. SIMBA_030
CGTCACGATTCTTTCGGACCTCGTCTATCGTCCGTGGTCGCTCGAAGGGAGCCGGATTATGAGGCGTGACCTGAGCATTCCGATCCCGACCATGGACGTCGGCGCCGTCTGGCACCGAAAGAGCATCCTGCCGACGCCCGCGAAAGTGCTGCTAGATCTCTTCCGGTCCTGGAAGAAGACAATCCAATAGTCGATCGTTCCTGACGGACATAGCGGACGTTCGGTATGCGCGCGACCGGGAATTGATCCGAAGCCGACACACGAACGT
>NZ_JAWRXB010000089.1:0-469 GCF_046535245.1 Paraburkholderia sp. SIMBA_030
TCTGCGCGCTGGCCTGCCACTTCGAGATGGCCGTTGATCTGACTCGCTGCGCTGCTGTTGACCTGGTTGACGATGACTCGCGCGGACTGACCGGGGCCGAAGTTCGGATTGCCGTTAACCATGCCCGCCTGCTGCGTCTGCACGAACGTCGGCGAATTGTTCAGGATCGTGCCCGGCTGCTGTACGTCGAACTGCCCGTATGTGTTCATCGAGATGCCAGCGCCGGACGGTTTGTTGATGTTCACCTGCGGCAAACCGTTCTGCGTCTGGATGACGGAAGGTGCGTGCGCGCCGCCCGGTACGATCTGCGCGCCGGCCAGCAAGGGCGCCGCGCCCACGAGCCCCAGTGCGGCGAGCGAGATGGGGCGGAATGCGAACGGCGATGGGCGCCGCGCACCGGCCGGTGCATGGCCCGTTACTGTGGTTTCGCCATTGTTCCTGCCGGTCGTGCTGGCGGTCTCCGCGACAG
>NZ_JAWRXB010000638.1:0-268 GCF_046535245.1 Paraburkholderia sp. SIMBA_030
GTAACGATAGGTCAAGCAACAAGGTTGATTCGTTAGTCGTCCAGATCGAAGGGATCTTCGCGACCGGTTGTGCCACTGTTGTGCAGCGACGATAACGGTCATTCGTGGCGTACGCGTGATCGTCATCGTGATTCTCGTAATGCTATCTATCACTAGATAGACAACGGGGTCCAACAATGGGGCGGTGAACCGCCCCGGTACTGCAATCCTTGCCTGTGGCCGCGTTGCTATGCCCCTCAGGCCGCGACTCGCCACATGGCTTCCACGT
>NZ_JAWRXB010000639.1:0-268 GCF_046535245.1 Paraburkholderia sp. SIMBA_030
GTTGAGGATGCGTTGCATAGGACGTGCAGGTTCCGGTGCGATTCAGTGAGGCGACGCAGGCGCGCCGAGCGGCAAGGGTGGCGCTGCGATGTGTCGCCATGCTGTCAAACGGGATGAAGGGGGCTGGCATCAATGCGCCCGCGGCATCGGAGAAGGCGCGCGCAATAACGAAAGGACGCTGTGAGAATTAAAACGGATGCGGCGGCCTGAAAAAATCGCGCACCGGAATGCCCGATCGATTGCGCCGCCCAAATCGTTTCCTGCCGGG
>NZ_JAWRXB010000640.1:0-268 GCF_046535245.1 Paraburkholderia sp. SIMBA_030
GGACCACCCCACTGGATCGACGCCGCGGAGCGTGTCAAAGGTTGGCAAGAGGCACTCATCAACGCGGGGCTGGCGCCAGAGGTGTTACTTCAAGGTGACTGGGATGCCGCATCAGGGTATCGGGCCGGGCAGGAACTGGTCCGGCAGCAGCGGGTCACGGCAGTGTTCGTCGCTAACGACCAGATGGCTCTGGGCGTGCTCCGGGCCGTCCACGAATCGGGACTGCGGGTGCCGGAGAACATGAGTGTTGTGGGCTACGACGACCAGC
>NZ_JAWRXB010000641.1:0-268 GCF_046535245.1 Paraburkholderia sp. SIMBA_030
GTGTGCGCTTCACCGCGCCGATGCTGTGGACCCTGGGCTTCATGATCACCTTCTCCATCGGTGGCATGACCGGCGTTCTGCTGGCAGTACCAGGTGCCGACTTCGTTCTGCACAACAGCCTGTTCGTAATTGCTCACTTCCACAACGTGATCATCGGTGGTGCGGTATTCGGCTACATCGCCGGCTTCGCCTACTGGTTCCCGAAAGCCTTCGGTTTCACCCTGAACGAGAAGTGGGGCAAAGCTGCCTTCTGGTTCTGGATCTCGGG
>NZ_JAWRXB010000642.1:0-268 GCF_046535245.1 Paraburkholderia sp. SIMBA_030
GTACCCTTGGATAGTGGCTTTAAACAGGATTGTTCTCTTCTACGGCTTTACCCCGATCGCCGACCCGGACGCTGTGCGTCTGTGGCAGCGTGCCCTGTGCGAGAAATTGGGACTGAGGGGCCGCATCCTCATTTCGAAAGACGGCATTAATGCTACGGTCGGCGGCCGTCTGGAGGACATGAAGCAGTACGTCAAGACGACGCGGGAGTACAAAGGCTTCCATGACATCGACTTCAAGTGGTCCGAGGGAGGCGCGGCTGACTTCCCG
>NZ_JAWRXB010000643.1:0-268 GCF_046535245.1 Paraburkholderia sp. SIMBA_030
TCTGTGCGTATGCCTTCTAATTTAAGAGCAGTTTTCTTATCATTTAGAGTATGAGTAACCTCTACACCAGACTCAGTACGTCCAGCCGTAAGCGGTGATGCGCCAGTGACAAAACCTTCATCAGTATCATTATAATAAGCTTTAGCAAGCGTATTTTTCTTATTATCAAAATCAAGCTCAATACGTAGTGCGTTACCTTCAACATCACTATCAGTCAATTCTGTCGCGTTGATTTGATTACTTGACTGAAAATTTGGATTCTCAGCTT
>NZ_JAWRXB010000644.1:0-268 GCF_046535245.1 Paraburkholderia sp. SIMBA_030
TCTGTTGCTACAAGGCCGTGTACTCGGCAGGACTACGTTGCGTTCCAGCCGCCATCGACCTGGATGGTTTGCCCGTTCACATAGCCAGCAGCGTCGGATGCGAGGAACAGCACTACACTCGCCACCTCGGAGGGTTCGCCCGAGCGTTTTGGCGGGATGAGGAAGTCCATGATTTCGGGCGAAACCCCGATGCCGCGCTGCTGTGTTGAAACGAGATCCCCCAAAATCTCCTCGGAAGTCGCACGAAGGTTTGTCTTGATGACTCCCG
>NZ_JAWRXB010000090.1:0-468 GCF_046535245.1 Paraburkholderia sp. SIMBA_030
GTGAACGCGGTTCCGTCAGCCGTATAAAGATTCCAGGTGGCGATGCGCTTGTACACGTCGTCTGTGGTCGCGAACGATTCGCTAACCGCTGACGGCACATAGTCGTTATACGGTTCAGTATCGAACTCAAAACTGTTATACGTGCCGATTGACTGCGAAAGATTCGACGGCAGGACGGGGCGCGGCATGTTGTATAGGCCGGTCAGGACCCAATCGAGTAGCGCGCCGGTAAGCTGGGTATTCCCCGCGTAGACAGGAAGATTGATCGAGTTAAACCAATCAATGTATTCCTGAGCCATCGTGTTCGTGGCATCGAAAAATGCCGCAATGTTCGGGTCATCGTTGTATTGAAGGTATGGAACGGCGGGGATTGCGGCTTGTTCTGCGGTATTTGGATATGCAGAACCCCAATCCGGGGTAGCGATCTGTACGGCCATACGTCACCCCACGTTGACAGTGGTTTCCGCC
>NZ_JAWRXB010000645.1:0-268 GCF_046535245.1 Paraburkholderia sp. SIMBA_030
CTTCCGCCAGCCAGATGCCGGAATAGCCGAAAGAGGTGCCGAGCTCCAGGATGACAGGCGCATCGAGGCTTTTGGCCAGAATGTTGAGAAACTGGCCGGTCTCCGGGCCGACGGCGCGCATCCGCCGGTCCTGTCCTCCGTCCCGCCCGCCGGGCGGCTCGATGCGGGGGCTGGCGCGCTCCTCGGCGATCATCTCTTCATAAGTGTCGAGAACTGTGCGGATCTTGGCGTCCATCATCTTTTCCATCTGCTTTCGAATGCCTATATG
>NZ_JAWRXB010000646.1:0-268 GCF_046535245.1 Paraburkholderia sp. SIMBA_030
TGACTCCGGCGTGGGGAGATCGCGAGCGGACGTGTAGTTAGTCGTATGGAGGATTGGCGTCCCGCTAGCGTCAGCGAAGGTGCCATGCTGCGGGCGGATCATCGCGGCAAGCGGGGTGTTGATCTCGTGAAAGCCGTCGTGCGAGTCCAATTGCCTTAGGCCCGGCCTGAACTCGCCGTGAGCAATCGGTCCAAGCCATTCTTTGGAGAAGCCGTGATCGACAGGGAAACGTCAAACGAAAGAGGCATCTCCCCATCGGCAATCTGGG
>NZ_JAWRXB010000647.1:0-268 GCF_046535245.1 Paraburkholderia sp. SIMBA_030
CTCCGGGACGGTTTCGTCATCGATGATCTCTTCCAACCAGGCGCCATCAGCCTCACTTACAGCCACCTCGACAGGATGATCGTCGGCGGAATATCTCCGGTCGCAGGTTCGCTGGTTATCGATCAGGTCGCGGAAACCGGGACCGCCACGTTCCTCGAGCGCCGCGAGGCAGCCATCGTCAATATAGGCGGGCGCGGGACGGTCACCGTTGGCGGCACGCCATATCCGCTGGAGTTTCAGGAAGCGCTTTACGTCGGGATGGGCGAGG
>NZ_JAWRXB010000648.1:0-268 GCF_046535245.1 Paraburkholderia sp. SIMBA_030
GCCCGGCCCACCTCCAACGATTGCAATTTTCATGGTGCTGCTCCTTCTCAGGCCTGGCTCTGGCCGGCGTGGGTAAGTTGTTCGGTCCCGCTCGCGTTCCCTGCTGCGTCTTCTGTGAGCAGTCTGTCGCGGAGCTTGAAGTGCTGGAGTTTGCCGCTGGGGTTCCGCGGCAGCTCGGCCACGAAGCGGACGTCGCGGGGGTACTTGTACGGGGCGATGGTCTGCTTCACGAAGTCCTGGATTTCCTTGCGCTTTGCGGCATCGCCAG
>NZ_JAWRXB010000649.1:0-268 GCF_046535245.1 Paraburkholderia sp. SIMBA_030
GTTTGCCAGCGCCGAATGGGCAAGCTGCAGTTCACAGGTGTGAATGTAGTGCAGGAATAGATCCCGGGATCGGGCGTCTTCGTCAATCAGCCGATACATTAGGTCCACCGGTACCTTAATGGCGCTCCCGTCGATCTGCATGAATGTGCGATTGGGCGTCGTCTCAAGCCTCAGCAGCCGGTGCGTGCCGCACAATCCTTCCCAGCCAATGTGACCGACCTCGATGGCTTCGTCATCGATTGTTCTGGCGACGATCGATGCCAACCCT
>NZ_JAWRXB010000650.1:0-268 GCF_046535245.1 Paraburkholderia sp. SIMBA_030
CAAGGAATAATTTCAGGGAATAATGGGGAAGTCCTGGGATTTTTTCTGCATATATTTTTTAAAAATTGATCAAAGGGATGATAACCGGGATGGTTTTGGGTATGTGATGTAATGAAAATTAGGGTAAGAAAGAAAAGTGATCGGATAGATTCCGGCTAAAGCCGGTGGATGGATTTGTTGATTGTTGATCCATTTTCATTCATTGAGGCCGGGCTAAAGCCCGGCTCTATTGAATGGTATTACCCGGGATGGAATATGAGGATAACAT
>NZ_JAWRXB010000651.1:0-268 GCF_046535245.1 Paraburkholderia sp. SIMBA_030
TGAACGATTCCGCGCGTCGACACGCTGACCCATGCGGAATGGATGTCTTTCGCGCGGACCCAGCGGCATCGACTGATCTCTCGGCCCGGAATAGGCTCGATGTCATCGGGAATACGCGCGGCGAATACATAGTGGCGAGTCCGGGCACCCCAGAACTCGAAGATGTAGTGAAGCGCGAGATCGGTCAGTTGCGTTTCTTCCAGAAGTTCGCGAATGGCCGCTGCCGCGACGGATTCACCAGGCTTGCATCGGCCGCCGGGCAGCGCCC
>NZ_JAWRXB010000652.1:0-268 GCF_046535245.1 Paraburkholderia sp. SIMBA_030
GGTTTGGGAATACGTCAACCGATTTACCCAGTTCACGAGCTACCAGCACAAGGTTTACACCAGCCACAAGGGCGAGGTGTACCCGATGCCCATCAACCTGGGCACCATCAACCAGTTCTTCCGCTCTGCCATGAGCCCGACCGAAGCCAAGGCCCTGATTGCCGAGCAGGCAGGCGAACTGGCGGGGACGGATCCCCAGAACCTGAATGACAAGGGGATTCAACTGATCGGCCGCCCCTTGTATGAGGCGTTTATCAAGCACTACACG
>NZ_JAWRXB010000653.1:0-268 GCF_046535245.1 Paraburkholderia sp. SIMBA_030
TGACCGTGTGGGGACGCGGCTACAAATTCGACCCGCTCACGCCATCGACGTCCGGCAATGCCGCGCCTCGCAACAGCGGACAAGGAGACGCGCCGTGAGACTGTCGTTGACGCAGCGGATATCCGTCGTGTTCTCGGCGTTGCTGCTCGCGTGCTGCGGGGCGTCGGCGTGGTTGCAGATACGGGCGTCGGATCTGCACGATCAGGAGGTCATCCAGGCCTTGTCGCACGACCTCGCGTCCCACATTGCGCATAGCTCGGCGCTCATG
>NZ_JAWRXB010000654.1:0-268 GCF_046535245.1 Paraburkholderia sp. SIMBA_030
GAAAACCGGTCCGGTGATCGCCCATACGATCACCAGTGCGGTGGCCAAAACGAACGTCGCCGGACGGCCGGCGAAACTCGACAATTTGCTGGAGAATCTGGAAAACCAGTTGCTGTTCATGCTCGCCTCCCAGTCCGTTGTGCCCGCGAGCGTTCGCCTCATGGCGCACGGGTCTGCTGCAAATCCGAAGCGAGCATCCGCCGTGCCCGCACAGACTGCACCCGCTGTTTCCACGGCGCGAGAAGTGGCCAGTCTGCCTGGGCCATAG
>NZ_JAWRXB010000655.1:0-268 GCF_046535245.1 Paraburkholderia sp. SIMBA_030
CGAACGACACGCTCAAGGTCATCGACCAGGGTTCCGACGATACGACCAACGCCGTGAACATCCGCCGCTTTTTCGCGCGCACGACGGGCGTGGCCACCACGCGCCGCACGCGCGAAGCGACCATCGTGCAGACGCGCCACCGCATTCCCGAAACGCCGCTCACCGAGAAGCAGATTCTCGTCTATCAGGTGCCGATGCCTGAGCCGCTGTACCGCCTGGAGCCGCGCGTGGCCGAGTGCAAGAAGCTGCACGCGCTCGCCGATTACGG
>NZ_JAWRXB010000656.1:0-268 GCF_046535245.1 Paraburkholderia sp. SIMBA_030
GGTCGCATGCGATGCCCAAGCCGTCCGGGGCATCGCCGAATCCCGATTAACCGCCACCGATTCCCTGTAATACCTTGCCGGTACCGCCGCATACCGCGCATTTCTGCCCTTCGACCATGCCGGTGCCGCGGCATACTCCGCACAGATCCTCGCCTACGCCGGGCGCATCGGGCGGCCCTTCATCGCCCGGATTCAACGGCGGGTCTTGATTCTGCCCCGCCGGCGTTCTGGTCGTCTGCATAGCACACCTCCTTTCGCGTTTCCGACG
>NZ_JAWRXB010000657.1:0-268 GCF_046535245.1 Paraburkholderia sp. SIMBA_030
GGCCGACCGCCGAGATGGCGACGACGAAAGGCAGAACGAAGATCAGGACCTTCGTCTTGATCTTGAAGCGCGACAGGATCTTATCAATGAACATGGCTATACCGGCCTTCCATACACCACTCCTCCCACCGGCTGCTGTTGCGGCGCCGGTCGAGTGCATCGAGCTGACTTTTTTGGAATAATGGGAAACCCGAGGGCTCAGGCGGCAATCATTGCCAAGTCATCGCCGCGCGAAACGGGATGCCCATAGTTTCAGCAAGTGTGACAG
>NZ_JAWRXB010000658.1:0-268 GCF_046535245.1 Paraburkholderia sp. SIMBA_030
GTATGGCGCGAATCGCCGCACCTGGCAATTTCACCAGTTCGCCATGAGGATTCGCCGTGCTTCCGTCGACGTTCACGTAGAAGTTGTCGCCGGCAGCGTCGTACCGGCAGGCTTCGAGGCCCGCGGTGGGCTGGCCTGCGCTATCGGTGAACGTCACTTTGGCGATAACGGTCTGCGTGGCCGTGTTGATGAATGTAGCGAACGGGGGCGTCTCTTCCGGGCTTGAAATCATGAAGATGCCGTGCACGGAATCCACGCAACCTTCGTC
>NZ_JAWRXB010000659.1:0-268 GCF_046535245.1 Paraburkholderia sp. SIMBA_030
GCTTGTTGGCGACGTCGCTGCTCACGTCGGCGGTCGCCTGTCTCGTGGACGCGACGATGGAGACCGACTTCGCGCCCATCGCGTCGAGCTGGCCGAGCATCGCCTTCGAATAGCCCGATGCGGGCCCGACGCGGAAGAAGCGCTTGAGCCCGCGCGAGGTGATGCCGCTGTCCACTGCGCCCGAGGTGATGTAGACGAGACCGGCCTTGTCGGCGGCCTCCGAGGCGGGGCTGACCGAGTTCGAGCCGTAGCCGCCCGTGATCGCGAG
>NZ_JAWRXB010000660.1:0-268 GCF_046535245.1 Paraburkholderia sp. SIMBA_030
GGTACTCCGGGTCATCGGACTGCCACACGGGGATGGGTGAACCCCAGTACCTGTTACGGCTGATGGACCAGTCACGGGCATTCTCCAGCCACTTGCCGAACTGGCCGTCCTTGACGTTACCCGGGATCCAGTTGATCTCCTGGTTCAGCTCGGACATGCGGTCCTTGAACTTGGTGACTTCCACATACCAAGAGGAAACAGCGCGGTAGATCAGCGGGTTCCGGCAGCGCCAGCAGTGCGGGTAGCTGTGCTCATAGCTGGCCTGGCG
>NZ_JAWRXB010000661.1:0-268 GCF_046535245.1 Paraburkholderia sp. SIMBA_030
CTTACATCATGCAGCAGCAGCGAGGAAGATACTACAGACCTTACAACTTCAGGAAAACTTCAGCTCAAATTTGAAAACGGATTCAATAACCTGGGTGATATCGTTTTAAATCAGACTACCCAAACTTCTTCCCAGGGACAGAAACATCAGTTTTCTGCACTGAAATATATGATCAGTAACATCAGTTTGATTGATGAAAATGCAAATGAATTCAAGTACAATGAAAATAACCCCGATAAAGGGGCTTTCATTATCGACCAGGCTGATG
>NZ_JAWRXB010000662.1:0-268 GCF_046535245.1 Paraburkholderia sp. SIMBA_030
CGCGTCCCAGTCTTTACTGTTGCCGAGATTGACCAGCGCATTTTTCAGTCGCACACAGTCATCTTTGGCAGAACATAAATCCGCTGTCTTCAGTACAATGTCGCCAAAATCATCAAGCAATACCATGCCGGATTTTTGAATCGCTGAACGTAATGAGGCACTGACGCGAGATTCATCTTCCGGTTTAGGGTGCAGCTGGCGATTAACTGCTTCGGTCAATGCCGTCGCTTTGTTGACCAGTTCAGATTCTGGTAATGGTAATGAGCGG
>NZ_JAWRXB010000663.1:0-268 GCF_046535245.1 Paraburkholderia sp. SIMBA_030
GGATAAGGCGCCGACCAGCTGGAAGGTGGTCTTCGAGGAAGAAACCCTGCCGGACGGCAAGTCGAACAAGGGCCGCGTCCAGGCCTATGACGGCGCGATCTATATCGCCGATGCCGCCATGTAGCTCATGGCCCACAAGCCGGAGCTCGGCATCAAGGATCCCTACGAACTGAACGAAGATCAGTACAAGGCAGCGCTCGACCTGCTGCGCGGCCAGCGCAAGCTCGTCTCCCGTTACTGGCACGATGCGATGATCCAGATCGACGAC
>NZ_JAWRXB010000664.1:0-268 GCF_046535245.1 Paraburkholderia sp. SIMBA_030
GGCGAGATGCAGTTCGACTTCCGACTCGCGCGAAACGGCGAACGGCTTGGTCTTGCCGTCAATGGCGAGCGTGCTCGCGCCGTCGATGCGCGCGCGCAGCATCGGCTGCACGAAGATATCGGTCTTGGAAGGCAGCGTGGCGATGAACGGAATGCCCAGCGTCCAGCGGTCGATCACGTGCTTCTCGTTGAGCAGGCGGTCGTCGAACGTGATCTGGCCGTTCTCCACGCGGATATTCGAGACGGAGAACTCGGCGGGCTTGCTGCTC
>NZ_JAWRXB010000091.1:0-460 GCF_046535245.1 Paraburkholderia sp. SIMBA_030
TGCAGCCGCGATCATGAGCCTGATTCGATCAGCGCAGCTCAACGGCCATGATCCATACGTCTACCTCAAAGACGTACCGAATCGCTTGCCAACGCATCGCGCCGACGACATCGCTCAGCTACTGCCTCATCGCTGGGCGCCGATCACCACCTGATCGCCGGTAGGCACTCCCCTGGGTGCCATTGCCGGGCGCTTACGAAGAACGAGACGCAAGCAAAGCTGGATCCAGCCGGAATCTCGTTGGTGTCTGCGAGTTTGCCGGGGCTTCCGTTTCCGGCGCCAAAGAACGGCGCGGAGGCGATGTGGGACCACCTCGCGAGATACCGGGGAGTTGGCGTGGAATGGCCTAAAGCTTTGACGGTTGTATCACCACGGCCAGGTAGAGTAGTAGTAGTAGTAGTAGTAGTAGTAGTAGTAGTAGTAGTAGTAGTAGTAGTAGTAGTAGTAGTAGTAGTAGTAG
>NZ_JAWRXB010000665.1:0-268 GCF_046535245.1 Paraburkholderia sp. SIMBA_030
GTGTTAGCCGCGGATATCGTCAAACAGCACGGTCGAGATGTAGCGCTCTCCGAAGTCGCAGACGACGGCGACAATCAGCTTGCCCGCGTTCTCAGGTCGCTTGGCGAGTTCCAGGGCGCCCCACACAATGGCGCCGGAGGAGATGCCGCCGAGGATGCCTTCACGCGCGCCGAGTTCACGGGCCACCCGGACCGAATCTTCGAGCGTGGCGTCAAGGACTTCGTCGTACACGTTGGTGTCCAGGATTTCCGGCACAAAGTTGGCACCG
>NZ_JAWRXB010000666.1:0-267 GCF_046535245.1 Paraburkholderia sp. SIMBA_030
TGAATCAAGCGCAAGAAGTGTTGGCAGAGCCGATTCAAACGGTCATGCGTCGCTACCGTGTTGAAAACCCGTATGAAAAACTAAAAGCCTTGACTCGTGGTAATGCCATGACTCGTGAAGCCATGCTAACTTTCGTCGAAAGCGATGAGCTATCGGCAGTTAGTGATGCGGATAAAGAACGCCTACGTGCATTGACGCCTGCTACTTATATCGGTAATGCCGCTGAGCAAGCACGCGCTATTAAAGAATGGATTGCCAAGCTTTAAT
>NZ_JAWRXB010000667.1:0-267 GCF_046535245.1 Paraburkholderia sp. SIMBA_030
GGCATTCTCTACGAGGTCGATATGCGGCTTCGGCCCTCCGGCAACAAGGGGCCGGTGGCGACGCGGATCAATTCCTTCGAGAAATACCAGCGCGAGGAAGCCTGGACCTGGGAGCACATGGCGCTCAGCCGGGCGCGGCTGATCTGCGGCGATGCGAGCTTAACGGAAGCTGCCGAGCGGATCATTTCCGATGTGCTGTCGCAGAAGCGCGATACGGCCAAGGTGGCGCGCGATGTCGGCGAGATGCGCGAGCTGATCGACAAGGAG
>NZ_JAWRXB010000668.1:0-267 GCF_046535245.1 Paraburkholderia sp. SIMBA_030
GCCGACGATCGCCGGCAATTTCGGCGTGAGCACGACGCAGAGCGCATGGGTCGTCACCACGTTCTCGGTCAGCAATGCAATGGCGCTGCCGCTGACCGGGTTTCTCGTCAAGCGCATCGGGCAGGTCCGGCTGTTCGTGTGGGCCACGCTCGCCTTCACGTTCGCGTCGCTCCTGTGCGGCCTCGCGCAAAACCTGCCGCAGCTCGTCGCGTTTCGCGCGCTGCAGGGCCTGGTAGCCGGGCCGATGATCCCCACCACGCAAGCGTT
>NZ_JAWRXB010000669.1:0-267 GCF_046535245.1 Paraburkholderia sp. SIMBA_030
CAGTGTGGTAATGACTTTACCGCTTATATTGTGTCGTTTAATGATGGATATTTTTATTGTAGTGCTGGCATGCCATGGAGTTATGCGGTACCGATTAAGATAAGCGCTATCATGCCATTTGAAGTATCGATATAAATGAATTGAGAGCTTGATAGGGCAAATATAATAAGTACAAAAAAACCTCCGATAAAGGAGGCTAGTTTGTACTAAATATTGGTACCAGTGGTCGGACTCGAACCGACACGCTTTTAAAGGCAACGGATTTTG
>NZ_JAWRXB010000670.1:0-267 GCF_046535245.1 Paraburkholderia sp. SIMBA_030
GTCGCCTCGCGCACGATCAGTGGTATCGCTTTCGGCGCTTCGGGCATCGCGTGAGGCGTCAGCAAGGTTTGCGATGCTTCCGCGAGACGCGCCACGTGCTGCGTCAAATCGACGAATGCCACGGCGACGTCGCGCGATCCGTGCAAAATCGCAAAGCCCAATGAGCCGACCAGAACCACATCGCCGGTGGTCGCGCGGCCTTGCGTCCAGAGCCAGATCGTCCAGCCGAGCAGTGCCGCCGACAGCAATGTAGTCGCGAACGCGTGC
>NZ_JAWRXB010000671.1:0-267 GCF_046535245.1 Paraburkholderia sp. SIMBA_030
ATGATGTCGTAGCCCAATTCATCGAAGTCATGAAGGTGCGAGGTAAACTCTGTTGCCTGTGTGGTGCAGCCTGGCGTGTTATCTTTGGGATAGAAATAGAGAATAAGGCCTTTATCGGTATTGGCGACCATTTCTTTTAAATTGATTTCATCATGAATAAAATTACCAGCAAGTTTGCGTACTATGGTTACTGGAAAATCAGGTAGGTGAATGGTTTCTGTCGTTGGCTTTGCCATTATAAAATCCTTATTAGTTTTAGTTATGTGT
>NZ_JAWRXB010000672.1:0-267 GCF_046535245.1 Paraburkholderia sp. SIMBA_030
GCGTGATGGTGCCTTTGCCGAGTTTGTTGTCATCCCCGAGACGAACGTGTGGGTCCACCAGGACGAGTCCGTCACGCCGGAACTGGGGGCCATCTTTGACCCGTTCGGTAATGCCGTCCACACGGCGCTCAGTTTCCCGCTGGTGGGCGAGGACGTCCTGATCACCGGTGCCGGGCCTATCGGGCTCATGGCAATCGCCGTCGCAAGGCATGCAGGAGCCCGAAAAATCGCTATCACTGATGTATCCGCTCCACGCTTGGAGCTGGC
>NZ_JAWRXB010000092.1:0-457 GCF_046535245.1 Paraburkholderia sp. SIMBA_030
AGGGGCCCAGACCGGAACAATCGCTTCCGGGGCTTCAAAGCTTTATATGAGGCTCAGACTTTCAGATCGTTCCCTGAATGACTTTACCACCGCTGCCAGTGGCGGGGCTCTTATTGATGAGAGAAGTGTAGGTAACGGAGCTGTAAGCACAGCAAATGCTGCTGACTTTGGAGCAGCCTCCAACGGAGAGGTAGAAGACTACCAAATCGATGTAGTGACTACCTATGACTACGGTGATGTACCGTCCAGCTTTGAGAATGACAAGGATGGTAATCCATTGCCTGCCTTGCATGCTCCTCTAACAGGGTTCAGCCTTGGGAGTCTTTTGGATGTGGAAAGTGCTCCAGCTTCTGTGACTTCTCCCAATGAGAATAATATATCTGGGGATAATGCAGTAGGACTGGCTGATGAAGATGGTCTTACCACTTTGACGAGTGTAAGCCGTGGAGTAGCCTAC
>NZ_JAWRXB010000010.1:0-316328 GCF_046535245.1 Paraburkholderia sp. SIMBA_030
TCCGCCGTCGCGTCGAGAACAAGGAGGTGGTGATCGGTTTCGGTCACCCGGTGTACACGATCTCCGATCCGCGCAACAAGGTGATCAAGGAAGTCGCGAAGAAGCTGTCGAAGGAAGCGGGCAACACCAAGCTGTTCAGCATCGCCGAGCGCCTTGAAACAGTGATGGCAGATGTGAAAAAGATGTTCCCGAATCTCGACTGGTTCAGCGCGGTGTCGTATCACATGATGGGCGTGCCGACGGCGATGTTCACGCCGCTGTTCGTGATCGCCCGCACGGCTGGCTGGAGTGCGCACATTATCGAGCAGCGGATCGACAACAAGATCATCCGTCCGAGCGCAAATTACACCGGGCCCGACGATCTGCCGTTCGTGCCGCTCGCCAAACGCGTCTGAAGGCGTACGGACGAAGCCGCAAGCGTTTCTCCTCCATTGCGTCTCATGAGCGCGACGTAATGAAGTTGGGCCTTGGCTCGCTGGAACCTCGAGCCAAGGCCGTTTTTTTTCGGCGCGTTTTGCACGCGTGTCCGCGAGACCCGCGGCGAGCTGACAAGCTAAACTGAAGCTCGGCCGCCACATCGCCCCCGGATCATTACTGTTTTGTCCCCTAAGCCATGAATACTGCAAACCGCAAACGCCTTCCCGGCACCGGGCTGGATTTCTTCGACACGCGTGCCGCCGTCGACGCAATCCAGCCGGGCGCCTATGACAAGCTGCCGTACACGTCGCGCGTGCTGGCCGAAAACCTCGTGCGGCGCTGCGACCCGGCCACGCTGAACGCATCGCTCGAGCAGATCGTCGAACGCAAGCGCGAGCTGGATTTTCCGTGGTTCCCGGCGCGTGTTGTATGTCATGACATTCTGGGGCAGACGGCGCTGGTCGACCTCGCCGGCCTGCGCGACGCGATTGCTGCTCAAGGCGGCGATCCTGCGATGGTCAACCCGGTCGTGCCGACGCAACTGGTGGTGGACCATTCGCTCGCCGTCGAGTGTGGCGGCTTCGACCCGGATGCGTTCGCGAAGAACCGCGCAATCGAAGACCGTCGCAACGAAGACCGCTTCGATTTCATCAACTGGACCAAGCTCGCGTTCAGGAACGTCGACGTGATTCCGCCGGGCAACGGCATCCTGCATCAGATCAACCTGGAGCGGATGAGCCCGGTGGTGCAGGTGAAGGATGGCGTGGCTTTCCCCGACACGCTGGTCGGCACCGACTCGCATACCCCGATGGTGGACGCGCTGGGCGTGATCGCCATCGGCGTGGGCGGCCTCGAAGCCGAGAGCGTGATGCTGGGCCGCGCGTCGTGGATGCGTCTGCCGGACATCATCGGCGTGGCGCTGACCGGCAAGCCGCAACCTGGCATCACCGCGACGGACATCGTGCTGGCCTTGACCGAGTTCCTGCGCAAAGAGAAGGTGGTGTCCTCGTACCTGGAGTTCTATGGCGAAGGCGCTTCCCACTTGACGCTGGGCGACCGCGCGACCATTGCCAACATGGCGCCGGAGTTCGGCTCAACCGCCGCGATGTTCTACATCGACGAGCAGACCATCAAGTATCTGAAGCTCACCGGCCGTGACGACGAACTGGTCAAACTGGTGGAGACCTACGCGAAGGAAACCGGCCTCTGGGCGGACAGCCTGAAGAACGCCGAGTACGAGCGGGTGATCAGCTTCGACCTGTCTTCAGTGGTGCGTAATATTGCCGGTCCGTCCAATCCGCACAAGCGCGTGCCGACTTCGGAACTGGCTGCGCGCGGCATCAGCGGCAAGGTGGAGAACGAACCAGGTCTGATGCCGGACGGCGCGGTGATCATCGCGGCGATCACCAGCTGCACGAACACCAACAACCCGCGCAACATGATCGCCGCCGGCCTGCTGGCCCGCAACGCGAACCGGCGTGGACTCACCCGCAAGCCGTGGGCGAAGACGTCGCTGGCGCCCGGCTCGAAGGCCGTCACGCTGTATCTGGAAGAGGCCGGGCTGCTGCCGGAACTGGAACAGTTGGGCTTTGGCGTCGTCGCTTATGCTTGCACGTCGTGCAACGGCATGTCGGGTGCGCTGGATCCGGTAATCCAGAAGGAAATCGTCGAGCGCGATCTGTACGCAACGGCGGTGCTGTCCGGCAATCGCAACTTCGACGGCCGGATTCATCCGTATGCAAAGCAGGCTTTCCTGGCTTCGCCGCCGCTGGTGGTCGCGTATGCGATTGCCGGAACCATTCGCTTCGACATCGAGAAGGACGTGCTGGGAATCGACGGCGACGGCAAGCCCGTGACGCTGAAGGACATCTGGCCGTCCGATGAAGAGATCGACGCGATCTTCGCTTCCAGCGTGAAGCCGGAGCAGTTCCGCAAGGTGTATGAGCCGATGTTCGCCGTGTCCGTCGATACCGGCGAAAAGGCCGACCCGCTGTACGACTGGCGCCCGATGAGCACGTACATTCGCCGCCCGCCTTACTGGGAAGGTGCGTTGGCCGGCGAGCGCACGCTCAAGGGCATGCGCCCGCTGGCCGTGCTGGGCGACAACATCACCACCGACCACCTGTCGCCGTCCAACGCGATCCTCGCCGATAGCGCGTCCGGCGAATACCTGGCGAAGATGGGCTTGCCGGAGGAGGACTTCAACTCCTACGCAACCCACCGCGGCGACCACCTCACCGCGCAGCGCGCCACCTTCGCGAATCCCACGCTGAAGAACGAGATGGTGCTGGAAAACGGCAAGGTGAAGGCCGGCTCGCTGGCCCGCATCGAGCCCGAGGGCAAGGTGACGCGCATGTGGGAAGCCATCGAGACTTACATGGAGCGCAAGCAGCCGCTGATCGTGATTGCCGGGGCCGACTACGGCCAGGGCTCGTCGCGCGACTGGGCGGCCAAGGGCGTGCGTCTCGCCGGCACGGAAGCGATCGTCGCCGAAGGCTTCGAGCGTATTCACCGCACCAATCTGGTCGGCATGGGCGTGCTGCCGCTGGAGTTCAAACCCGGCGTGAACCGTCACACGCTCGGTATCGACGGCACCGAGACCTTCGATGTGGTCGGCGAACGCAAGCCGCGCGCCGACCTCACGCTCGTGATTCATCGTAACAGCGGCGAGCGCGTGGAGGTGCCGGTGACCTGCCGGCTCGACACCGCGGAAGAGGTGTCCATCTACGAGGCAGGCGGTGTGTTGCAACGCTTCGCGCAGGACTTTCTGGAATCGTCGAAGGCTGCATAACAGGCACGGATCATTGTGTTCGGGCGGTACGGTGACGTGCCGCCTATCCACATCAGGACAACATTTCTATGGCCCATCAAGCTCAGATCAAAATTTCCGCGACCTACATGCGCGGCGGCACCAGCAAAGGGGTGTTCTTCCGCCTGCAGGATTTGCCCGAAGCCGCCCAGTTGCCGGGCGCGGCGCGCGATGCGCTGCTGATGCGTGTGATCGGCAGCCCGGACCCGTATGGCAAGCAGATCGACGGCATGGGCGGCGCGACGTCGAGCACCAGCAAGACGGTCATTATCGCGAAGAGCAGCCGGCCCGATCACGACGTCGATTACCTGTTCGGTCAGGTCTCCATCGATAAAGCCTTTGTCGACTGGAGCGGCAACTGCGGCAATCTTTCCGCTGCCGTGGGGCCGTTTGCGATCAGTGCCGGGCTGGTCGACGCGAGCCGCATTCCGCAAAACGGTGTGGCCACCGTGCGCATCTGGCAGGCCAATATCGGCAAGACCATCATCGGGCACGTGCCGATTACCGATGGCGCCGTGCAGGAAACCGGCGACTTCGAACTCGACGGTGTGACGTTTCCTGCGGCGGAGGTGCAACTCGAGTTCATGGATCCGGCTGCTGAAGAAGAGGGTGCCGGCGGCGCGATGTTCCCGACCGGCAATCTGGTCGACGATCTGGACGTGCCGGGCGTCGGTACGCTGAAGGCGACGATGATCAACGCCGGCATTCCGACCATCTTCGTGAACGCGGAAGCGATCGGCTATACGGGCACCGAGTTGCAGGACGCGATCAATAGCGACGATAAAGCGCTGGCGATGTTCGAGACGATTCGTGCTCATGGCGCGCTGCGTATGGGTCTTATCAGGCATATCGATGAGATCGCGACGCGGCAGCACACGCCGAAGGTTGCCTTTGTCGCGAGGCCGGCCGATTACGTTGCGTCGAGCGGTAAGCGTGTTGCCGCGGGTGAGGTCGATCTGCTGGTGCGGGCGATGTCGATGGGCAAGCTGCATCACGCGATGATGGGGACGGCCGCGGTTGCGATCGGTACGGCGGCGGCGATTTCGGGGACGCTGGTGAATCTTGCCGCGGGTGGGGGCGAGCGCGATGCGGTGCGGTTTGGGCATCCGTCGGGGACGTTGCGGGTGGGTGCGGAGGCTAGTCAGAGAGATGGCGAGTGGACTGTCACCAAGGCGATCATGAGCCGCAGTGCCCGGGTGTTGATGGAAGGATGGGTGAGGGTGCCTTTTGATGGCTTCGCCGGGAAGTGATGCTCCTGCATGACGGCGTCGCGGTAGGCTTCCCGGGGACGGCAGTTCGGCCATTTCTGCCGGTCACGCTGGTGAACTTCTTGCAGCAATTGTCCGATATTGGGCGGCCTTCAGATTCGGCAGGTGCAACGTCGGCTAGCTGACGCGTTTGTCATCTACACGTCAGCGTCCTGTCTGGATCGTGCCTCTAGACTACTGCTGTGCTGTCGCGATTGACACGCGACAGCGGCTCTCGTGTTCGCACGCAGGCCGTATTTTTTCGCAGGAGTCGATCATGACCACGCTCTATCTCTCTTCGAGCTAAAACCGACGCTGGCCGATTCGTGAACACCCTTGGCGGCTGCGCTGCCCGCCCGGCGCAACAACCTCCGCAGCCGACCGTCATGTCCACACAGCATCAAGCGGAAGTCACCATGAGTCGAAATCCCGCTCGTTCAACGAGCGTCGATTTTCTGCGTGGCCTGGCGCTGATCGTGATTACACTCGACCACGTCTCGCAGAGCGCGCTCTCGCATCTGACACTTCATAACTATGCATTTTGCGATGCGGCCGAGGTCTTCGTCTTTCTCGGCGGCTATGCGAGCGGCGCTGCTTATTGCGCGATGACAGCGAGCGGTGGCGCAGCGCAGGCGCATCGCCGCTTTCTAAAACGCAGCGGAGAAATTTATCGTGGCTATCTCCTGACGGCCGCTTTGATGCTGCTTTGCGGCCTGGCGATGCTCGCGCTGCACATCCACTCCGCCATACTGACCTACACCGATGCGCCACTGTTTTTGGCCCGGCCGTTCCAAACGTTGCTCGATATCGCTACGCTTCGGCGCCAGCCTGATCTGGCTGCGGTGCTGCCGATGTATATCGGGTTCGCGCTGTGCGTGCCGCTGGTGGCGCCGGTGGTTCGCCGCCGGCCGGCCACCGCCCTGCTGGCGAGCCTGGCGTTGTGGCTGTGCGCTCCCTCGCTTGCGCATCTGCTGCCGAGCGCCGACCCTATCGGCTGGTCATTCGATCCGTTCGCGTGGCAGTTGATGTTTATGTTTGGCATGCTGTGCCGGCTGCATCCGGTATCCGCCGTGTTCCAGGCTTCGCGGGCCGGACTGCGGCGGACCTGGATCGCGCTCGCCGTAGCGCTGGCTTTCGCCGCTTACAAGTTGCTGATTGAGAACCAGCCGGAACCGGGCTATTTGAAACAGCACCTGAGTTCCCTGAGAGTCGTCAGCTTCGTCTCGATCGCCTGGCTGGTCGCCCAGCTGAGCCGGCTCGGGTGGATCGACCGGCTGGCCGCGGCGCTACCGCCAGTGGTCACGGCCGGTCGCCAGGGACTGGCCTGTTTTGTCTGGGGAACGCTCATTTCGATCGTTGCCGACACCGCGCTGCAGGTCGCGGCGCCCGCTTTTCATACACGCACGCAAGCGGTCGTCGCGGCGCTATCGGCCGACTTGTTGACGATCGCAGCCGTCCTCGCCGTCGCCATTATTAGCGCCAGGCTCAAAGCGAATCGACCGATACCGCGGCGGCAACACAGAACCGGACAATACGGATGCCAAAGCGTGATTGCCGCCGCCTTTGTGAATCGCTATCAGGACGCGGCCCGCTCGCTGGTTTTGTCCGCACCGAATGTCGCGCGCGGACATCTGCAGGACAAGGAAAAGTCCCCGGAACTTGAGGCGCTTCTGCATGCGGGCAATGCGATGTTGCGATCAGATAGGGTGGCCGTCGTTGACCGGCTTGTTGCATCTGACACGCCCTCCGTGGTTCGGGATCACATGACGTCAAAGCCGGTTCGAGTACCGCATTAGACGGCGTAACAGTAACCCTCCGCGGGTTCGAATGATCGGCTGGCTAAAGCGTCACCGCGTGTCAGCCGATCCAGAGAACTTCCACTACCGCTACTATCGGCGAACGCGAAGGTCCAATCAGGGGCGAGGCGTTCACAAATCGCGAAAGCGGACGCTGGCCTCCGCTCAATAGCGGCCGTTCGACGCTAGAGGTCCAGGTTTGATCGGATTATTTGTCACCGGCTTCGTCCGTTTCATTGAGCATCGTCATTTCCATTATGTTGCCGGCCTCCTCTCGACCGGACCGCGATCCCGCCCTGGGTGACTGGACCGGGGGTGGAGTCCTCGATGACCTGAGACGGCGCCACATTGCCCCTTGCCCCCGGCGCGAACGCGAGAATGCGCAGGTTCGGCTCGGCAACAAGGAGCCGCCCGCAGGTTCGGCTCGGCAACAAGGAGCCGCCCGTCCGAGGAGATGACGATCTTGTTTCCCGGCAAGCCAGGGCCCGTGTTTCCCGTGGCTGGACCGCTGATTGTCCGTACCGGCGGCACGTCGCCGTTCGCCTGGGCGGCGAAAACGCTCACCTGGATCTGCGTCAGGTCCGTGGTCGCGTTGTAGACGAATAACTCGTCCGTACGCGGATCGACAGCGATCGTGATGTCGTTCCTTGCGAAGAGTCCGGCCCCCGGCAGCAGGCCGGTTTTGCTACCCGTGAGGCTGCGCAGAAGCGGCGGGGAGGTAATGGAACCCATGTTTTGGCGGGCGATGCGGGGGAACACCTATGCAGTCAAATTGTCAAAGCTCGGTAGCTGTGGCATTGGAGGTCTTCATGAAGGCGCGATATGCGATGATGTTCGCGGCGCTCGGCGTAGCCGAGTTGTGAAGCGTCGCGTGCCGTGCTGCGCCGCCCGACGTCGCATACACGACGAACGGGACGGCAAGATTCTCGTGTATGCGGTCAATCCGCCAGGCGACGCACAAACCCTGCCTGTGCCGTTGACGCGTAAGGAACAGCGTAAAGCTGAAGTGATCGCAACCAGCCGGTCGCCTGCTAAGGGGACCGCGATCCATCCAGAATGTCTCGATAAAATTGGGCAACGCCACTCAGCCCGCTTTTTAGCTCGCAATTTAGCGCTTATATAGGAAAATCGACTTCATGGCGCGGTCCCTGCTTAATGCACGAATCTGGATGTCGTAACCGACATGCGAAACGCGCCATACATCAAAAGCCGGTTGCTGATCGTCGCGGCGTTCGCGTTGCCCGCGTTCGTGTTCACCAACGGCTGTAAGTCGACGGCGAGTCCGTCCGTGACCGCGCCGGGGGAGATCGCCACTGACGACGCTGCGCTCGCCGCCCGGGTGAAGCAGGCGCTCGTCGCGGACCCGGGGCTGAGATCGTTGCCGATGAGCGTCGCGACGTATCGAGGCGTCGTGCAGTTGTCAGGATACGTGGATTCGGAGGTACAGATTCAGAAAGCGCTTGCCGTGACGCGCGGCGTGCCGGGGGTCCAATCCGTGAGCGACGATCTGCACCTCAGGCCGCAATGACGCGCGTTCGCCGGAAAACAGATGACGAACGAATAACGCAGGAGAGCGCGCCAAAGCGAGGGCTGTCTCACATGCGACAAGATGATACGTTCGGGGCGGGCGTCATCCTCCGCGCGGGAGGACCGTCAGCGTATGCAACGATCCGCCCGGAGAACCGTTTCGATATGTTCCGGCCTCAACCGTAAGTTGCCCGTGTGCCTTGCGCGCATGCTGCGTGAGGGGCAGGGTGGCCATGCCCTGCACGGACAAAAGTTCGTTCGGGCGCTGGCTCGAACGCTCGCCCCCCCCGATGACGGGCCAGTCGGAATGACCGGCTTCGCGACGACGGCTACGTCACCCGATCGAACTTGTGCACAAACCGCTCCGTCGCCCATTCGATGAAGACGCGCAACCGCTGACTCATGTGCCTGTCTGGCGGATACACGAGGAAGAAGGGGTAGGGATCCGGTTGCCATGTCGACAGAACAGGCAGAAGCTCGCCACGCGCGATCGCGTCCCTCGCAGCAAAGGTGAAGGTTTGAATCACGCCGAGACCGGCCAGCCCGGCCGCGACATGTGCGTTGCCCTCGTTGACCCCCATGCCCTGTAAGCCGCCGATTTCGATTCGCTCGCCGCCCTTCTGAAAACGCATCGGCAAGACACGTCCGGTCCGTGCCGAAACGTAGCTCACGATGCGATGCCCGCTTTTCAGCTCGTCGGGGTGCTTCGGCCTGCCGTGCTGCTTCAGGTAATCGGGCGCCGCGCATGTTACCCACGATGCACGGCCGAGCGGACGTGCGATGAGCGAGAGCTCGTCGACGTTGCCGCCGCGGAGGACACAATCGACGTTCTCGCCAATGAGATCGACCTGCCGGTCGCTCACGCCGAGATCGACACGTATGTCGGGATATCGCGCAATGAAGTCGGGCAGTGCGGGGATCAACACGCCGCTTGCGTTCGCCGCGCCGATGTCAATGCGCAGCCGTCCGCGCGGACGCTGATGTGCGCTGGCGAAACCCGAGTCGATGTCCTCGAGTTCCTTCAGCACGCGCGAGGTGCGCTCGTAGTACGCGGCACCCTCGGGCGTGACGGTGACACGTCGCGTCGTTCGCTGGAGCAGCTTGACGCCGAGATGCTGCTCCAGTGAACGCACGAGTTTGCTCACCGTGGCCAGCGGCATGTCGAGCGAATCGGCGGCACGCGTGAATGCGCCCGCTTCGACAACGCGGGCGAACACGCGAATGGCAAGCAGCTGGTCCATGTTGATTATCTACCCATGTGGATAAAGTTATCGAGTTTAGCCACTTTATTCAACAATCCAGGGTTTGTACAGTAGCTCACATCAGCGATGACGCGACATTGAAGCGGCACGGTGCCGTTTCCGCGTTTTATCTGGCCCTACGGGGCTCTTTGAAAAGGAAATTGATCGTGACTACGAACGCACTTGAACGCCTGCTTGCGACCGTTCGCCTTGGCGGGCTGGAACTGAAGAACCGCCTGGTGATGGCGCCGATGACACGCAGCCGCGCCGGGGTTGACGGCACGCCGGGAGAACTGGCCGCGGAGTACTACGCGCAGCGCGCGAGCGTCGGCCTGATCGTGACTGAAGGGACTCAGCCCTCGGACCCGGGCCAAGGTTATCTCGCCACGCCGGGCATCTATTCCGACGCGCATGTCGCCGGGTGGAAGAGGATCACCTCTGCCGTGCATGAGCGCGGTGGCCACCTCTTCATCCAGCTCATGCACGCAGGGCGCATGTCGCACCCGGACAACACGCCGCATCATCGCCAGGCCGTCGCGCCTTCGGCCATCGCGCCCGGTGCGCCGATGTTCACGGCCAAGGGGATGCAGGACATTCCCGTGCCGCGTGCGCTGACGACCGGGGAGGTGCGCCAGACGGTGGCCGACTTCCGCTTCGCGGCACGCCGCGCGATCGAGGCCGGCGCCGACGGCGTCGAGATCCACGGTGCAAATGCCTACCTGGTCCATCAGTTCCTCGCACCAAGCGCCAATACCCGCACCGACGAATACGGCGGCTCGATCGAAAACCGCGCCCGCTTCGCCATCGAGGTGGCCACTGCGATCGCCGGAGAAATCGGCGCTGACAGGACGGCCATTCGCCTGTCGCCCGGCATGACGCTGTGGGGCATCGACGAAGGTGCCGAAGGACCGGCGCTCTACCGCTATCTGGTGGCTGAGCTGGACAAGCTCGGTCTGGCGTACCTGCACGTCACGCATCAGGGCAACGAGCCGCTGCTGGCTGACATTCGCAAGCGCTGGACGGGCCCGCTGATCCTGAACCGGCCGGGCCGCCCCCGTGACGGGATTGGGGCCGATGTGGCCTCGAGGCTCGCCGATCTGGAAGCCTATGGCCAGATGGTGCTGGCCAACCCGGATTTCGTCGCGCGCCTGAAGATCGGTGCACCGATGAACGATGCGAACCCCAATGCTTTCTTCGGCGGTGGCGGGCGCGGCTATATCGACTATCCGGCGCTGGCCGAAGCTGCGGAATCCTGAGGGATCGGGCCCTTCAGGCCCTCTGTAGAATGTCGATCGCCTTTTCGGCGTCGTCCAGCGAGTCGACCGCGAGATAAGCAATGAACTGTGTGCCAAGTACAGCGGCGGAAACGCCGCGGAGGTTGATCCCTCCGTCTGCCAGCATCTGGGTCAATTGCGCGATGATCCCCAACTGGTCCAGACCCATTACACGGACGGAGTGAAGGCTCGGGGTGACGGTGAACCCCACCTGTGTCGCGGCATGGATCTCCCTTTCCCCCTGCAGCGGTGCGACAAACACGACCCCCTTGCCCGAGGCTTCCGGCGTGCGGCGTGCGACAACGAACTGCAAGTCCACGCCCGCATCCCGCAAAGCGCTTAATACTTGCGCAAGCCCGCCCGGTTTGTCCTCGATGGTAGCGGCCCAAACATCGACGCGTTCAACACTCAGTTCCATGACATTCCTCCCGTCCGATGCATCTCCCTATAAAAATCTACTTCACTAACGGCTCGCAAGCAAGGCCGGCAGACGGCGCCAGACACCCGCTGCTGGCGTGTCTGCGCTTTGCCCAATGTGCGTTGCCGGACACCACTCAATGGACTGACACATTGTCAATGCCCGGCATACAGGGAACGGGCGAAATTGCATTTGCCGCCATACCTGTCTGCGAGGAACCGGCCTGCGCGGTACCGCCCACGGCGTCGGCCGCGAGCCGGGCACCGTCCTGTTCAGCAATTTTTGCTTCGGCGGCCTGGATGTCGGCGGGATAGTCCTGATCGTCGCCTGCTGACGGGTTATAGCCCGCCTGCTCGACACGGATGAGATCCGCGCGCACCTGCGCACGGGTCAACTGGCCGGATGTGGCTTGCGCGAAGGTCAGTGCCGGGCTCGCGAGCGCGCTGACGACGAGCGTCAGACAAATAAGCGTCTTCATGACTTGATCTCCTTCAATCAATGATGGGTGGTACTGGGCAATCGATCGGCGTGCGCGACATGTTGCTGCGTCAGCTGCCGAAATACGGCGTACAAAAGCTGACCGGTCCGACGCAGGAAGGCATAGCCGCCTGACTTTTACCGATGCCGGCTTTGCCTGCCGCTTCTCGCTGGCCGGCGGCGCTCGAACCCGACATGCCGGCACCCGTGCCGCTTTCGCTTTGCTGCTTGAGCTGGGCTGCCTGTTGCGCAAAGATCGGGTTGACGTCGGGGTACGACGTGTCGGTCACGAAACGCAGGCCGTTGTTTTCTGCCTGGATCAGTTCCTGACGGACTTCCGCGCGGGTCTTCTGCTGGGCGGACGCGTTGGAAGCGATGCCTGCCGACGCGAGCAGGATCATGGAAAGGCTCAGCACAAAACGCTTGTTCATTTCGAACTCCTAAATTGATGATTAAGAAATAGACACTGGCTACATCATGGTGAACACAGAAAACCTGACTCTATTCCCAGCAGGGACTGCCAGGGGCGATGCTCGTCTGCCGCGTTCGTGGCGCAAATCTGCGTGAGCCGGGGGTTGCATGTGCAGATCTTGTCTAGCGCCTCCATGTACACATCGTATTCACCAGGAAGATAGAAATAAAATATATTGTTGCGATACGATCCATATCTGTAACGCATGCCGCTGAAAGGTGAATGTGGGGTTGTGCCTGCAAACGCAGTGCGAATCGGCGCCAATGGCGTGCGCGGACGCGACTGCACTGCATTGCGAAGGAAGGCGTCGCGACAGGTATGGCATGTGTGGCGTGGTCCAGCGCATGCGCGGTTTGCGGGAATTACAGTTGCGATGAACTTTACTCATCTATTGGCGTTTTTCGAGGTCGCACGCGCGGGCAGCGTTAGCGCGGGGGCCGAACGCCTGCGCGTGAGCCAGCCGGCGGTCACGCGGGAAATCAGGGAGCTGGAGGAACGGCTTGGACTTGTGCTGTTCGACCGGTTGCCGAGAGGAGTCGCGCTGACCGACGCGGGGTCGATGCTGTTCCGCTATGCCGAGCAGATCTTCTCGCTTGCCGACGCGGCGGAATGGGAACTGCGGGAACTGGCCGGTCTCAACGCCGGGCATGTAAAGATAGGCGCCAGCGCGACGGTCGGCGTATATCTCGTGCCGGAGATGATCGCGCGATTCAACGCGAGCCACCCTCAGGTCGCGATCGACCTGACGGTTACCAATACCGAGCAAGTCGAAGCCGGTTTGCGCAACCATGCCTTTGCACTCGGCTTCATCGAGGGGCCATTCGACAACACGATTCTGCATTCCCGTCCGATCGGCGCCGACGAAATCGCCGCGGTCGTCGCAGCCGGACATCCACGTGCCGGGCAGAAGCTATCGTCGCGCGATCTGACTGCGCATACGGTCATTCTGCGTGAGCCCGGTTCGGGCACGCGTGCGGTTGTCGAGGAGGCTTACGAGCATATCGGCCTGCAAATTGACCCACTAATGTCCGTCAGCGACACCGAAGCCATCAAGCGGATGCTGCTTGCCCAGCACGCCATCGCTTACGTTTCGCTGATCAGTGTGAAGGACGAGTTGCGCCGCGGCGAGCTGACGGTGCTCGAAGTCGACGATCTTCGCATCGAGCGCCCGCTGCACATGGTGTGGCTCAAGGGGCGGTCGCTATCACCGAGTACGCAGGGGTTTTTCGACCTGGTGCTGGCGCGGGTCGCAGCGGATGCCGCAGCGCGCTGACGTTGTTGGCCCCTGAAGGTCTCGTGTCGCCCGAACATGTCGTCGTCGACGATCAGCGGGAACCGTGCGAGATCGTTGGGGAGCAAATAGCGGGCGTACGTATGGGTGGCCGCGTAATCAGTTCACCTTGATCCTGAGCCTCGTAATCCGCGCCGAGGCGTTTCAGGGTTTCGACTTCGCGAATCCCGGCACGCGATCACGTGATCAGCTTCATGCTGCATCACTTCTATCCTCTGTACCTGCGCCGCCTGTTCATACTGGCGCAATCGACAATGCACGCACACTGCAACTGACGGATGTCGATGGACGCGTCTTTTCGACATCTCTGCAAGACGCATCAGGGGGCGTGCAGATAGTAATCGATCGCACATAGGCTTTCGCGTTCCATACGGGCTGCCAACAATCCGTTAGTGAAATTAAAATGTATCGACTGAATTTACCAATTCGAGAGTAATCATATAACTGGTTGAATACGCAACGAAATATTCCACTTGGCGCGCAGGACCGCGCGCCTTTTTGCGCCGGCTGAAAATTATATCTTCGACATTCCGCATTGCTCGTCCTAGTGTGCTTGCTGACGTGGCATCCATTCGTGGCCTCGCCTCGCCATCTCGCAGCCAATAATGGTTCCCGTTCTGGATCGAACGTGCGGACCTATTCCGGAGACAACAATGCAAAGACAGCTTTTGTTCGCGATAACGCTTGGCGCGTCGATTTTGCTCGCATCGTGCGGTGGAGGCTCGGACGTCACCTCCACTTCGCCGACCATCAAGACCACCGTCGCGGTGCCCAATTCGGCGACCCCGCCGTTCAGTTTCGACATCAGTTACGCCGGCAGCGGCAAGTACTTCCTTGCGGACCGCAACAACGCGGCGGTCGACGTCGTCGACACGAAGAGCAACACGCTCGTTACACAGATCAAGGGCGGCTTCACCGGCGTCGGCGCGACATCCGATACTTCCGGCCCGGACGGGCTCGTCGGGATTCCCGGCACGAACACAATCTATGTCGGCGACGTCAACGTGGTGAAGATCGTCGACGTCGCAGCGCAGCAGGTCGTCGGCACCATCCCGATCAGCACCGCGGGGCACCGCGTCGACGAAGGCTGTTACGACCCGGACGATAACCTGGTGATGTTTTCGAGCCCGGGTGAGACGCCTCCGTTTGCGACCTTCATTTCAACGAAGACGCAAGCGATCGTCGCAAAGCTTACGTTCGCGACGTCGTCTGGTCTCGAAGCGTGCGTGTACGACTCGAAATCGAAGAGCTTCATCGTCAACAACGACGGCACGCCGGCCAATCCGGAAGGTGAAGTGAACGTGATTGCCGCGAGTACCGTGGTCGCCGGTACACCGGCCGTCAGCAAGGTGTTCCCGCTCGGCACATGCGCGCCGACGGGACTCGATCTCGGTCCGAACAACGACATGCTGGTGGGCTGCGATCCGCCCGCCGGTAAGCCGCTCATCACGTTGATCCTCGATCGCACGACGGGTGCCACACTGGCGAGCATTCCGTTCGGCGGAGTCGATCAGATCGCGTACGATCCTGTGTCGAACCGCTATTTTCTACCGGCACGCCATGAGACCTCGTCCGGCACCGCGGCATCCTCCGGCTTTACGCCGATACTCGGCGTAGTCGACGCGTCGACGCGTACGCTCATCGACCAGCTGCCGGTGGGCACCGGCGTGCATTCGGTCGCGGTAGACGGCGCGTCGGGTCAGGCGTACGTGCCCTTCCAGCCAGGTGCCGCAGCGTTCCCGAATGGCGGGATTCTTGTCGTCACCACGCATTGAAGACGTATGAACCGCTGCCGGCGCCGAGATTGCTGCACGATCTCCGCCGGTAGCATTCCTTGAAACCTGGAGGCTTCAAGGAGCGCGGTCTGGTGCGCAGGAATGTTGCGCTTGCGGCATTCGCGCTCGACGATGAAGCAGTCCGAATAGCGCTGCGTGCCGTCGATCGGCGGCATGCAGTGACCGGCCACAAAACGACATTCACAATCTTAGAAACGCGCCTGGATCGTGCGGAAACCGGTGCGCGACTGCGTTCGGAATCGGAAACGCGGTGTCTTGCTTCCTGCGCTACACGCTGCTGCGCTCCGCATGCAGCGGCTCGACATCTTATGCGGCGCTCCTTAGCGAAGTGCAGCCGCTACCGCCTCGTCAATCTGCAGCGCAAAGCGTGCTTCAACATCGGGCACCGTGTAGCCGATTGACAGTTCCAGATACGCGTCGCCTAGCACCAACTGAACGAATGTCGCTGCCCGCAATGCAGCAGTCGATTCGTCAAATCGCCTTCGCAGAATTTTTGCGGCGAAGGCACGCACGACCTTTGCACCATTTTCGTAAAACACCTGGCCGAGTTCCGGAAAACGCGCGGCCTCAGCAACGATGGCCCGGTAAAGCTGCAGATTATCCGGCGCGATAAGGCTTCGTGCCAACACCCATCCCAACTCGCGCAACTCGACTTCGGGTGCGCCATCGGATTGCTCGCCCTGAGCGCGGGCAAGCACCGCGCCCACCTGAGCGCACATCGCGCTCACCAGACCAACGAAGAGCGCCTCCTTCGACTTGAAGTGGCGGTAGACCGTCTGTTTGCCGACGCCGGCGGCCGAGGCGACATCGTCCATCGTTGCCAAACCGAAACCCTCGCGTAAGAAAACGGTTTTCGCGCCGTCGAGGATTGCAGACCGCTTGCGGCATTGCAGCGGGCTCAGGCCGGGGAGAGAAGAAGTGTCCATGCGAGATAAATAACAGATCGTCGAGTGGTTGACAAGACTGGGTGGTCTCGTTTAGATTTGTCAAAACGAGACCAATGAGTCTCGTTTGTATGGCTATTCAACATCGCAGCCAATCATTGGAGAACGCTTTGAAACTGTTCATTACAGGTGGTACTGGCTTCATCGGGCAAGCGGTCGTGCGCAAGGCAATCAGCCTCGGCCATCAGGTGACGGCGCTGGTGCGCGAGGACAGCTCGGCGGCCGCCAGCGCGCTGGCACGTCTCGGTGTGACACTGCATTCCGGCGACCTGCGCGAGCCACAGTCTTTCGCTGCGACTGCCGGTGCCGCTGATGGCGTGGTGCATACCGCGTCGACCAACGATGCTTCCGCCGCTGCTGCTGATGAGGCCGCGGCTGTAGCGATGCTTTCGCATTTGCATCCGGGCGCGGCGTTTGTCTATACGTCGGGCATCTGGGTCTACGGCAATACGGAGGGGGAGCCCGCGACTGAAGCATCGGCGCTGAACCCGACACCACTCATCGCCTGGCGGCCCGCAGTGGAGCAACAGGTGCTGGCGCTAGCAGCACGCCGCTCGATTGCCGCAGTGATCCTCAGGCCGGCGATGGTGCACGGCTACGGCGGCGGCATCTTCGGCATGCTTGCCGGCATGGTCCGTCAGACCGGCAGTGTGAGGGTCGTCGGCGATGGCCGCAACCACTGGCCTGCCGTTCACGTCGATGATCTCGCCACGGCTTATCTGAGCGCGGTGGAGCGGGTGGCAAGCGGGGACGGTCGAGTCACGGGACAGATCTTCAACGTGGTCGCGGAAGATGCCGTTGCCGTTGCCGAAATGGGTGAAGCGATTCGGGCCTCGGTCGGCGCCGATCGCGTCGAACCCTGGCCGCTCGACGATGCTCGCAAATCGCTTGGACCGTTCGCCGACGCACTGGCGCTCGATCAGACAGTAAGCGGCCAGCATGCCCGGCGAGTTCTTGCGTGGACGCCCCATGGCCCCGGCCTGATTGCGGACCTCTCCGTACAAAAGCACTTTCAGCAAATCAACGGAGCGTGACGATGGCGTGGAACAGTGCATCTTTCGAATCGGTTCTCGCGACGATCGTAGCGGTTCTGTTCGCGGTTGCTGGGTTGGTCAATCTCGCAGGACGCGGCGCGGTGAAGCGCGACTTCGCGCGCTGGGGTTACCCGGCATGGTTTCATTTGCTCTGTGGCGCTCTTGAGCTGTTGTGTGCGGCACTTCTTTTTGGACAACAAACCAGAGTCCTGGGCCTAACGCTGGCCGGTGCGATCCTGGTCGTCGTGCTCTTCACGTTGCTACGAAACCGGGAGCCGTTCCGGCATCTCGCCCCGGCGCTGATCTTCTCGGCTCTCGTTGTGGTTACTGCGGCGCTCCGCGGTTGAGGCTTGCTCGCCACCAGGCGAGTGAGCCCGGGACGCGATGGCTGGCGCCCCGGGTCGCCTGCCGCAGATCACCGCTTTACGTGCCACGGGAAACGGTCCCTCATGCATGGGGCAGCAACCGGCCATCTGCGGACCCTCATCTCAACTGTCGCGCAGACATTGGGACGTCGGTTCGAACGTGTATAACGGCCCTTCGCCGGACCGTGCCATATGCCGGTGCCCAAACATGTTCACGGCGTAGACTGAAAAATGAACAACCTGGTATTGCGCATCGGACATGGATTTCGCACGAAGAAGATTGACGCGTGCAAAGTGTGATTCCAGGAACTCTCGAATGATGTAATTGCTGTAGGGATACGGAAGGGCACCGGTTTGCGGTGCCTGAGGAATTTTAGTGACCGGCGCTCTGGCCGCCGTCGACGTGCAGGATTTCTCCCGTGATGAACGGGGCGGAATCAAGGAACAGAATCGCGTCGGCGATATCGCTCATCTCGCCCATGCGCCCGAGCGGATGGAAGGCGCCCAGCGCTTCATGGGTTTCCGGCGCGTGCATCGGCGACTTGATGATCCCCGGTGCGACGGCATTCACGCGAATACTTTTTTTGGCGTACTCGATCGCCAGCGACTTCGTGGCGGCGTTCAGACCACCCTTCGTCAGGGCTGCCAGTACGGAATACACGCCGCTGATAGCAGCGTCAACGGCGCTGGAGGTCACGCTAACCACGTGGCCGTTCGAATGCTTTTCCATTTCGGCGATGGCGAGTTGCGTGACGTAAAAGAAGCCCGTCATATTCACATTCACCACCGCGGCGTAGTCTTCGGCGGTATGTTGGGTGAAAGGCTTCCGATGTATATGCCGGCGTTGTTCACCAGCGTGTCGATCCGGCCAAATCGTGCGACACCTTCGGAAATGACACGGTGGGCGGTTGCCGGGTCTCCAATATCACCGGCGACGGTCAGGATGTTCGCGTCGTCCGACGGCTTGATCGAACGTGCGGTCGCCACAATGCGGTAGTCGAGCTTGCGAAACGCCTTGACGACTTCGGCGCCTATGCCTTGCGATGCGCCGGTAACGACGACAACCTTTTGTGACGTGCTCATGCTTTACCCAGAAAATTTTTGTTCGCCTTCAACGCCGATCGGGCCGATGGCTCCGATCAAGGCAAATGTAGAGACGTTGATTCAGGTTTCGCATAAACCTGCAATCAACCCTTTTTAGCCTGCGCCAGCCACTGGTCGAGACTGACGCGGCCGATCTGCGCGTCGCCGAGCGGCACGAGCGACTGTTCCTCGACACGACCGCCGTAGTACCGGGCATCGCGATCCGTCACCACCGGGCGTGCGTCGCCTACCGATTTCAGATAACGCGTGACGATCTCCGCGAAGGGCGCGCGGTCTGGGCCGGCGATCTCGACCGTGTCGTTCAGCGGCGCAGCGAGCGCGATCTGCGCGAGGATCGCCGCGACGTCGTCCGCGGCGATCGGCTGAAACAATCCGTCGCCGATGCGCACCGTGCCGCCGTCCGTGCCGAAATCCGCGATACCGCCGATGAACTCCATGAACTGAGTCGCGCGCACGATCGTGTATGGCACGCCCGCCGCTTCGATCACCTCTTCCTGCGCGACCTTGGCAGTGAAATACGCGTTCTCCTGCGTGCGGTCGCAGCCGACGATTGATAACGCGACGTGATGGCGCACCCCTGCGGCTACTTCGGCCTTGCCGAGGTTGCGCGCCGAGGTGCGGAAGAAGTCGAGCACCGCCTGCGGCTCCCATGACGGCGCGTTTGTCACATCTACTACGACGTCCGCGCCCGCGAGCGCGTTGCTCAGGCCGTCGCCCGTAACGCTGTTCACGCCGGTACGCGGCGACGCGGCGAGAGCCTCATGGCCCGCCTCGCTGAGCAGCGTGACGAGACGCGATCCGATCAGGCCGGATCCACCGATTACGACGATTTTCATGGCAGATTCTCCAGATGAGAGTAAATGAACGCGCGGGGCGCTCGGCGGGTGTCGTATCGCATGAAAGTGTTCGCCGCCGTCGCATCGCGTGAGGCTATTGTGGAAGAATCATGCTCTATCGAAAAGTGCCAAGGATTGTCGAACCGACTAGTCCAAGTCGTTGCCACTCCCCTTGTCCGCCAGACCGTCATGACCGTACCGACTCCCGCATTGACCATCGAAATAGATCGGCAGCAGCAGTTGCCGATCTATCAGCAGATCTGCGATCGTTTCAGGACCGCGATCGCCGCGGGGCATCTGCGTCCAGGCGATCGCGTGCCCGCGCTGCGCGGCCTCGCCACGCAGCTGAATACGGCGCGCGGTACGGTCGAGCTCGCCTACACGATCCTCGTCGACGAGGGCTATCTGCAGATGCGCGGCGCGGCGGGCACGTTCGTATCGTCGTCGCTGCCGGCATCGGTGATGCGCTCGTCGCGTGCACAAGGCGTTCAGGACCCGCGCAGTAGGCAAAACGCTGAAGGAAAGGACACGCCGCAGACGTCAGGCGAATCGCGCGGTGGTCAACCGGCGCTGCGCCAGCAGGCCATCGCCGTCGCCATGAGCGGCGAGCCGCGGCCGTTGCAACCAGGGCTGCCCGCGCTCGACGCATTTCCGGGCAAGGTATGGAACCGGCTCGTTGCGCAGCGCGCGCGCAGCGGCGAACGCGCGATGCTCGCGTACCCGGATCCGGCCGGCTACCGGCCGCTGCGCGAACATATCGCCACCTATCTCGGGCTGTCGCGCGGCGTGACCTGCCTGCCGGAACAGGTGTTCGTTACCGGCGGCTACCGTGCGACGCTCGAACTCGTGTTGCGCAGTCTCGCCCGCCCGAACGATCGCGTGTGGTTCGAGGATCCCGGCTATCTGCTCGCGCGCGGTTTTCTGGCCGAGACCGGCGTGCAACTCGTGCCGGTGCCGGTGGATGGCGAAGGGATCGACGTCGAGCGCGGCACACTGCTGGATGCGCAGGCGCGCTTCGCAGTGGTCACGCCGTCGCATCAGAGCCCGCTCGGGCACACGCTGTCGCTCGCACGACGCATGGCGCTGCTGGACTCGGCAGAGAAAGCGTCCCGCTGGATCATCGAAGACGACTACGACAGCGAGTTCCGTTATCTGGGCCGGCCGTTGCCGGCTTTAAAGAGCCTCGACCGGTGCGATCGCGTGATCTATTGCGGCACGTTCAGCAAGGTGATGTTTCCCGGTTTGCGCCTCGCGTATGTGGTGGTGCCAGAGCGGGCCGTCGAGCGCGTCGGGAGGGTGGCGCGCAGCATGAACGCCGGATCGCCGACGCTATTGCAGGCAGCCGTGGCGGATTTCATTGAGCAGGGGCATTTTGCGCGGCATCTGAAGCGGATGCGTGCGTTGTACGGCGAGCGGCGCGTGCTGATCGTGCACGCGCTAGAGCAGGCGTTTGGCGAACGGCTGATTGTCGATTTGCCGCCGGGTGGAATCCAGTTCGCGGTGCAGTTCGCCGAAGGCCCCGATGGCCCGGTCGACGACGTCGCCGTCGCCGCGCGCGCCCGCGAGGCGGGGCTCGCGGTGCTGCCGCTTTCGATCTGGTACGCGAATGGCCGCGCGCGGCACACGCGGCGCGGCCTCGTGATGGGCTTCGCGAACATCGCCGATGCGGGTGAGGCAGGCCGTCTCGCGCGAACGTTGCGCGCGTGTCTGGACGGCTGACGCGCGGGGCATGTGTCCAGATCTCGAATAGGTGCAGCGCGGCAGGCCTTCGCACGATGCGACAAGAACGCTTTCGGAACGCATCCCGTCCGGCGTGCTTTATGCCCTCTGCGCAGCCGTACCCGCCGCCATGCTTGCGCTGCCGGCCGCCTGTGCGGCGAGCGAGGCGAACACCGCGTCGCCGGTAAGTTGGATGCGCGCCGCATCGAGCGCCTCGGCCACCGTCGCTTCGCCCATCACAAGCCCCTGCAGGGGAAGAAACCGCACGCTGTGGATGCCGACCGAGCCGAGTGCATAGCGCAGATACGGCGTCAGGAAATCCGGCTGCCGCGCGCGTTCGCCGCTATGGACACCGCCCGAACCGACGATCACGATGGTCGGCCGGTCGCGCATCAGTCCAACCTTGCCTCCCGGTGTCGCGGCGAACGTGCGATGGATGCGCAGCGTGTAATCGATCCACAGCTTGAGCGCTGCCGGCACCGTGAAGTTGTGCATCGGCGTGTTAATAACGAGTGCATCCGTCGTTTCGATTTCACCGATCAGTTGCTCGGAGACATCGAACTGCGCCTTATCCGGCATGCGCGACGTGATGGCGCGCGCATAGTCGCGGGCGACCGGCGGCAGCGGCGCGGCTGCCAGGTCGCGTTCGATCACTTTGATGGCCGATGCAGCGGGTGCGGCGTGCTCGCGCAGCATGCCGACGATCTCGTCGGCGAAACGGTAGCCGCGGCTCGCCTCGCCGTGCGGACTGGCGTTGATCAGCAAAATTTTCATGACGTGAACTCCGCAGGATCGGAAAGAGGAGTGAGTGGTTCGACGAAGTGCATGCCTCGAGCGAGCAACCCATTGCGGAAATAGAAGCGTTGCGCAAGCGGCATGTGCAGACCCGTGTCGAGCACGAATTGCGCGCAGCCGGCTTCGCGCGCAATCTGCCGTACCGCGTCGAGCAGTTGTGCACCGATGCCGCCACGCTGCAGCCTGCCATCGACAACCAGATCGTCAACATAGACAAAGCGGCCATACAGCAGATTGGTCAGCGTTCGATAACCGGCGAGGCCGACGACGCTGCCCGCGTCGGACGCAGCGAGCAGGCGATAGCCTTCGGCATGCTGCCTGGCCACCTGCGCGGCGAACGAGTGCGCGTCCGTCAGATGCGGGCGCAACTGACGCATGACGTCGAATGCGGGCAGCAGCGAATCGGGCGTGTCGAGGTGAACGAAGCGAAGCGAGGCGGGCATGTGCGTCTCCACGAGGAACGACGCTCACGATACCCAGCGCACGGCCTGGCCGACAGAGCCAAGAATGTGCGACTCGACCAAGCCATCCGGCGGACGCGGTGTGTCGCTAGCCGAATTCGACGCAGTCGCCATGCAAAGCGGTGTCACCGATAGACCTATCGCGTTGCCCACGTGTACGAGCAGTGGGCATTGGGCTGCCCCGGTCCTCGAACCACGCGTGTTCGTCGCCGCCGATCTGGGGCAGATCATCCAGGCATGCTCGCCGAGCGCGGGCGATAGACCTTCGACAGACGCTAGCTCCGCTTTCGCGCAGCCTAGCGTCTGTCGTCAGCTTTCTGTCCGTCTGCTCCGCTTCAAAAAGAGCCATTGATGTCACTGCATCTCGACAGTCTGCTCCGGGTCGAGAGTATGAATTCGCTGACGCAGGATGCTGCCGTTCGGCTGCTCGATGCTGTCATCGTCAGCAATCCGCCACATTGCTGACGTAGAACCCAGCCCGCCCCAATGTCGGCAATGGCCGTCAAGCTTCCATCGAGCGTCCGGCAAGTTACGAAGCGAACCGGCCATTGGAATGACGGCTATCTGCGTTGCGCGAACGGCAACTATTGGCCGAGAGCCGCGGTTCGCAACGCTCGCCGAAAGCGGTGTCGGCTAAACCGTGCTTTCCAGTGAAGGGCAGCTTTGTGGCGCCAGCGCCCACAGGCAGCCGTCGGCCATGAACGGTCATTCGTCGGCACCATTCTTCGGAAGCTCAGGCGGCGGTTCCGTGCAGCAAGCGGCCATTCGATTCGCGACAACGAATGTTGCTTTATTGGCCGTTCGATATCCTGCTATGTGCGCCGCGAAAAGTGGTCTCCAGCGGCCACGACGATGACGAGGGTTCCTACCCATGCATATTGGCAAACGTGCCTACTGACGCGCGACGGTCATCGAGAGAACACTTGATCCACGAGCCTTCGGGGCCGGCGAATCCGGCACCGTGGTTCGACGCGTCTTGCGGCAACACGGCACTTTCGAGGAGAAACATCATGATCAACAGAAGCCGTACTGCGTTCGTGCTGGCGGCGGTTGCGCTCGGCGTTGCGCCGCTGAGCGTTCATGCGGACGAGACGATCCATGTCAAGCTCACGGACAACACGATTCAACTCGATCCCGGCACGGTGAAGGCCGGGCGCGTCACGTTCGAGGTGAACAACGCAACGAACGGCAGTACCGAACATGAGCTCGTGGTGCTGAGGACAGACATGGACGACGCGCATCTGCCCGTCCACAAAGGCCAGGTCACGGAAAGTCGGTTCAGGAAAATGGGCGAGGTGGAGGACTTGGCGCAGGGTTCGACCAAGCGCCTGTCATTGAAGCTTGCGCCAGGACGCTACGTGCTGATTTGCAACCGGCCGGGGCACTATGAGATGGGCATGCACACATCGTTCGTCGTTGCGCGCTGAGGCGAGGCACGCCTGTCCCGCCTTTGCAGCGGATCGATAGCGACAATAGCACTACTTTACAAACGCCTGTGGGAAAGGCTCTGGTCGAGCGGATCAGCCCCTTGATTCCAACGGCCGGAGTTCGACGATGATCAGTCATTCGGCGAGAGAATATCCACCGGCTGCAATGGGTCGAGTGCGGAAATCGGTGCAGGCCGACGATCGCGGAGCCCGGCCAGATCAGCACTTGCGAACTTGGCCATTAAGCCCGTTGCTCGGCTCCGCAGTAGTCGCAGCGTGGAAAAACCGATTGCGCTCGGGCACCGCAGTGATCCATAAGCGAACGTCTATGATGTTGCAAGCAATGTCTGATTATCGTGAAAGTACGTGCCGGCTCTATGCTCGCTTCTTGCAGTCAGAAAGTTTGGGGCGGGGTGATGAGGCGCGCCACTACCGCGTTATGCACTCTCGCAGCGCTGCGAGTGCACCGGCAATAAGGAGACAACGCGGTCTGCGCCGCGTATCAATGTAAATGACGACTACCATTATTTTTTCCCATGCTGCCTGTCTGGATCATCGCCCGGGCCCTGACCATCCGGAATCGCCGGAACGTCTGAAGGTCGTGTTGCGCGCGTTGCAGTTGCCGGAATTTGCGGCGCTGGAATGGCGCGATGCGCCGATGGGAACACTTGATCAGGTGCAATTGATCCACGACCAGGCCTTCGTCGATGAGGTCACGGAGACCGCCCCGCAGCAGGGTTATGTGCCGCTCGATGCGGGCGACACAGTGATGTCGCCAGGCTCCTGGGAAGCCGTGATGCGCTGCGTCGGCGCGGCTTGTGCCGGCGTCGATGCGGTGATGAACGCGCAGGCGCGCAACGCGTTTTGCGCCACGCGTCCGTGTGGTCATCACGCCGAGCCAGCGAGGGCAATGGGTTTTTGCATTTTCAATCAGGCTGCAATCGCTGCGGCTTACGCTCATGAAGTACACAAGCTGGAGCGCGTCGCGGTCGTCGACTTCGACGTCCATCACGGCAATGGCACCCAGGCAGCATTTTTCAATCGCCCGGAGCTGTTTTACGCCTCCAGCCACCAGTCGCCTTTGTATCCCGGTACGGGCGCCGCATCCGAGACCGGCGTGAACCACAACATTGTCAATGTCCCGTTGCCCCGTGGGTGTGATTCGGCACTCTTCCGTGCACGGATCGAGTCCGACATGTTGCCGGCGGTACGCCAGTTCAGCCCCCAACTCATCGTTATTTCGGCAGGCTTCGACGCGCATCGACTGGACCCGCTCGCAAGCCTGAACCTCGAGGACAGCGATTTTCGTTGGATTACCAGTGAGTTGATGCGTATTGCCGATGCGACGTGCGAGGGGCGCATCGTTTCGATTCTGGAAGGGGGTTATAGCCTGGAGGCCCTGGCCACTGGCACGATGGCGCATGTCCGCGCCTTAATGAATGTTGAGGTCGACCGATCAGGCTTACAGGTTACCGGAGCTACGCAGTGACTTCCGGCCGTGACCGGCCAGTTCCTGCCATTCGGCCGCACACGTGGGCGGACATACGGAGGTCGGTTGTGCCCCGGAAAGCGGGTATAGCAACCCTCTCATTTTCGTCCGTGACCGCCCTATGTCCGCCGATTCGGTGCAGGCTTCCCATATGACTGGACTGAATTGCGATTGCTTATGCGGGATACGAAGCGCCATGTCGCTTACCGCGACTCACTGGATCTTGGGGTAGCCGACGTAGTAGATACCGACGACGGCCCCACCGGCGTCACGTATCGGTTCATAGCCCGTTATATAGGGCTTTCCTAGGATGTCGGCTTCGCCATAGTAGGCACCACCGCCGCGAATCGCCGCGAAGGCCTTTCCTTTAGGATCGAGGACAGTGCCAATTGCCCGCGACCCGTCGTCTTTTTGCACGTTTGTTGCAACCCGAACGAAGTCATCGCCGCTCTTCACAAATAACGTGGCAGTCCCACCCTTCTCCTGCTTGACCTCATCGACCACCGTAAAGTCGTTGTTCATTTTCGTCGTACCAAAGTACAAAGCCGGGATCTGTTTGCCGGCAACAGCATCCTCTCCTTTGATCCCCGGCGCGCCCAACTTGGCCGTTTTTGCCTTCAGCAATGCCATAGCTTCCTTCACGTTCGCCGGTGACTGTGCACGACTCATGGTCGGGAGAACAATTGACATTGCAATTGCGTACACCGCTAGCACCAGAAAGCGCTCGATGAAGCCCATTTGTACGTGTCTTGGCATCATGTCGCCCTCCAATCAGTGTTGCCGATGAGGTGGGGCGGCAACATCCCCAGGATGACGGGCTGACTACTCCGTGATCCTGTTCGAGTATAGTGAATGCATTACTGTTTGCTAACACATTAATTTCACTATCATTTTCGCACTACCACGCGTCGACGCATCCTGAGAGTACTCATGATTCTTATACGCAAGTTATGGCTCCGCCGATGGCCAGCCGCTGGCCTTTTCTTAATCTTCGTTGCCATCGGCGGCCGAGCGAAATCCCCTTGTCCAAACTGGGTTGTTACCCCGGCCGGAAGCGCATTTAATGTAGCAGCGCTAATTTCGGACAGCGGTTCTCAGGAAGCAGCCCTCACGAAGGCACGCAACGCATTGGCGCGCATCAATAACGGCGGCGGATGCGTGGCAATCGCCAGCGACCCTGCCGCATGCGACGAAACGATTGCGCTCGCTAAAAAAGCCATAGCGGCCTTGGAAGAATGTGGGGCGCCGAATGCCAATACCAAACCAGCCCCAAAAAACACGCCCCCCTGTCGAGACAGAAAACGAGCTTAGCCCATAGAAAGGCAACTCGACGACACGTATGCCTGAACGAAGCGCTGCGTCGGCCTGGCTCCGGCTGGTTTGACTCGTTGAGCCGCCGTCGTAGCATCGTTCGACGAACGTCGGCAAAGGCCGATGACGTGCCGGACGAACCAGAAATGCGAACGGCCGTTGTACCTCGCAAGCGGCCATTGCAAGTGCTCGGTGACGGCCGGCCGCTTCGGGTCGGCTGCGGTAGTTCGATGTTCGATGGCCCAGTAGTTTGTCTCAACGTGGTACGGGAAACGAACAAACAGGGAGTGCGGCGGCACCTTCAGTCACCATGCAGGAATGCCTTCACTGCCATGAACTCTTCTACCCCGAGAATGAGGATATTCAAGTTCGGGTCGGGCAAAATAACAGACCGGTCGACGGGACAGAGTTTTCCCGTGCGGCCGACGCGTTCGACGATGAACGCGTTGGGCAGGGTGGTTTCGCGACACCGGCCGGGCGGATTGGAACGCCCTGCTCAGACGTAGCACCTCTCAAACAAGCAAGGTTTCCTTGCTTGTTTATCTTTTGGTTAGCCCACGTGTGCGAGGGCGCGTGTCGCGCAAACCTTGGGGCGGCCGGTCGCGCAGCAGCAGGGGCATCAAACGCCGGCTGGCTGTCTGCGCCGCCCACTCGCAATACGCGGCGCTGCCGAGCACCCAACCTTCGAGCGTCGACTGCATCAGGTCATTGACCTCGCGTTCGTCAAGAGACTGTACGCCCAAATCGCGGTAAGCCTGGTGGCGCTCGAACGGCGTATTGCCGAGCGCCCGATAGAGTGGATGGTCCTTGATGAAGTTATCGAAACGTAGCCCGGTGTGGTGCGCGTAGCTAGACCACTGGTAGTTTCCCGGCTCGGCTACAAGGCGGTTGCGCACCGGCGCATGATCGATGACCTGACTCGCGAGCAGGAAATACCGATCGGGCTCAATCACTGTTGCCCGGTACCCGCCACGCCACACCGTACCGCGGCGTCCATGGCGGCGGTTAAAGGTCTCGACATAGCGACGGCCGACCGCCTGCATCGCCACGGCCACGCTCGATTCGTATGAAGGCGTGACGAGGAACTGTATCGCGTCAGGCATGAGTACCCATGCGTGGACTGCCAGATCGGCGACGCGCGCAGCGTCCGCCAGGCAGGCGAGGAAGTACAGGTAGTCTCCTTCGTCCAGGAATGCGGGCTCCGTGAGTCCCTGCAAGATAACGTGCTGCGGTTGTTCTGGGACGTAGTGCCGTGCAAGCCGTGTCATGCTGAATTAAACGGAAATCCGATGTGAGGAAGCGATCCGCGACAGTGCGTCACGCGTGTATAGGACGAAATTCTATCGGTCATATGCGTGCGTTTGCATCACGAACAGGCCTTTTTTCTGGCCTCTTTTCGTTGATTTGCCGATCGCTACAAGCATCTGTTTTTATGCCACCGCTGAATAGCAGCGCCGTGTTATATACCTCCAGACGCTCTGCCCGTGCGCCATCCGGCACCAATACGTCAGGCCGCAGGACGGTACAGCGCTCGAAGCGCCCCTGGTCGCCATTGCATCCCACCTGAAGCCGTCAATCCCAGCGTAATGTGGTTCGCGAATTTCATAGGTACCCAAGCACAACGAGGTGGCAATGCACCGCGCACGAAATGTCGTTAGGCGCTTGTTTTAGTCATATTGTTACGCTCAAATAGCGCCGGTCCGGACAGCGGCGCTATCCCGTCAGCAAGTGTGTTTATATCGACCTTCTGTCTGGCCGATTTTTTGCCCGCTGGCGTCGGATGTGGTGAATTGCTCGCGCTCGCCAAGCCGCGACCGTGACGCTGGGAATCCAAAGAGCGCATCGCACAGGAGCCGGACGCTCACCTAGACCCTCGCGAGCCGCTTTCGGCCAGATGGCGGAACTCGAAGCGCATGCGTCGCGCGCGCACCTACCGAAGCTCGGGCGGCAGACCGGGTTCGGCCAGAAGCGATCCTTCCCAGTCGCATGGCGAACGTCTGCTGATGAGCGACGGCTCGCCATTTGGCGAAAGCGATGGCGGCCGACGGTTCGTCGGACCAGCCAGCTTCATTTTCAAGCGTTGTGTGCGGCGGCTCAGATTTCGACAGACATTCTGGCCGAGACTCCTTCCAATCTGTCTGTTTGCACCACCTGAATTCGCCTATAACAAAAACAGAACAGGTGGTAAACATGCTGCGACCGGCTCTCGAATTGCCTATTGGCTATCCGCAAAGCACCGTCAGCCTCTCGGGCACAAGTCCCGAGGGGACTCTATCCGTCAGTTCGACCCGCCTGCCACGCCACTTCAATCAGCCGGGAGACACGACATGAAGATGATTGGTTTGCTGGGACTGCTGGCGAGTGCCGCTGTGCAGGCTCAGGTCACCCTGCCGTTGCCAGCGGCATACCCGACGCTGCTCGGGGCCTCGTGCGGCGGTGTACATGTGGCCAGCTATGTCACGGGATTCGACGAGAACGGGTATATCCGCGGCGAGGTCTACGCGTGGACCCGCTGCGGCGGATCGGGGCGCGGCGGCGGCTACCAAAGCCAGACCTATCAGGCCTGGCACACCATCGTGTGGGACCTGCGCCAGAACTACAAGCTGCTGCCTTACGACAACGTGGTTCCCGACCCGGCATTCACGGCCACCGATGCATACGGCAACAGCATCCTAGACACCTGTTCCGTTACAACCGATGGACAGCCGGCTTGCATCGCCAGTGCCTATATCTACTATGTTCCGCCCACGATGACGCCGATTTCGGATACCGTCCCCGTCAACCAGGCGTGTGGGCAATCGCCGCCGCCGGACACGGCCGTAGGTGCCAGTTCAACGGTCGGCGTGGGCTTGTCATCCGGACCGGCACAATGAGTTCTAGATAACACCTGTGAGCGTCGACAGGCCACTACGAGTCGCGAATGAATCGACAACCGGCTCGTCCAATGTGTACAGAATAGTCCTTCGTGAGCATGCACGGGAGCGAACATAGGCGGCCTCCAGTTACGTTCGACCAGGCGGAGACGGGCCGAACGGCTGTTATGGAGCGGGGTAGTGACATTCGCAGAAACTAACTGAAGGGCGGGAAAGGGTCGTAGAACAACGCTTAACGCGTGCTGCCCGTCGCGAACATTCTTGCCCTCTCCAGGTCGGCGAAATATCGCACCAGCGGAGAAGGTACTGTGGCGCTCACGCCACCATTCGTACGCTACTCCAGGACAACAAATCGGCAGGCGACAATGCCTTCGAGAAGAGGAAGCCCTGCAGTTCGTCACAACCGATGTTGCGTAGTATGTGAGCCTGATGCTCGCTCTCGACTCCCTCGGCGACCACCCGGAGGCCGAGTTCGTGGCCGAGCTCGATGATTGCCCGAATGATGGCAAGGTCGGCCGGCGCATCAAGCATGTCTTGCACGAACGCACGGTCGATCTTGAGGCGATCAAGCGGAAATCGGTTCAGATAGCTGAGGCTCGAGTAGCCGATACCGAAATCGTCGAGGGAGAGTTTGACTCCAAGCTTGCGGATCGAGTGGATTGTGGCGAGATAGTTCTCCGCATTGTCCATCAGCACCGTCTCGGTAATCTCGAGTTCGAGCCGCTCGGGAGCGACGCGATACCGTTCGAGACTGTTTGCTAGCGTGCTTGTCAGATCCGGATCGCGCAGCTGGATCGCCGACAGGTTGATCGAGACGCGCAAATGCATCAGCCCTTCTGCGTCCCACGCGGCGACCTGCCGGCATGCTTCGTCTATCACCCAGGCGCCGATCGGAATGATGAGCCGCGTATCTTCAGCGACCGGAATAAACTGCGCGGGCGACACCGTGCCGATCTGCGGGCTGCTCCAGCGCAGCAGCCCTTCAACAGCAACCAGTTCGCCCGTGCGCGCATCGACACACGGCTGATACGCAAGCCGGAACTCGTGCATCGCAATCGCGGTGCGCAGGCACGCTTCGAGCTTCAACCGGTGGCGCGCGCGTTCGGCCATGTCGGGCGCGAAGAATTTGACAAGGTTACGTCCCGCTGCTTTCGCCTGGTACATCGCGGCGTCGGCGTTCTGCATCAGGGTCTCGATGTTCTCGCCGTCGTCCGGGAAAAGCGCCACGCCGACACTGCACGACACCGGCAGCGCGACGCCGCCGAGTTCGTGCGGCTGACGCACGAGCGGCAGCAAACGGTCCTCGATCGTTCGGGCAACGTCCGCTACGTTGTTGACGCCGTTGAGAATTACTGTGAACTCGTCCCCGCCGAGGCGGCTAACCGTGTCGTTGCTGCGCACGGCCTGCAAGAGACGCCGCGAGACTGAGCGCAACAGGTTATCGCCGACGTGATGGCCCAGCGAATCGTTGATGTTCTTGAAACGGTCCAGATCTATAAAGAGCACTGCAACACGTTGACCCGTGCGGCGCGCGTTTCCGAGTACGACGCCAAGGCGCTTCACGAACAACTCGCGGTTCGGCAGTTCAGTCAGCACGTCGTGTTCGGCGAGGAACTGGATGCGGGCCTCGCTCTTCTTGCGGTCCGTGATGTCGATCAACGTGCAAATATAGTGCGACAGGTTCGCGCGCCGGTCGCGTACAGCGCTCACCATCAGCCACGCCGGATAGTCGCTGCCCGCCCGCCGCCGCACATGCGCTTCGCCATGCCACGCGCTCAGGCGATCTACGGAATCGATAACGGCAGGGAAAATGTCACCTTGCTCCTGCGCTCCGAAGAGGAAAGCGGGCTCCTTGCCCGCCACGTCGTCGGCGCGATATCCGGTCGCACGATAGAACGATGCGTTGGCAGTCACGAGCCGTCGTTGCGCATCCAGAATCAGAATCGCCTCGGATGAAGCCTCGAACACTTTGGCCCACAACTCGAGGCGTTGCTCCATCAGCTTGATCTGGTTGATTGGGGTGAATGCAGTCAACACCGCGTCGCGCCCCTGGAAGTCGAGGCGCCGCGCCGAGAGCATGGCCCAAGTGGGTTCGCTGCCGGCCGTCCAGCGCACTTCGAATTCGTCTACGGCATCGCGGTCGGAGAGTTGCTGGAAAAAACGCGCGCGCACCTCGGAGTCAAGACCGAAGCCCCAAGGGTCTACCGTGCAGCCATTGAGCCAGGAAAGCGCCGGCCTGTTCGCGTGCAGCACCTCGTGCCCCGGGATCGCCGTGACGACCATCGGCACTGGCGTCGCCTCTACGAGTGCGTATTGCGCGGCCGACGCGCGCGCTGTTGCTGCAAGCTCTTTCTGCACGTCGCGCTCGCGGTCAAGCTGCGCGAGCATATCGTTGAAACCCCTTACGAGCTGGCCGATCTCATCCTGGCTATGCCAGTTGGCGCGCAGCGAGTGGTCACCTGTGCGGCGCACGGTATCCATCACGCGCGCGAGTTGGCGCAAGGGTCGGGAGATCTGTTGGGCGACGAAGTACACCATGCTCAGGATCGCGCACAGTAGGAAGAGTGCCGTTCCGAGGTGCAGCCACATTCGCGCAAAAAGGCCGCGCACGCGCTCATGCAGAAGTCTTTCGAGCTGACTGCCGGTCATACTCCACGCGTCGCTTACACTCATTACCACGCGCTGCTGTGCGGCATCGAGCGCGGCCAGCGTGAGCGCATCCGCACCGGCGTCGACTGCGGCGCGAGCCACACGGCGATACGCGTCGATCGCGGCGAGCATGCGATCGACCGGCGCTCCAATCGTGCCGGTCAGTGTGCCGTTTGCGGCCGAAGCTTCCGCATAGTCCGAGCGCAGCCCCTGCAACACTGCATCGAGTTGCCCCTCCAGCACGAGGTAGCGGGTCCGCATTTCGTCGCGGCTCATCGGTGCGGCGCGAAGACTCGCGCCGGCATCGTGCAGGTGGCGGCCGATCCGGTTGACGTCGCCGAGCAGTTCCGGGTAGCGCAGAATCGACAGCGACATCGAATAGTAGCTGTCGAGGTCCGGATCCAGAATCAGGTTCGACTGGTTACCGACCCTGGTCACCAGTGCGCGCGTCGCCTCGAGACCGCCGTCCACCGTCGCTGCGCTCGCATGCGGCGCCGGGCTGGCTGCAAGTGCATGGCGTACCCGTTCATTGATCGCTGCGCTTTGCATGTTCGCGCCAAAGCGGTGCTCGGCGTCGGCGAGTCTGCTGGCAGTGCGCTGCAATCGGGCCGCAGTCTGCGGTTGCCCGGCCCCCGCGAGTGCGAAGTCGATAAGCGCGTCATGCACGGCCGCGACGTAGGCATTGCCGATCAGCTCCTTGTTGGAGAAGTCAATTGCGATGTACTTCTCGTGGATCAGGATACCGCTGATGTAAAGCACGGCGCTCAGGTCGAGCAGATAGATCAACAGCAGCTTGCGGCCGACACGAAGACGTCCGAGAAACCGGAAGAACAGATTGCGTTTCATGGGCGCGGCCTCTCGATCGCAAAGGATGCGTCATAGGTGCGGTAAGCCAGACGTTTCACTGCGTTTCTCCGTGCAGGGAACGTCGGACCTGTTCAGACCCGACGGCGGGAAAAGCCCCTGATCACACTATCGACCGGTAGAGGAGCTTCTTTAGTCTTTGCTTAAAAATCCCCGGAACGGTGCCAGAAACGCGTCAACACGGTGCGGATATTTCGATCAAGGCTCTTTTTAGGGGAATCACACAATGGCGATGACGCCCGATTGCGGTTCGCTGTATGCCAACCTCCTGCGCCTCCGTGCAAACATTTGTGCGCGCTGGGACAAGTATGCGGAATTTCGTCTGTCTACCCTTGCGCTGGTGCGATGCAACAAGGCGTACATGGTGTGGGCCATTGACATCTGCCGCTCAGGGAGTTCCGGGATGCATACCAATCTTGTCGATCACGGGCACGGAGTCTTGCGCGCAAGCGGTCTTGCCCGCCGCTGGCGCGAGCTGGTTCTTGGCGCCGTCAGTCTGCTGGCGCTGCTGATCTCGGGTCACGCACAGGCTGCCGCGCCGGCGCCTGCCGAATGCGCGGCACTACAGGCGAAATACCCGCAATTCAAGGGCAAGACGCTAATCAACGCGATCAACCCGCACACGCCGGGCTATGAAGCGCTGGACCCGAACGACCCGAGTAAATACATCGGCTTCGACATCGACCTCGGCGACGCGATCGGCAACTGTCTCGGCTTCAAGATGGCGTACAAGCCCGTCTCGTTCGCGGCGCTGCTGACCACGCTGCAAAGCGGCCAGGCCGACATCGTGATCTCCGACATCTATGCGACCGAAGAGCGCGCGAAGGCGGCGGACTTCATCACCTATTCGAAAGTGTTCGACGGCGTGCTCGTCGCGAAGGGAAATCCGAAGAAGATCAGCGGCATCAACCCGACAATGTGCGGCACCACTGCTGCAGAGAACACCGGCTACGTTGAAGTGCCGCTGATCCAGAATCTTGCGCCGGCCTGCAAGGCGGCGAACAAGTCGGAAGCGGCCGTGCAGCTGTATGACAACAACGCGAACGCGATCCAGGCGATTCTCTCGGGCCGCGCCGACACGTACATCAACGATGTGAACACGGTGGACCAGGCAGTCAAGGCGTATCCGAACCAACTCGAAAAGGCCAATGCAGTGACGCTGCCGTATTCGATCGGTATCGGCGTTCCGAAAACCAATCCGGCAATGCGTGCAGCCGTGATGGCAGCGCTTGTCGCGATTCAGAAGGCCGGCATCCAGACCGACTTGCTGAAGAAGTGGTCGCTCGGTGTTGAAAACCTCGAAACCCCCAAGCTGATTGCCTCGAATTGATGAATTTGTTTCTGCACTATCTCGGCCTGCCGTATCTGCTAAGCGGCATCGGTTTTACGATCGCAGTCACGGCCCTCGGGCTCGCGGGCGGTCTGATCGTGGGACTGGTGCTCGCGAGCATGCAACTGAGCAAGGTGGGGCCGCTCGCTGCGATCGCGCGCGGCTACACAGTGATTTTTCGCGGCACGCCGCTGATCCTGCAACTCGTGTTCGCGTACGACGCGCTGCCGCATATCGGGCTGAAGTTGAGCGCGATGGGCGCAGCGGGTCTCGCGCTCGCGGCGAACGAGGGGCCGTTCATCGCGGAGATCCTGCGCGCCGGCGTGCTCGGCGTCGACCGCGGGCAACTGCTCGCGGGGCAGGCGCTCGGCATGACGCCGACCGTGCTGCTGCGCCGCGTGATCGCGCCGCAGGCCATCCGCACCATGATACCGGCGCTCGGGAACGAGTCGGTCAGCGCGTTGAAGAACTCGTCGCTGGCCTCCGTGATCGCGGTCGACGAACTGACCTTGCGCAGCACCCAGCTCGCGTCGTCGACGTTCGATTTCTTTTCGATCTTCTTCGCGTCCGGGCTGATGTATCTCGTGCTGACCGGCGTGATCGCCGCGATCCAGCTGTTCGCCGAAACCGCGCTCGATCTCGATCGCAGCCCGTCCGGGCGCTTCGCACGGCTGCTGCCGTGGCGCCGTGCCGGGATTGCGGCGAACTCGCCCGGCGCGGGCCCGACGTTACCCGTCGATTCGCCTTTCGAACCGGCGCCGTCGCCCATGCCCAACGCGGGTGACGTTCACGCGGCGCGCGCGCAGCGCTACACGGCGCTCCAAAAGCAGAGCGCGACCGTGCAGGTGAAGGGTCTGAGCAAGCGTTACGGTGAGCAGACGGTGCTCGACGGCTTCGACCTCACAGTCCGCTTCGGCGAGGTTATCGCGCTGCTCGGACCGAGCGGATCGGGCAAAAGCACGCTGCTGCGCTGTATCAATCACCTGGAGCAGTGGGATTCGGGGGAAATCCGCATCGCCGGCAAGCGCCTCGGTTTTCGGGTCGACGGTCAGCAGATGACTCAGGGCGATATCGCCAACGAACGTGCGAGTGCCGGCGTCGGCATGGTGTTCCAGCATTTCAACCTGTTCAGTCATCTGACGGCGTGCGAGAACATCGCGGGGCCGCTGCGCTGGGTGCACGGCATGGCGCCCGCCGATGCCGAGCGCCGCGCGCGTGAACTGCTCGAACGCGTCGGCCTCAGTCATCGCGCCGATGCGTTGCCGCGCCATCTGTCCGGTGGCCAGCAGCAGCGCGTCGCGATCGCCCGCGCGCTTGCGCCCAATCCTCGCGTGCTGCTGCTCGACGAACCGACTTCCGCGCTCGACCCCGAACTCGTCGGCGAAGTACTCGATGTGATCCAGCGGCTCGTGGACGAAGGCGGTCTGACGATGATCATCTCAACGCACCAGTTACGCTTCGCCGATCAGGTCGCCGATCGCGTCGTGTTCATGAGCGGCGGCGCGGTGGTCGAACAGGGGCCTGCGCATGAAGTGCTCACACATCCGCGCCATCCGTTGACGGCGCGATTCCTGAGCGTGATGGGCGCCGACGACCGGCTCGAAGTCGCGTCGTGACGGCACGCGCCATTCAGCATCGCCCGGCCCTTTGCGCCCGGCGCCTTATGAGGTTCGAACGAACATGAAGCACCATACCCTCCCCGTGTCGCCCGAAACGGTTCATTGGGGTTACTTCAGCAAAAAAGTCGAGCCCGCGTTGACGGTGCGCTCCGGCGACCGGATCACGATCGAGACGCTGACACACCATGCGAACGACGATCACGAACGGATGGTCGCGGGCGACCCAGGCGCCGAAAGCATCTTTCACTGGACCCGCGAGCACAAGGCCATGCCGCGCCGCGGTGCGGGGCCAACCGATGGACCCTTTACGCTAGGTTCCGGCGAAGGTATCGGCGTGCATCTGCTGACCGGGCCGGTCGCGATTGAAGGGGCCGAGCCCGGCGACGTGCTCGAAGTGCGGATTCTCGACGTACGGCCGAGGCCGAGCTGCAATGCGTGTTATCGCGGCCGTTGTTTCGGTTCGAACGTCGCCGCATCCTGGGGCTTCCACTATCGCGATCTGATCGAGGAGCCGAAGCCGCGTGAAGTCGTGACGATCTTCGAGCTCGATACCTCCGGCGAGCCGTTCGCACGTGCGGTCTACAACTACGTATGGACGCCGCAGACCGATCCGGACGGCGTCGTTCATGCGATGATCGATTATCCGGGCGTGATGGTCGATCATTCGCTGGTCAAGAAGCGCGAGAACATTCTGTCGAACGTGAAGGTGCCGGCCAGGCTGCATTTCGGCACGATGGGGCTGGCGCCGACGGAGGCCGAATACGTCAGCTCCAATCCACCCAGCTACACTGGCGGCAATATCGACGACTGGCGTGTCGGCAAGGGGGCGCGGATGTATTACCCGGTCGCCGTCGAAGGCGCATTCTTTTCGGTCGGCGATCCGCATGCGGCTCAGGGCGACAGCGAGCTCGGCGGTACCGCGATCGAGACCTCGCTGACGGGCGACTTCGAATTCGTGCTGCACAAGAAGAACGACCTGGGCGGCACGATCCTCGAAGGCCTCACGCACCCGATGCTGGAAACCGACGACCAATGGTCGGTGTACGGCTTCACCTTCCCGAACTACCTGGCGGAGCTCGGCCCGGCCGGACAGATCGAGGTGGCACAGCACTCCAGCCTCGACAAGGCGATGCGCGACGCGTTCCGCAAGCTGCGCCGCTTCCTGATGACCGTGCACAGGCTGAGCGAGGACGAGGCCATCGCGCTGATGTCGGTCGCCGCGGATTTCGGCGTCACGCAAGTCGTCGACGGCAACTGGGGCGTGCATGGCTCGATTCGCAAGAACGTCTTCGTCGACGGCGTGGGGGGCTGAGCGTTCCCATGCGGGCCGCGGGGCGATGTGGGGGGCCCACATGGGCTGGCGTGCCAGATGCGTCGGCACGGTGCGTATGCGCGCTGCTGGTGCAGCATCGCGCACGACTGTGGCGGCCTCGCGCGCGCTGCCGCTCAGGGCCGGGGACCATCGATGCAGTCGCCGTGTGATGGCGCGAATATTGCTTCCTGCGATGATCCGTCCGGCTCCCCGAATCCATCCAAGGGTAGCGGGCGCCCTGCGACGTGCTCGCGCCGCAGGCATCGGCCCTGGAGTCCACTTGGATCTGCTGCGCTTTACAACCGAATCCTATCCGGAGGTCGAACGGCTTCGCGCCTGGCGGGAAGCGCTCGACAGGATGGGATGGCGTAGCGGCGCGATACCTCCGGCACGGGCGTTGCACGGGACGATCCAGACGCAGCGGTCGGTCGGGGGCTTCGATCTGAGCCTGCTGGCGTCCGTTGCGCAGACGCTCGAGCCGAATGCTGCCGGCGGCGACAGCATGCTGATCATGCTGCACCTTGACGGCGCGGCGACGCTGCTGCTCGCCGACGGCCGGCGCCAGCCCCTGAGGTTGAACGACCTCGTCTATCTGCCGTCACGCGAGGGTTGCTCGCTGGTTTTCGCCACGGATTTCCGCGCCTTTGTCGTGCGTATACCGCGTGCGGCGATCAGAGGGCGGCTGCTTGCGCCGTCGTCGATGTGTGCCGGGCGGATCGCCGGAGATGCCGGCGTCGGACACGTGTTTTCCGGTTTTCTGGCGTCGCTGGCGGAAAGCGTGGAGACGTTGTCGGCCAACGAGTTGCGCCCGCTTGAACTCGCGCTGATTGAGTTCCTCGTAGCGATTCTCGCAGTGCATCAGCGCGAAACGCCGATCAGCGGACTGACATCGTCGCAGGCGGCCATCTTCTCGCGCGTGTGTCGCAGTATCGATGAGCGGCTCAGCGACCCGAAAATCAGTCTCGCGCTTCTCGCCACAGAAGAGCGCGTCTCGCAGCGCTACCTGCAAAAGCTGTTCGAAACCGCCGGCCAGAGCTTCTCCACCTATTTGCGGCTGCGCCGCCTCGAACGTTGCAGGGCCGAACTAGCCGATCCGCTACACGAAAAGATGTCGATCTCGGATATCTGTTTCCGTTGGGGTTTCAACGATCCCGCGCATTTCAGCCGTGCGTTTCGCGAGCAATATCACACCTCGCCGCGCGCCTTCCGCAACGAAGCGAGCCTGGATCTGGCCCGGCATCTGGTGCAGCGCATTTCGCGCGGACTGCCGTTCAACACGGAAGTGCTGCTGCTCCATGCGCAAGCCGCGGCGCAGGCCAGCGCGCAAGCGCGGCCGCGGGAAGCAACGCTCGACGATGCGGGTACGGTCGTGGCCAGCCCCGCCGTCGAGACGCGGACCGAGTCCACAAGAGGCGACGCCCGCCGGCCGGGCAAGCCGCGCCACCACCTGTTGCGTGCGACGGCAAACACGGTGCACTGGGGCTATTTTTCGCACGACCTGAAGCCGGTGCTCGAAGTCGACAGCGGCGATACCGTGACGATAGAGACGCTGACGCAGCATGCATCGGACGACTGGGCGCGCATGGTTGCCGGTGACCCAGGCGCCGAAAGCGTGTTCCACTGGACGGCAGAGCGCAAGAACGTGAACCGGCGCGGTGCCGGACCGATCGATGCATCGATCTACGGACGCGGCGCGGGCGAAGGGTTCGGGGTGCATATCTGCACCGGTCCGATCGCGGTACGCGGCGCCGAACCGGGCGATGTATTGGAAGTCAGGATTATCGATGTGCATCCGCGGCGCTGCGCGAATCCGCAATTCAGCGGGCGCGCGTTCGGCAGCAATGCGGCCGCGTGGTGGGGCTTCCATTACCGCGAGTTGTTGACCGAGCCTAAACCGCGCGAAGTCGTCACGATTTATGAACTCGACGCCGAGCCGCGGCCGCACGACGGTCCGCCATATGCGCGTGCGGTCTACAACTACCGCTGGACGCCGCAGCGCGATCCGTTCGGTGTGGTGCATCCAACGATCGATTATCCGGGCGTGCCCGTCGACCATTCGACGGTCGAGGAGAATCACGGGATCCTGAAGGGTGTCAAGATTCCCGTGCGCCCGCATTTCGGCCTGATCGCGGTCGCGCCGCAACAGGACGGCCTCATTGATTCGATCCCGCCGTCCGCGTTCGGCGGCAACCTGGACAATTGGCGCGTCGCGCAGGGCGCGAGCGTCTATCTGCCGATTGGCGTTCCCGGCGCGTTGCTGTCAGTCGGTGATCCGCACGCGTCGCAGGGTGATTCGGAGCTGTGCGGGACCGCGATCGAATGCTCTCTGACCGGCGACTTCCAACTGGTGTTGCACAAGAGAGCAACGCTTGCCGGTCAACCGTATGCGGACCTCACGTATCCGCTCGTCGAAACCCCCGAAGAGTGGGTGCTGCACGGCTTCAGCCATGCAAACTATCTGACTGAATTCGGCACGCACGCGCAGAGCAAGGTCTACGAGAAGTCGACGCTAGACCTCGCGATGCGCGACGCGTTCATCAAGACGCGCCGTTTTCTGATGACGACCAAGGGTCTCACCGAAGATGAAGCAATCTCGTTGATGTCGGTTGCGGTCGACTTCGGCGTGACACAGGTTGTCGACGGCAACTGGGGGATGCACGCGATTATCCGCAAGGCCTTGTTCGCGGATTAATTATTTTGTGATGGTCGCTATGGTGCTGCCAGGAGTGGTACGCGTACGACGCTTTTCTTTGCTCATGGAGTGACGGCAGATGAATTTATCGACGAGATTCTGGATGGTTGAGGGTGCGCCTACGCCGGTCGGTCCCTTTTCTCATGCAACCGAGCAGCACGGCTGGGTGTTTCTCACTGGCCAGATGCCGACATCGCCTGACGATGACAACGCCCCGCTTCCCGAAGGCGTTGCCGCACAGACAACCCGGGTGATGGACAATCTGGTTCTGGTGTTAAAGGGAACCGGGCTTGGGCTCGAAGATGTCGTCTCCGTGCGGATCTTTCTGACCGAGTTCAAACGGGATTACGCGACGATGAACGCAGTCTATGCTGCCTATTTCCCGCCTGGGAGATTGCCGGCGCGGACCTGTATAGGCGTGACTGGATTGGCCCGCGACGCGCTCGTCGAAATTGACTTTATTGCTCGCAGGCAGGCTTCAGCAGCCGCTTGATATCGGTAGGCGGATGTCGACCATTCCGGTGCCGGATTCTATGCGGCGACGGTCCTCGACGCGGCGGCCGCGTAGGAGCGGGGCCGCCGGCCGAAAATCGATAACTAGCGCGCAGCGGCAAGGCAAGGCGCGTAGAACAGGTGACCGCGCGCCACTTCCCGCAACGTCCGCGACAGCACGACACTCCAGAGTCCACCCAGCAGGACTGCGAACAGCACGCCGGCCACGGCGAACGCCTCGAACCCGGTCACCCGATACAGGCTCAGTGTTGCCGCAGTGTAGACGCCGAGCGGGAACGTGAAGCCCCACCAGCCGAGGTTGAACGGCAAGCCTTCGCGGCGGTAGCGCAATGTGAAGAGGAGCGCGAGCGCAAACCACCACAGGCCCGCACCCCACAGGATCAGCGAGCCGATCAGGCCGAAGTCGCGTGCGATGGCGGCAACGTTCGCGAGCGTAGTGTCGGCGAATGCGCCGGGAGCGGCCTGGCCCAGCATAAGCAGTCCCAGCGCGCCGGTGCCGATCGGGCCGAGAGTCAGCCAGCTGGACGGGCCCAGATCACGATGCGGTAGCTTGTGAATGACCAGCCGGAAGAAGACGACGGTCAGCACCGAGAAGGCGAGCGGCACCGAAATCGCCCACAGCAGATAGCCTGCGCCGACGACGAGCTGCGCGGTTCGTTCGGCCAGGTGCGGGGCAAGCGCCGCGGCACTTGACGCCGCCACTTCGGGCGCCACAATCGGCAGCAGCAGCACGGCCGTAACGCGCTCGAAGGCATGGCTTTGCTCGGTGAACATCAGGTACGGCACGCCCACCGCGACAACGACTGCCAGCAGTGCGTCACAGCACCACAACGCATACGCGAGCGAGTAGGCCCCTGCGCCGAAATGCGGTCCCGCGAACAGCACGATGCCGTTGATGATCGGCGCGAGACCCATAGGCAAGGTGCCCAGGAACATCGATTGAAGCGGGTGATGCAGCAGGGGTTTGATCGTTTCTGGATAGAGGATCCAGCGCGCGGCGAACATCGCCATGAACACCGCATAGAGCACGATGTCCACACACCACAACGAAACGGCGAGTGCGTGCTGGCCCGGAAAGCTCTGGGGCAACGCGGCGAGCACGAGCGACACGATGCCGTTGCCCATTGTCATCGCGAACCAGTTCGGCGTGAACTGGCGAATCTTGTCGGAGAAATGCTGCGAGAACGTTGCCTCGCGTGCACCAAACTGGCTGGACATGGTCGTCTCCACAGGGAATCGGGATGAACTGATTGTGCGGATTTGCTGTCCATATTGAAAATATATCCTTAATATGGGATAAATGCCTTTTTGATATATATCAGATGAACTTCACCCATCTAGCAGCTTTCTTTTCTGTTGCGGAGACCGGCAGCGTCACCGCCGCGTCGGAGCGGCTTCACGTTAGCCAGCCGGCGCTCACGCGCGAGATCCGCGGACTGGAGGAACGAGTCGGCGTGCCGTTGTTTGACCGTCTCCCGCGCGGCATGCAGCTTACCGAGGCAGGCCGTCTGCTTGCCGATTACGCCGCGCAGATTTTCTCGCTGGCGGACGCAGCCGAAACCGCGATCGGCGAGTTCGCGGGTTTGACGCGCGGGCACCTTGGGCTCGCCTCAAGCCGCACGATTGGCGTTTATCTGCTGCCTCCCGTTCTGGACGAGTTCCGGCGGTTATATCCAGGCATCACGGTCGACCTCGCGGTGTCGAACACCGAATACGTCGAGGAGACGGTGCTGGCTCACGAGCGGCAGCTTGGGTTGATCGAAGGACCGTACGACGCATCGATGTTCGACGCGGCCGTCATTGGTCGTGATGAACTGATTGCGGTCGCCGGCGCCAGCCACCCGCTGACGCGCAAGCGCCGCGTCAGCGCAGCGGAGGTCGGCAATGCCGAACTCGTGATGCGTGAACCCGGGTCCGGCACACGCATGGTAATCGAGGACGCGTATGCCGAGCACGGCTATGAGCTGTCGCCGAAGCTGTCGGTGGGCAGCCCGGAGGCGATCAAACGGATGCTGCGCCTTGGCAATGCGGTCGCGTGGGTGTCGCGCCAAACGGTCTCCGACGAACTCGCCGCAGGCGTTCTGGTGCAGTTGCGGGTGCCCGACCTGAAGATCGAGCGCGACCTGAACATGATCTGGCGCAAGGCGCGTGTGTTGAGCCCGAGCGCGCGCGCCTTTCGCACGCTCGCGGATCAGATGTTCGAACACGTGATCGTCTAGCGGGCGAGCGGCGTCAACGTGGCGCCTCACTTCGATGTAACAGCGTTAAAGAGGCCAGCGTAAATGGTCCAGCAAAGCGCGCATTTCGGTGCGAAGATCTGCAACCCGACGGCGGCGAGTCGTGCGGCTGCTTCGATACCGGGCGGCATGCGGCTCGACGGCTTTCAAGCGTCGAGTCCTCGGGCAGGAGCACACTCGCAGCTGCACGCTACCAGGTCCGAAGCTTGTGCGTCAGCTGGCCTGGTTGTCGACACCGGAGGGGCCCGCCTCATTCTTCTTTCCATTGATCACGCCAAGATAGTGAGCAAGCTGGTCGACCTGATCGAGAGGAATCGGCGCGCCGAAGCCGTTGCGCATCTTCATGATCTCGGTCTTCCACTCGGTAGTGGTTAGCGCGGGCTGACGCAGCACCATTCCGGTCGAATGACACATCACGCAGTTGGCGTTCGCGATCTCTGCGCCTTCGCCGGGTGGAAAGAGCGTGCTGCCTGCCGGCAAAGAGACGTCGAGCGGGGTGAAACGCACGGGAGGCACGACGGCGGCCTGCCGCTGCGCCTGTGCGACGATCGATTCAGGCAGGTAGTGACTGCCGGTCAGCGCGAAAATGGCACCGACGACGACAGGAACGGCCCAGACCGCCGTGATACGAGCCAGCTTCAAGTTCATGGTTTTCGCCTCGTGTCAGACTACGTTGATATCGACGGATTCAATGACGTTGCGCATGAAGCCCGCGCCGTTCCAATTCGGTGTATCCGGCTGCGCCTGTCCGGTCGAGTCGATCGCGCGGACCATCAGTGTCCGGCTGCCCGTTTGCGGGAAACTGACCGTCGTCTGCCACTGTCGAAAACTGTAGCGGCCGTAATCGCGGCCTATCGTGGCGTCGGCCCAGTTGCGGCCGCCATCGGACGAAAACTGCACCTTCGCGAGCGCGTTGAAACCGCCGAACGCAATGCCGCGTACGAGCATCGGCTGACCGCGTTGTACGGTGCCGGCAGAGTGCAGATTGGTGAAGAACGACCGGGGCAGCATAGTATTGATAGGCACCTGCTTGAAGCCCTTGTCGCCGGGATGCACGTTGGCAAAATGGTTATCGGGGACGAGGTAGGCCTTGGCGGTCCAGAAGTTGTCGTCGGGCTTGTCCAGCACCTCGATGTCGTGCAGCATCTTGACCCAGTAGGTTGCATACCAGCCGGGCACGACGAGCCGCAACGGATAGCCGTTGAGCAGCGGCAGCGGCTCCCCGTTCATCGCATAGGCGACCATCACTTCGCCGTCGAGCGCGTGGTCGATCGCGAGCGACTTCATGAATTTCGGCGTCTGCGGAATCACGCCGGTGTCGAGGCCGTTCAAGCGTACCTGCACCGCGTTTGCGCCCACACCGGCATGTGTCAGCAAATCCTTCAGCCGCACGCCCGTCCATCGAGCGTTGCCCATCGCGCCGTTCGCCCATTGACCGCCTGGTACGCGGGGACTAAAAAAGCCGCGGGAATTCCCCGAGCATTGATTGACTGCGGCGATTTCGAAGCGCGGGAATTTTTTCAAAAGATCGTTCAGCGTCAGGCTGACGGTCCTGTTCACGTGACCCCGGATGTCCAGCCTGAACGCGGCCGGATCCACGGACGTCGGAATGTTCGCAAGGTGCCACCGCACATAGAAGCGGTCGTTTGGTGTAAAGACGCCCTGGTCGAACACCTCGAACGGCGTTTCGATTAACGGCGGCCGCGTTCTTTGCAGTATGACGTTGGACTTCTGCGCAAACGCGGACGTGAGCGGGCGCTCACCATTTTCGAAGGGCAGCATGATGTTATTGCCGGGTGCTGCCCTCCCCATTATGGGATTCGTCAATGCCGCAAGCCCCAGCGCACCGAGGCCACCGAGCAGCCTGCGGCGCTGCTGGAAGATGTCGCGTTCATCGTTCTTCATGGTCATCCTTCTGTCAGGTGTTGAACATCGGCGCAGGCGGGCGCTGCAGATCCGGATCCTGGGTGCCGCGGTGATCTGCGGTGTCCGTGTCGAACCTGTCAGCAGTAGCGCCGTGCCGGTTAATTGCGCCGGCAGCGAGGCGGGAGGAATTGAGCGTCACTGAAAGTGAGCTGGCGATCATCAACGCGGCTGCCATTGCCGGCGACACGACTCCGGATAACGCGAGCGGCACGGCGAGCAAGTTGTAGACGGCTGCGGCAACGAGGTTCTGGCGCATCACGCGCGCGGTGCGCCGGGCGATCGCCAGCGCGGCATTGAGTTTCTCGATGCCGCCCTCGACCAGTACGATCGACGCAGCGGCCACCGACGACGCCGTCGCGTTGGCGACGGCGATGCCGAGATCGGCCGCCGCGAGCGCGGGCGCGTCGTTGAGGCCGTCGCCGATGAACGCGACCTTCGTTCCCGCTGCCTGCGCAGCGACGATGCGACGGGCCTTCTGTTCCGGCGACTGGCCCGCGTACACGGCGCCGGAGTCAATGCCGACAGCCTCGGCGATGCGCAAGCCGACGGCCGGCTCGTCGCCGGTCAGCATCGCTAGCGCCGCGCCTGACGCGCGCAACGCGGCCAGCGTGCGGCGCGCACCGGCACGCGGCGCGTCCGCGAAATGCAACGTGCCACGCCACCGCCCATCGCGCGCGACATGAACCGTCGTATGCGTGGCTGCCGTGTCCGGCACCGGTACGCCGAGCCCGCCGAGAAACGACGCGCTGCCGGCGAGAATGCGAGAGCCGTCCGCGCCGATCCATTCGACGCCCGCGCCGGGCGTCGCACGGGACGTTCCCGTCGCGCCGTCGACGGTTGCACGGCATGACGGCGGTACCAATGATTCGATGGCCTTTGCGAGCGGATGCTCGCTGCCGCGCTCGGCAATCGCCGCGTCGGCGAACAGGTCGGCGGTGCTCACGCTGCCGGCACATTGCGACTGGACGAGCCGGGGCGAGCCTTCGGTCAGCGTTCCGGTCTTGTCGAAACAGAAGAGGTCGATGCGGCCGGCCTTCTCGATCGCCTCGACATCCCGGAACAGCACGCCCGCGCGCGCCGCTCGCCCCGCCCCGGCGGTAAGCGCGAGCGGAACGGCCATACCGAGCGCACAGGGGCAGGTAATGACGAGCACTGCCACGGCGCGTTCGAGCGCGGCGGCGATGGCCATACCCTCGGCTGCGTTCCACAGCAAGGCGAGCGTCGCGGCCCCGCAGATGGCTGGCACGAGGTAGCGGGTGAACCGTTCGGCGAGTGCCTGGGTCGCCGTCTTGCGCGCGAGCATCTGCCGCACGCTATGCGCGATCAGATCCACGCGACGCTCACCCCAGGCGCGCTCGACCAGCACCACCAGTTCGCCGTCTCCATTGAGCGCACCGGCTTCGACCAGGTCGCCGGGTTCGACGGTGATGAACGCCGTTTCGCCGGTCAGCAGCGAGCGATCCAGCGACGACACGCCTTGCGCGATGACGCCGTCGAGCGGAACGCGCTCGCCAGGGCACACCCGAACCGAGCTGCCGCGTTCCACCCGCTTGGCGAGGACTTGCGTTTCGGCGCCGGACGCATCGATCACGTGCGCGGTTTCAGGCGGCAATTCGAGCAGGCTGCGTACGGCGTCGGCCGATTGGCTTCGCACGGTCGTTTCGAGCAGCCTGCCGGCCAGCAGGAAGACCACGATCATTGCGGCGGAATCGAAATAGACGGTCGACTCGCCCCGTATCAACTGCCATACCGAAAGCAGGCAGGACCCGCCGGCCCCGGTCGCGACGAGGACGTCCATGCCCGGCGCCCGAGCGCGCAGCGTGCGCCACGCCGCGCGGAAAAACGGCAGCGCACCGTAGCCGATCACCGGCATGGTGGCGAGCCCTGCAAACAGCGCCAGCCCAAATCGGGCGGCCGGCGAAAGACTGCCCTCGGGCGCAACGTACAGCGCCCATTGCGCCGGCATTACCCACATCGAAAAGAACACGGCAACCACGAGCCGGACCATCAGGTCATGGCGGATTCTGGCGAAATACGCGCGCCGGTCGTGCCCCGCGCCCTCGGGGATGCACGCGTATCCGAGTTTGGCGACGCGCTGCAGCAGGCGGTCAAGCGACGTCGCGAGCGGGTCCCATTGCAGCGAGGCGGACTCGGCCGCGAAACTGACGCTGGCGGCGAGCACGCCGGGCTGGCGCCGCAGCATGCTTTCCAATGCGTTCGCGCAACTGGTGCACCACATGCCGCGCACGTCCAGCAGCGCACTATCTGGAAGGTTGGATTGCATTTTGCGTTTCGTCCGGCGCTATGGCTGCTTCGAGAGTTCGTCGCCGCCTGCCCATGGCGTCGTCCGCGTGCCCAGAGCGGTTCGCTCGCCCTTCACAAGGTCGGCTGTCAGTGCTGCCGACTTGTTGCCGAAGCTCGCGCGAACGTGCGTGGCCACCGCCGCGATTTCCGCGTCGGAAAGGGGCGTGCCAAAGGCGGGCATCGTGCCGTTGAAGGTTGCGCCGGCAACGTCGATCTTGCCGTTGATGCCCAGCAGCAGGATGCGCGCGACGGTCTTTGCGTCGCCGTTCACCCATGCGGAGCCGGCCAGTGGTGGAAACACTCCGGGCAGGCCGGCGCCGTTCGCCTGATGGCAGGACGCACAGCGACTCGCGAAGATCTGCGCGCCGTCGGCCGCGGCGGGTGCTGCGGCGCTCGTCACGGCGTCGTGGCTGGCGTCCTTGCTGCTGGCCGGCGCGAGGTCCGGATTGAGCAGGAAGTAGCTGACGCCCCAGACTGCTAGCGATGCGCCGACGAGCCCCAGAAGCCAGGGCACCGGATTCGCCTGTTCGACGGGTTCCGCATGCTCCCGTGTGTGGATCGTGTCGTGCTGCGTGTCGTGTTTCATTTCGTCACTCCGGACTCAGTGGCGGGAACGGGATACGTGTGATTGAGTGCAGTCAGGTAAGCGACGAGATCGAGCGCCTCCCGCGTGGCGACGACCTGGCCGCCGGCCGGCGCGAAGTGCGGCGGCAGCGTCACGACCTTGTCGTTCGGTCCAGCATGCGCGACCACTTTGAAGAGGAACGGGTACGACGGCATCACGCTTCCAGGCGTCACACTGCGTGGCTGGTACAGGTGAGCGAGATGCCAGTCGACGCTGGGCTGCCGTGCGCCGATGTTGAACAGATCAGGGCCGGTGCGCGACACGCCCAGCAGGTGCGGGTAGTCGTACGCATAGTCGGCCGATACCGACGGCCGACCCCAGCCGCGCAATGCATCCGGACTCAGGGTCGCCGCTCGCGGCTGTTGCGAGTGGCAATACACGCAACCCATGTTGACGTAGGTGGCGCGGCCGCGCAGTTGTGCGATGGTGTACGGCTTGAGCTGTTCGGGCGGCGATTCGTCCTGCAGTTCGCGATACGGCAATGCGACCAGCACGAGCGTGGCGATCGCCAGCATGATCAGCGCGCCGATGACGATGGTGAGAACCCGGTTCATGGTCAGACTCCTGCGGACGGCACGCCGCCGATAAGCGCCTGGCCGGAGCGGATCGTCCCGCGGTCGAGTAGCATTGCGAAGAAGTGCCACGCGAATACGAGGTGCCCGGCGGTCATCAGCACGCCACCGAACGTTCTCGCTCTCAGGTAAGGCGTGAGCACGGTGACGGAATCCATGAAGGGACGCGTGGCATCAAGCATGGCGATGCCCTGCAGAACACCGCCGATGCTCAGAGAAACGAAGTAGATCGCGAAGCCGATCACAGCCAGCCAGAAATGCAGGGCAACCAACTTCGGATAGGGCCACTCCCGCTCCAGTACGCGTGGCATCACGAAATAGATCGAACCGAACATGATCATCGAGTAAAAGCCGTACAGGCCGAGGTGCGCATGCGCGACCTTGTACTGGGTGAAGTGCACGAGGCGATTGAAGAACGGCACGGCTTCGAGCGAGCCTTGCAGCGAAACGAGCGTGTACAGCGCGGCGCCCAGTACGACGAAGCGCAGCGTGGGCGAATATCGCAGCGTCGCGAAGCGCCCGGCCACCGTCACGTGCTGATTGACGCCGACCGCGAGGACGGGGATCAGCATCATCACGCTTTGCACGACCGAGACGCTTTGCAGCCACGCTGGCACGGGGCCGCCGAGCAGATGATGAATGCCGGCCTGGCTATAGAACATCGCCAGCGCCCAGAAGCCGACCAGCGAGAGGTTGTACGAATAGATAGGACGGCCAAGCACCTTCGCGATGAAGTAGTAGGCTGAAGCAAGACCGAACGGCGTAAGCCACAAGCCAAGCACGTTGTGTGCGAACCACCAGTTGACGATCGCCTGCTCCACGCCGAAATGCACGTACGGCACTTTCGCGACGACATACAGGATCGGAAACCAGAGCAGCGCCGCAGCGATGTACCAGACCGAAACGTACAGGTGGTCCACATTGCGGCGGGCGAGCGTCAAAAATAGCGGCACCGCTGACAGTGCGCCGCCCAGTGCAAGAAGAATGCCGATCTGCCACGGGATCTCGAGCCACTGCAGGCCGTCCGTCCAGCCCGCGAGTATCGCCACGACGCCGGCCGCGACACCGGCATTCCATAGACCGGCGCCCGCGACGGCGTAACGCTCGCCGACCAGACGCGTCTTTAGCAGCCGCGGCAGCATCCACAACGAGATGCCCAGTCCCGCCATCGATGCCCAGCCATAGATCACCATATTCAAGTGCGCGGTTCTGATGCGGCCGAACGTCAGCCAGGCCGATTGCGCCAGAAAGTCCGGCGACGTCAGCTTTTGTGAGGCCACCAGGCCGGCGAGCGAGCCGAGTACCAGCCACAGGATCGACGACGTGAGAAACGCGAACGCGGCGGCGCGGCTCGACCTGTCCTGCACTTCGCGGGCCAGCAAATCAGGCCGCGTGTGCGAGGCTCGTTGCGCGCCGCCGCGCGTCGCCGAAGCATTGGCATTGCTTTCGGCCCTTTGCAGCGCGCCGCGTTGCGTCGTCGAAATCCCGGGTTCTTCGACCATGCCGAGTTCACCCGCTTCGAATATCACCTGTGCCGCCTCTGGGCCGGCCCGCATCAAACCTCGTGTCTGTGCCCAGATGAACATGAAGAGCCCGAGCACGGAAATGAGAAACGACAACGCAAGCAATGAGCCGACTGTGAGCGTCATGGCTGAAAAGCCCTCAAATGTTCGAAGGAAAATTGTTAGCGACGGCGGTCACGCTTGTGTGACCTCGGGGGAACTCAGGTGACTTGTTCCGTCCGCAAGATTCGCGGTGTGCACACTGTTGCCGGTCCCGGCACGTCGGTTGAAAAGCAGTATGAGGCTCGCATTCGCATATGTAATATGCATTTTTGCGATGTAATGCATGCTTTATTGATATGCCCGAGCCGAGCAGCGGTTGCGTGTTTCCACCGGGCATTTCGAATGCGCCGTGGACGTATGAAGTCGCATTGCACGCCAAACAACCTGCGGACACCACCGTGATGTTTTTGAAGGCGCATCCTTCGTCACCGTGAACCTGAATTGCGCCGGAGCCGGCGTGGCGAATGAGCCGGCACAGCGACGGCTACAGATAAGTGCAACAATAAAAAGGTGCAACAATAAAAAGCCGTCAGCGCCCTTTGAAACTCATCCTGTGACACGGAGGCGAGCATGTTGGCGATCGCGAGGAAACGGGTTGTGGCAACGGTGCACAAGATTCTCGAAGCAGGGCTGGCGCCGAGGTTTGCGTCGGCCCTGGCGAGCGCTGCGCTCACCATCGGCCCGGCGCAGGCGCAGCCTCCGTCGTTCGAGACTTTCGCCGTCCCGACCGGCAGTGCGCCGCATGACGTCGCACCCGCGCCGGACGGCGCCGTGTGGTACACCGCGCAGGCGCAGGGCGCGGTCGGACGGCTGGACCCGCGTAGCGGCAGGATCGACAGGATTCCGCTCGGCGCCGGATCGGCGCCGCACGGCGTGATCGTGGGTCCCGATCGCGCGGCGTGGGTGACGGACGGCGGCCAGAACGCGATTGTGCGCATCGATCCGAAGACGCTCGCCGTCACGCGTTTCCCGCTGCCGAAGGACCGGCCAGACGCCAATCTGAACACCGCCGTGTTCGACAAACAAGGGCATCTGTGGTTTACCGGGCAAAGCGGCATCTATGGCGAACTGGATCCGCAGCGCGCCCGCATGCGAGTCTTCGATGCGCCGCGCGGGCCGGGGCCCTACGGCATCTGCGTGACCCCGGACGGCAGCCTGTATTTCGCGTCGCTGGCGGGGAGTTATCTCGGTCGCATCGATCCCGGGAGTGGTGCGGCGCAGGTCATCGAGCCGCCAACGTCGAACCAGGGCGCGCGCCGTGTATGGTCCGATTCGAAGGGACGCGTCTGGGTCAGCGAGTGGAACGCAGGAAAAGTCGGCGTATTCGATCCCGTGACGCATCAATGGCGCGAATGGCGGCTGCCCGGCGACGATCCGCACGTGTACGCAATATTTGTAGACGACCAGGATATCGTCTGGCTCAGTGAATGGAGCGCCAACGCGCTAGTGCGCTTCGACCCGCGTGCCGAGCGGTTCGAAGTGTTTTCGCTGCCGCGCCCGCACGCGAACGTACGCGAGATGATGGGCCGGCCGGGCGAAGTCTGGCTGTCCGAATCCGGCACCGATCATCTGCTGCGCTACCGGTCCCGCGCAGCGGATGCGAGCAGAAATTGACGACACACTGTGCCGACACTGAAATTCCGAAATCCGCTCCGCCACGCGCGCAGGCCCAGCGCAAAAATGGCCTAGAGCAGTTGCAGAGTTTGCGGATCGGCTTCACCGCCGAAATACTTGCGCAGCGCTTCCACAAATACGTCGTTGTCGCTCGTGGCGCGCGCGAACAGGCTGATCGACGATCGAAACTTCAGGTAGTCCGGATACCCGAAAATCTCCTCGATGGAACGCTCTTTGACGAGGTTGACGAGTTGCGTCGATTCGCGCAGCCGCGGACCGAGTAACGGGTGGCGCAGATAGGCTTCGGCCTCGGCCAACGACGAGATCGCGAACCGCCGCGCCATTGCGCTTGCCCCGAGGCCCTGGATTTGCGGAAACACGAACCACATCCAGTGGCTTCGCTTACGTCCCTTCCTCAGTTCATCGCATACCTGTGCGTACACCGGGTCCTGGGCGTCGACAAAGCGCTGAAGGTCATATAGATCGTCCATTTCGTATTCCATCGATGCCGGCGTGGAAATCCACACCCTTGAACCTCGATTCTCGCACCTGTTTCCCCACCTCGTCCGCCGCCCGCCGCGGCTATTACCTGCCGCGCAATGCGGCATCGGGCGTTGCGTTTTTAATGTTAGCCCATCGAAACGCGCAACCGAACGGCTAACTTTCCGTATCCGGGATCGCCCGTCGACCGCAGGAATTGGCAACCGCTTATCCGGATTGCAGATAGGCGGCAACGGCCTTGGCCTGCTCGGCATTCAACGTAGGTGCGACGGCGGTCATCACGGGCGCATTGCCGCGGCTACCGTTCTGGAAGACCTCGTTCTGACGCGAAGTTTGCTGGAGAGCGGACGTTCCTGTGTCTACGCCGCGCCCGCCCCGCGCCCTGCGTGTGCCAACGCCAGCGCCAGCCTTGCGCCCACCTCGGCATTGTGTTTCACGAGCGCGATATTTGTCGCGAGGCTGCGTCCACTCGTCAGTGCCTTGATGCGAGCCAGCAGGAAGGGTGTCACGGCCTTACCGGTGATGCCTTGCGCCGTGGCCTCGGCGAGCGCCTGCCGGGTCAGCGCGTCGATCTCTTCGAAGCTCATCGCTGCCGCTTCCGGCACCGGCGTGCTCAACACCACGCCGCCCACGAGGCCCAGGTCCCACTTGGTACGGATGAAGCGCGCCTGCTCCGCCGCGTCGTCGAGCCTGAAGTCCGCGCGAAAGCCGCTGTCGCGCGTGTAAAACGCCGCGAAATTGTCCTGCTCGCAACTGAGCACCGGCACGCCGTGCGTTTCCAGGTATTCCAACGTGAGCCCGATGTCCAGGATGGACTTCGCACCGGCACAGACCACCGCCACCGAGGTCTTCGCCAGTTCCTGCAGGTCGGCCGAAATGTCGAAGGTTTCCGGCGCGCCCCGGTGCACGCCGCCAATGCCGCCGGTCACGAACACCTCGATACCGGCCAGGGCGGCACATATCATCGTGCCAGCCACCGTCGTGGCGCCGAGCCCGCCGCCGGCCAGCACTGCCGGCAGGTCGCGGCGGCTGACCTTGTGTACGTGGTCCGAGCGGCCGAGCAGTTCCAGCTCGTCGTCCGAAAGGCCGATGCGGATTCGCCCGCCGATCAGTGCGATAGTTGCGGGCTCGGCGCCCAGCCCGCGGATCGAGGCCTCCACTTCGCGCGCGGTGCGAACGTTCTCCGGATAGGGCATGCCGTGAGCGATGATGGTCGATTCCAGCGCCACCAGCGGGCGGCCGGCGGCTTGTGCCGCGACCACAGGTGCGCTGCGGGTCAACCACGAGTGTGCAAGGTCCGCAACCATGTCGACGTTTTCGGCGGTGTGATTCGCTTAAGTATGCAACACAAGGCGGGTCCACGGCTCGCGCGCTGCAGCGCGATGGCGCCTATCATTAAGATTCTGATGGAACAGGGCAGACGTTCACGCACTGAACGTGTTGGATGGTCGATCTCGGGTCGGGAGGTTCCATGCCGCCGCTACGCGCAATCAATCTTCTCCAGTCGAAGGAAGGTGCCCGGCTCCATGGTCCGGAACTCGACCGCTGGCGCCGCTGGGGACCTTATCTGAGCGAGCGGCAATGGGGCACCGTTCGCGAAGACTACAGCGAACACGGCACCGCGTGGGACTACTTTCCGCACGATCATGCGCGCAGCCGCATGTACCGCTGGGGTGAGGACGGCATTGCCGGATTCGGCAACGACCCGCTCGACTGGTGCGTATCGCTCGCGCTCTGGAACGGGCACGATCCGATCATCAAGGAACGGCTCTTTGGGCTAACGAATGAGCAAGGCAATCACGGCGAGGACGTGAAGGAGCTTTACTTCTATCTCGACGGCACGCCGACGCATTCGTACATGAAGATGCTGTACAAGTATCCTCATGAGGCGTATCCGTACCAGGACCTGATCGACGAAAACCGGCGGCGCGGCGCTGATCAGCCGGAGTATGAAATACTCGATACGGGCGTGTTCGACGACAACCGCTACTTCGACATCTACGTCGAGTATGCGAAGCACACACCCGACGATATCGTGATGCGCGTTACCGTCGAAAACCGCGCGGATCAGCGCGCGGCGCTTCATCTGTTGCCGCAATTCTGGGCGCGCAACAGATGGGCGTGGTCGGGCAAGCCCGGCAAGCCGTCGCTCACGCTGGAGCCGAATAAAGAGGAGGGCGCGTGCGTGATCGCCCACAATCCCGCGCTCGGAACGATGATCGTGACGGCATCGGCGCAACAGCCGATCGAGTGGCTCTTCTGCGAAAACGAAACGAATGTGCGCCGCATTTACGGCATCGATGGAGCGGGGCCGTTCAAGGACGGCTTCAATGACTACCTCGTCGACGGCGACGAGCAGGCAATCCGGCGCGACAAGGGTACCCGCGCCGCCGCGCATGTGGTCCTGCAGTTCGCGCCTCGTGAGCGCTCGGTGCTGTATCTGCGCTGGCGTCCCGAACCGGCTCCGGATGCCGTGCCGCTCGACCTGAACGAGCTTTTTGCGCGCCGGCAAGCGGAGGCCGACGAATTCTATGCAGCGCTTCAGCACGACATTCCCGACGCCGATGCGCGGCTCGTGCAGCGTCAGGCGCTCGCCGGGATGCTGTGGTCGAAGCAGTACTACCAGTTCGACGTGACGCGCTGGCATGACGGTGACCCCGGTCAACCGAAGCCACCGAGAGCACGGAGGCAAGGCCGCAACGCGGACTGGCGGCACATGTGCAATGGCGACATCGTGTCGATGCCCGACAAGTGGGAGTATCCATGGTACGCATCGTGGGACCTCGCGTTTCATGCGGTCGCGTTCGCCATGATCGATCCCGACTTCGCGAAGAAGCAGTTGCTGCTGCTCGTGAAGGAGCGCTATATGCATCCGAACGGGCAATTGCCCGCCTACGAGTGGGCGTTCGGCGATGCGAATCCGCCCGTTCATGCGTGGGCAACATGGCGTGTGTATGAACTGGACCGCGAGGTGACGGGCGTTGGCGATCACGCGTTTCTCGAAGTCATGTTCCACAAGCTGCTGCTCAATTTCTCGTGGTGGGTCAACCGCAAGGACGCCGACGACCGCAACATCTTTCAGGGCGGTTTTCTTGGGCTCGACAATGTCGGCATCTTCGACCGGTCTTCGCCGCTGCCGACCGGCGGCCGCATCGATCAGGCCGATGGCACTGCATGGATGGCCTCCTACGCGCTCGACCTGATGCAGATCGGCCTCGAACTGGCGATGACGAACAACGCGTACGTCGAAATCGCGGTGAAGTTCTTCGAGCACTTTCTGTATATCGCGGAAGCGGTCAGTTGTAACGAAGGCTGCAGCACAGGGTTATGGGACGAACCCGACGAATTCTTCTACGACGTCCTGCACCTTCCGGACGGAACCCGTGCGCCCATGTGCGTTCGTTCGATCGTCGGGCTGATTCCGCTGTTCGCCGTTCACGTGCTGGATGAGCGGGTGTACGGCCATCTGCCGGGATTGCGCGAACGGCTGGCGTGGTTTCTCGATCATCGGCCGAATCTGGCAAAGCTGGTGTCGCGCTGGACCGAACCCGGCAAGGGCAAGACCACGCTGCTCTCGCTGTTGCGCGGACACCGGATGAAATCGCTGTTGCGCCGTGCGCTCGATGAAAACGAGTTTCTCTCGGAGCACGGCGTGCGGGCGCTGTCCCGCGTGCATCGCGATGCACCGTACGTCTTCGACCATGACGGCGCGAGCTTGCGCATCGAATACCAGCCAGCCGAGTCGGACTCGCGTGTTTTCGGCGGCAATTCGAACTGGCGCGGACCGGTCTGGATACCGGTCAACTACTTGCTGATCGAATCGTTATATGAATTTCATCGTTACTACGGCGATGATTTCCGCATCGAGTATCCGACGGGAACGGGCAACCGGTTTTCGTTGGGCGAGATTGCCGACGATCTTGCTCGGCGCGTCACCACGCTCTTTCTCAAAGATGCACAAGGCGTGCGGCCCGTAATGGCGGCCTATCCGTTGCTGCAAGCCGACCCGCGTTCGCAGGATCTCGTACTGTTCCATGAGTACTTCCATGGCGACAACGGACGCGGCGTCGGCGCGTCGCATCAGACCGGCTGGAGCGGGCTCGTCGCGCTGCTGCTCCAGCCGCGCATGATGAAGTTGTCCCATGTAGCGGCTGATGTCGCGTCGGTGGCCGCGCCGGTGGCCGAAGACACCGCACCGGTCATGGCCCGGTAGCGTTTCGGCTGCTGGAAGGCTGTCGGCGCACAACTGACGGCCGAACCTATACGCTTGACGACGTGCGCGGCACGGCCGTCAGTCGACCGCCTCGTCCCGCAGACGGAACTGCGCGACCGCATCGTTGAGCCGTGCGCTCTGTTCCTCCAGCGAAAGCGCGACTGCCGACGCCTCCTCGACGAGCGCGGCATTGCGCTGCATCGTCTGCTCCATTTGCGTGACGGTTGCGTTGACCTGCTCGATGCCGGACGACTGCTCGTCGGACGCGATGCTGATTTCTCCCATGATCGTATTGACGCGCTCGACGGCGTTGACGATCTCGGCCATCGTCGAGCCCGCCTGGGCGACGAAGCCGCTGCCGTCCTCGACGCGGCGTGTCGAATCGCCGATCAGCTCCTTGATCTCCTTCGCGGCCGATGCGCTGCGCTGCGCGAGCCCGCGGACCTCGGTCGCGACGACCGCGAAGCCGCGGCCCTGCTCGCCGGCGCGCGCGGCTTCGACGGCCGCGTTCAGCGCGAGGATGTTGGTCTGGAACGCAATGCTCTCGATGACGCCGACGATGCCGGCGATCCGCGCGGAGCTTTCCGAGATCGCGGACATCGTCGCGACGACGCGCTGCATCGCCTGCCCGCCGCGCGACGCGATATCGGCGGCGCCCTCGACGTAGTTGCGCGCGTCACGGGCGTTGTCCGCGTTCTGGCGTACGGCCGCCGTCAGCTGCTCGACGCTCGCCGCGGCCTGCTGCAGCGACACGGACTGCTGCTCGGTGCGCGCGGACAGATCGACGTTGCCGCTCGCGATTGCGCTGACGTCGCCTACGATAGTCTCTGTGCTTGCGCGCACTTGCTTCACCGTTTCGGTGAGACCCGCCTGCATCTGCTTCAACGCGTTCAGCAGATATGCCATCTCGTTTTCGCGGGCGACGACGACGGTGCCCGTCAGGTCTCCCTTCGCGATCTTCTCGAAGTGATCGACGACGAGATCGATCGGCTCGATGATCGCCTTCGCGAGCCCGCGCTGCGCGAAGAAGCCGACGACGAGCGCGAGTGCGGCTATCGCGCCCATCGCCCAGACAATCTTGTGGAAACGCGCGGCAGCCGCGTCGTAGCGAGCCTTCTCGCGTGTGACCTGGACGTTTTCGAGGGCGCCGATCGCGTCCTGGTACGCCGCGAAAAGCGCGGGCGGCGCGGCGCGCTGGGTGTCGAGGAAATTGAATCCGTCGTCGCGGTCGAGCTGGGACAGCGCCTTTAAGAAGACCTGGTCGAGCAGGTCCTGGCGGCTTTTCTGGAGCGCGTCGAAGAGAGCCTGCTCCTGTGCGTCGCGATCATGCAGGCGCGCGTACCCGTCCAGTTCGTCGTTGCTTTCCTTGAGAAGCGTGTGGAGTTGCGCGATCTCCTTCTTTGCGGACTGACCGGCGCTGATGATCTGCGCGACGTCGCTAAAGCGCTCGCGCACAACGAGCAGGTGCTCGGCGCTCGTCTTGAGGTGCAGCAGCGATGCGGTGTCGTCGCGGTACATCGCCTGCAGCGACGCGTTGCCCGCGTAGAGGCCGGCAATACACGCACTGACGACCAGGACGAGCAGCACGGTGTACCCGGCGATCGTCGCTACGAGACCGCCGCGGATGGTGAGCTGTTTTCGCATTAGGGCGCCTTTGGCCGGCGATCGGAACGCGCTCGGCGGTGGATGTGGTTTCTGGATCACGAACGACGAACGCGGCCTGACCAGGCGCGGCGATCGTCGGGGCTGTGGACGGGATAACGACAGGGCGAGTGAGGAAGCTTTGTGCTGATGCGACTTCGATATGGTGGATTGCGACGCAGTTTGCAAAAAAATACGGTCGGATCGCCGTAGCGCGAGCTGACCGTTCCATTTCGCGGGCGGCACGCTTTTACGTCCGGAACGCAGCCCTGCAAAAATTGGCAATTCAGGCTAGGCTACCCTGTGGGCCGCATTTGCGTCGTACCGAGCCGGCCAAGCCACAGGTTATTCCCGTCAGGAAAGCAATGACACAACAGCTAACAATCGATTTCGTCTCCGATATCGCATGCCCATGGTGCGCGATCGGCCTGTCGTCGCTGCAGCTCGCGCTATCGCGCCTGGGCGAAGCGGTCGACGCTCGAATAGTCGTCCATCCCTTCGAGTTGAATCCGCAGATGGGGCCGGACGGCGAGGCCATTGTCGATTATCTCGGCAAAAAATACGGACGCACGCCGGCACAGATCGCCGAAACGCAAGCCATGATCCGGGAGCGTGGGGCGAGCGTTGGTTTTGCCTTCGGCCCGCGTACGCGCGTCTATAACACCTTCGATGCGCACCGCCTGATGCATTGGGCCGGTATCAAAGGCACGCAGTTGCCACTCAAACTGGCGTTGCTGCGGGCTTATCATTTCGAGGGTAAAGACCCGAGCGATCACGACGTTCTGGTCGAAGCGGCCCAATCCGTCGGGCTCGACGCTGTGGAAGCACGTGAAGTACTGCGCCGCGGCGACTATGCCGATGAGGTTCGTGCGGAAGAGCGGGAATACCAGGCGGCGGGTATCCAGTCAGTGCCTGCGATCATCTTTAACGGTCGCTATCTGGTGAGCGGCGGACAACCGGTGGAAACCTTCGAGCAAGTCATCCAGCAGATTCTGGCCGAAGCGTAGCGCGGCGACCGCGCCAACGCAGCGGCTCGGCAAGGTGGTACTTCATGCATGGGTCAAAAAAATCATTCAACCTTGTCCATGGCAGCCGTTCGCAAGCGTGTAGCGTCGCAGGCGATGGCTGTATGCTTCGGCCGGACAGCAGCCTGACCGGAACGTCCGCAATCGACATCCCAGCCCCAGCAGTCACAAGCGGGCATACTTTTTCTTTTAGTCAGGATGGCGAAAGCTTCCTGCTCGACGGCGAGCGTTTCCAGATCCGTAGCGGGGAGATGCATCCCGCCCGCGTCCCCGCCGAATACTGGCAGCATCGCATCCTGATGGCCAGGGCGATGGGGATGAACTGCATCGCCCTCTACATCATGTGGAATTACCACGAAACGAGTCCAGGCGTTTTCGATTTCCGCACAGAGAACCGCGACATCGAAGCATTCATTCGACTGTGCCAGCAGGAGGGGATGTGGGTGTTGCTGCGGCCGGGTCCCTATATCTGCGGCGAATGGGATCTGGGCGGCATTCCGTCGTACCTGTTGAGTTATCCGGACATCCAGCTCAGGACCGACTCCGCTAACGATCGTCGCTACATGTCGGCGGTCGCTAGCTACATCAAGGCGCTGAGCCCGCGCATCGAACCACTGCTGGCGAGTAACGGTGGACCGATCCTGATGATTCAGATCGAGAATGAATTCGGCTCGTACGCCGGCAACCCGGTTTACCTCGAAGAGATAAGGCAGCTCTGGCTTCAGGAAGGGATACAGGGGCCGTTCTATACCGAAGACGGCATCAGGCAGCTTGAACAGAATCGCACGAACGTCACCGGCGGCGCGATCGCATTGAGCAATGGCGATGCAGAGCAAATCGCGGCCGTCCGGCGGGAATTTCCGGCCGTCCCGGCGATGGCCGGCGAAGTGTATCCAGGGTGGCTCACCCATTGGGGCGACGAGACGCTCAAAGGCACGGCCGTCGATATCTCCGGCACGCTGGACGCGCTCATGCAATTGAAGCTGTCGTTCAACCTCTATGTCGTTCACGGCGGCACCAGCTTCGGCTTTTATGCCGGCGCAAACGTGGATGCCGATTCAGGCGAATATCAACCCGACATTACCAGCTACGACTACGCAGCGCCGATCAGCGAGCAAGGCGTGGCGACGTCGAAGTACATGAAGTACCGGTCCGCTATTTCTCGCTATCTATCGACGCCGTTGCCCGATATACCCGAACCTGTTCCGACGATCACACGCAAAGGCAGCCAGGCTTTGATGCCGGTTCTTTACGCGTCCATTTGGGACAACCTGCCTGCCGCGCTCCCAGCTGCACAAACCGTCCATCCGCAGCCGTTCGAGATGGTTGGGCAGGCGTTCGGTTTCGCGCTGTATCGCAAGAAGCTGCAGGGCCACCGCGGTGGTGTGCTGGATATCAGGCATGTTCACGATTACGCGACCGTTTTCGTCGGCGAGCAATATGTGGGCGGCGTGTCGAGAGCGCTCATGCCAGAGCGCTGTGCGCAGCCGCTGAATGTCACGCACCATGCGCCGCTTGCATTGCCGGTCCCGCCGTCGTCGCCGGACGGTGCCGTATCACTGGAGATTCTCGTGGAGGGCATGGGGCGTGTGAATTACGGCCACGCGATGATCGACCGCAAAGGCATTCTCGAACCGGTCACGCTGCAGGATGCGGGAGGCTCGAGCGACACGCTCACCGGCTGGGAAGTCTTCCTGTTGCCGATGGATCCCGCGTTTATCGCTAACCTGCGCGCCGTCTGTGCGAATCCACGCAAGGCCGGACTGTTCTTCAAAGCCACTTTGCCGTTGGACAAAGTCGGCGATACCTATATCGACATGAGCGGCTGGACCAAAGGCCTGGTCTGGGTCAACCGGCACAATCTCGGCCGCTACTGGAATATCGGCCCGCAAAAGCGTCTGTATTGTCCAGCACCCTGGCTGCGGCAGGGGGACAACGAGATCGTCATCTTCGATCTCCACCAGATCGAAGCGAAACCGGTCGAACTGGCGCGCACGCTATCGTAAAGAAGCCGCCGGAAGCCAACGCCGGGAAATCCATGGCCACCCCGATTACCCTTCGCCGTCGGCCGGCACCAGCTCCAAAGTGAGCACCTCGAAAGGCGAGAGCCGGATGGTCTGCCGCTGGTCCGCGTCCAGCACCGATGGACCATGCGAGGTATGACCGTGCCATAAGCTGCGTGTCTGGAATCGTCCCGCCGCGCCGGCCGGTAACTCCAGTTGCCGCTGCAAATCGAGCACGAAGCCCTTCGCCTGGCTGTCGGGATTGCGCAGCGTGACGATCGCCTTGACCGGCGACCATGCAGCCCAGCCGTACACCTCGAGCGCGTCCGGCGCACCGCCAATCCAGTGGCTGTCGCGCAGCACGTCGGCATTCGCCCGGGCCCACCTGGCAGACTCGGCGAGAACGTCCCAGTCGCCGTCGCTCAGCAGCGACGGTGTGATGTACAGCTCCTGCAGTTGTGTGCCGCTGCCGAAATACGAATGCACTTCATTGGCGAAGTCCTGGCCTTGAGCGGTGTTCAACCGATCGTTGCACTGCGCGTAGATGATGCCGTGGAGCATCAGCGAGTTGAGCGGAAACAACGGATTCCTGACTACGACGTTGCGGTAGGTCTGTGCGTCGCGATAGGTCATCCAGCGTTCGCGGTTGCTGCCTACGCCGGCCAGATCGTCATCCTTGCCGCCGCGCCAGATCGAGTCGGCGTAGCGCAGCCAGAACGGCGACGGATACGTGCCGACGGTGAGGTTGACGAAGGTATCGGGCCTGGCTTCGCGGATGTCCTCGATCAGCTGGATCGCCGCGTCCCAGTCGCTGCTGAAGCGGCTGCCCGGGACCACCTTGTCGACATTGCCGGCGCCGTCGAATTTGAACTGATTGATACCGTGCCGCGTGAGCAGTTCCATCACGACCTCATGGAAGCGTCGATAGTATTTCGGCCCGGACAGCGCGAAGCAACCGTCGATGATCTCGTATCCGGCGGCGTGGCCCCGCGTCACGCGCGCCTGCCGCGTCGAGCCATAGCCACCCCACGGTGACAGCCACACGCCGGGCGCCGCGCCGTACCGGGCGGCAGCGTCGCGCAGCGGCACGAATCCGTGCGGAAAATCCTTGCCGAAATGCCAACTGCCGCTGTAGTCGTCCCAGCCGTCATCGAAAAGGAAGGCGTCGAGTTGAACGCCGCGCTTGTCGTGCAACTCGCGGCCGATGTCGTCGATGCGTTCGAGCGCTTGCTGCTGTGTGTACGGTGTGAGGTAACCGATGTCGTACCAGCAGTTGTAGTGCAGGAACGGGCGGTACGGATGGGCTCGTTCGCGTTCGAGATAGGCCGCGAAATCGCGGCGTAGCTGGCCCTCGCGAGCCACACCCGCGACCGCCGAGAAGACATTGGTCTTGCCCTTTTCCAGCGGCAGGCCCCGCGACAGGATGAACCTGACGGTGTTGCCGCGTACCTGGCTTTCGGACATGGGAAGTTCGAAACCGAGGTAGACGTTGCCCGCGACCACAGGTGTTCCTTTGCACTCGCCGCTGGTTTGCGCACCGGACGCCCGCGTCTCCAGCAACGAAACGGTGGCAATGTGCTCGTCCTGGCTGATCGCGGTAATCGCCACCTGCAAGCGCAAGTACTGGGCGCTTTCGCGTTGCTCCACGCTCCACGCCACACGCAGGCGACCCTGTTCGTCACCGAGGATGGCGTGCACGCGTCTGCCTGCAATCCGTTCGGCCAGTCGAGACGCATTGGGATTTGCACTCAGCATTTCTTCGCGCGGCGGCGCAAGCAGCTTCAGGTCGGCAATGCCCAGTGTGCGACCGTCGGCCAGCGATAGTGCGAACGGCGCGGTGACCGGCAGCGTGCGCACGTGCATGCGGTCGGTCAGGGCGAAACCGGCCAGATGCTGGTGCCTGACGGTCCAGTTCAAGGCGATCGCCGCGTTACCGAAGGAATGCCTGTCACCGTTCGTCTGGAACACGGGCATGCCCGGATGCGTGGACGCAGTTTCTTTGGTGTGCATGGACGAAGTCCGGGATGGGGCAGGTGCGTGATCCATAGCGTACTTCGGGAGCACGGGTGTGCCACCTGCCTATTGTTCCGTCTGCTGGCGCTCGTATTCCTTGTATTTCATCTGGATATATTCCTGCCGGCCCACCTCGTGCAGTTGTCGCGGATACTGTTCAGTTGCATCGAACCAGTTAGTCAGGCGTTGCTCCAGACGCTTGTCGGGCGAGCTGGACAGCGCGCCGAGATAAGCGTCTATCGCCAGGTAGTAGCGCATCGTATTGCGTTCCACCAGGCCGCGAACCCCGCCTATGTATTCAGTCTGTTCGGAGGCTGGACCGTCGACGGCGGTAAAACCGACCTTGTCGCTGCCAATGGTCGCCAGATAGGTTTTCATGGCGATGCGTCCCGCCATGCCGTAGCCGTACGAGTAGGTCAGGTGCAGAAAGGTCTGGTTGCCACTTATGCCTACCGCTTCGAGCACGATACGGTAATCCTTTGTGCTCAGCGGACCGCTGTCGGCGTTGAGGTCAACCCGGAAGTATCCTGGGCTCGTGGCGGCTGTGCGGTAATGGAATTGCACGCGGTAGGTGTCGGCGAGTTTCTGTTCGACTTTTCTGCCGATATTCACGCTCACCATGTCGCCATTGCTGCTGGTCGAGGCGTGGCAATACTTGGTATTGAGGTGCAGTATCAGCACATCGCACCAGTTGGCAGGGCCGTGCGCGGGGTCATCGAGCGTGCCGCTGACGGTAGCGAACGGGTAGTCCACCACGGCGTAAATGTCGCCCTTGAGCGCGGAGGGTGACTCCGCCGATTCAAGATATAGCGGACGCCGGAACGGGTTATGTTTGAGCTGTTGCGCGAGGCTCTGGTATTTGTCGCGCAAGCTCGAAGCGTCGTCCGCGCCCAACGCGAGCAGGCCGTGGCACAGCCAGCACACGACCAGGATGGCTAACATCAGCCTCGATTTCCGGGGCCTGTCGTTGCCTATGCCTTTAGCAAGCGCGACCATCAACGTGCTTCGGCCTCCCGCCTCAGGTTGTTGGCACCTACCGTGCAGCATACTCCATCGATCGTTGCAGTATTCGCGACACCAATGCTGCCCACGCCGGGCTTTTCATCTAGGTTTGACCGAAACAAAGCTGCGTGCGTTGTTGCGCTGTATGAGCACCGCTATCTCCTTGCCTGCCTTTGCTTCCAGCGCTGCCACGTCCGCCTGAGTTTCGACTAGCGTGCCATTGAGCGAAAGGACGATATCGCCGGGCTGGATGCCAGCGCTTGCCGCCGGCCCCTCGACCCTGTCAACCATCAAACCGATGGGAAGGTCGCGGGCGTGCAGCTCGTCCTGACTCAGCGGATGCATGATCAAGCCCAGGCGATCCGTTGCGCCACCTTCGCTTTGTCGAGCCTGAGGGCTTTCCGCGGACGCGCCGACCATGACCTTCGTCGTCAGCGGTTTTCGATTGCGGATCAGCTTGAGTGTGGTTATCGTCCCGGGCAGCAGTTCAGTAGCCGCCTCGCCGAGTTCGGCCGAGCGATCAATCGTCTTGTCGCCGATCTGCGTGATGACGTCACCTGGCTTGAGGCCGCTCGAGGCGGCCGGTGTGCCGGGCGCGACGGAATTGACCAGCGCACCTGCCGGTCGCGGCAGGCCAAAGGCCACCGCCAACCCGGGGCCGACGTCCTGTACCTCCACGCCAAGGCCGCCCGGAGATGTCGCGCGCAGGGCCAGCACCTGCGATCGCACCTTGGCCGCCAGGTTGATCGGGATGGCGAAGGTCAGGCTGGGGTACTTGTCCGAGTCCGCATAAATCTGCACGTCGATGCCGATCACCTCGCCTGCACGGTTGAACAGTGGGCCACCCGAATTGTCCGGGTTGGCGGAGACATCGGTTTGAAAAAACGGAAAACTGCTCCCGTCCGGGAGTGTGCGAGAGGTGGCGCTGACTATGCCGGCGGTAACGGTATTCTCGAAGCTGTCGGGCGAGCCGATCGTCAGAACCGGTTCACCGACGCGTACCCGCGACGAGTCCCCAAGTTTGACGGTCGGAAGCTTCGTGGCATCGACCTGAATCACCGCGACGTCGCTCTGGGTGTCGACCGCCAGGACCTTCGCTTTGAATTCGCGTCGATCGGTCAGTCTGACCGTCACTTCGCCAGCTTGATCCACCACGTGAGCGGTAGTCAGAATGAGACCGTCGGGGCTAACGATGAAACCGGAGCCGGTACCCGTGATGGCGCGTGGCGAACTGTCCTGAGATGCCGGCGATCGCGGCACCATGCGCTTGACGAACGCCAGAAGGGGATCGTCAGCGTCGATTGCCGCGGGGGCCGTCAGCGACGATTGCTGCTCCGGGGCAGTCGCGCTGATATTCACGACGGCGGGTCCGTATCGCTCTGCGATGGTCGGGAAGTCGACCAGTGCCGAAGCGTTGGCCGATGAAACCCGCTTTTCCTTCGCAGGCGGCGCAGCCGCGCCCGCGGCGTGTGCCGCCGGCTGCAGGCAAGGAGAGCAAGAGATAAACACAGCTATCAAGGCAGCGTGGAACAAGATGCGAGCAAGGGTCTGGTCAAACACAGTGCGCCTCCGTGGCGGGTGTGATGCCCGCGCCGGGCGCGTGAAGCGCCGGTGCGAAAAAGCGAGACCCTCGCCTATTAGGATTTATAGCGGAGCAACAGGAAAATTGCACATAGCGCTATTCCTGGGGAGCGCTTGCGACTGGCGCAGAGACCCCCGCAACGAACGTTTGCGTCGAGCCCGGTGCTGTCGGCACATTTTCGAATCGACGTCAACTAAGTAGCACGTTGAAAGGACGACAATTTTTGACCGAAAACTTTCCGCGCCTTACGGGTGGCCGAGATGGGGGCGGAATCCACCCCTTACCAGGCATTTGGAAGTGTTGTCATCACTTACCCTGAGTGCTCAACCCGTAAGGAGATCAAGCATCATGAGCATACAAGGTGTAAGCGGTTCGCAAACCAGCACAACCCTGCGCATAGACTAGACTGGTAAATAACTTCTGGCGTCAATCGAAAGGAAGACATGAAAATGGCACGCGTCCGAGTTGAGGGCTTTACCATCTCGCTTGACGGATACGGAGTTGGTCCGAATCAGGACATCAGGAATCCGCTCGGCGTGGGCGGGACAGATTTGCACCAGTGGTTAGTCCCGACACGCACGTTCCAACGGACCCTATTTGGCGCCGACGGTGGCACAACGGGGATCGATGACGACTTCGCTGCGCGGGGCTTCAAGAATGTTGGCGCCTGGATTCTCGGAAGAAACATGTTCGGACCGATTCGCGGTTCCTGGCCCGACATGAACTGGAAAGGCTGGTGGGGGGACAACCCACCCTATCACGTTCCAACTTTCATCTTGACTCATCACGCGCGCCCGCCCATCCAGATGGAAGGCGGAACGACATTCTACTTCGTCACGGGCGGTATTCACGAGGCGCTTGACCGGGCGCGCGACGCAGCCAACGGAATGGATGTGCGCATTGGCGGCGGACCTGACACTATCCAGCAATATCTTCGTACGGGCCTCATCGACGAGCTGCACGTCGCTATCTCGCCGGTCCTGCTGGGCGGGGGAGAGCGACTGTTCGAGGGGATTGACGTGCGCGCTCTGGGATACGAATGCGTTCAGTTCGTTGCGTCGGAGAAAGCCACCCATGTTGTACTCCGTCGCCAAGGGCGCAACGACGCCTAACAACCATGAAGCGTCATTCGCTCGCGCCTTCGCTCGGACATTCAGACGTCGGCTCCGCCCAGCAAACGGCCATTCAATTCGCGAAGTCAAAAGTTGCGTTATCGGCCAGAGCCGCCATTCGCGAGGCTGCAAGTCTGGGCCTCCGCGAAAGTCCGCTATCCGGAAATTGGCTTTATTGTCCGTTTTTTGAAACGCCCCCTACATCTGCAGGATGTCGATCAGCGACTCGATTGTCGCGGGCAGATTACCGCCGTTAGTTGAACATTTCCGGCCGCAAATCGCTGACTTCGACGATCACATCGGCCGGCAGGTTCAAGCGACGTGCGGCAGCGCGGATGGCTTCGCCGTCGGGTGCCTCGTACAGGCAATAGGTTTTCTTCTTATCTGCGCTAAGAAAGGAGAAAAGCCATTTAACCCCCTCCTCGTCGTTGACCCGTTTGACGAGTTCTGCGGAATCTCCGGTAACCTCGAGCTGCCCGGCGAAGTTTCGTTCAATCATGAAACGCGGCATGGTGTTCTCCCATAATCGTGTCTGCTTGCTGGACTTCCGGCTGTGCAATATGAGTATGTAATACCCCTGTGCTAATTCCTAGGCCCTGAGCTGCTCGCGGCGCCGCCGATACGCTCCAGAAGTGCGAACATCTTTAATTCTTTAGCCGTCGCAGTCGCGGTGGCGAGCAGATCTGCCGCCCATGCGCGGTCTCCCTGGCGATTGCGGGCCGACAACATGACAGCGAATTCGTGCCGGCTATGCGCCAACCATGGCCAGGCTCGCAAGCGCTCATCCATACGCAACGCGTATTCGAAATGCTCTTCGGCGGCCGACCAATCGCCAAGGGCGCCGGCGAGCATGCCGAGATACCGTGCCGCCGATCCGCAGCACACGGTGAACACAGGAACGGTTACTACCTGATCCCGGAAAGGCAGAAGAAACGCATAGACGCGCTCGGCGTGCGCGGTATCGCGGAGCCGGGCAGCAACTTCCGCAAGGTAAGTCAACGTGACGAGCCGCCTGCTGTCCATGGGGATGCACGATTCGGATTCCGCCAGCCGATCGAGAATGCGGCGGGCCTGCGCCTCGAAGCCGAGATCGCTGGCAATCAACATCAGGCCTGGCCGCCAGGTCGCGTCCTGGGGATGTTCGTCGAGAAACCGCTTGAGCAGCGGCGCGACCTCAGCGAGCCGGCTTTGTTCGCGGCGTATCGTGAACATCTGCATGCCGTGGACGCCCGCCGCGAAGTTCGCATCGACGCTCTCCGCCATTGCTAAAGACTCTTCCGCCTTACGCTCCGCCAGCGCGAAGTCACCGGCGAGGATAGCCTGCATCGCCTGCGTACCAGTCACACACCACTTGTCCACGAAGTGTTGTCCACTTGTGGCAACTTCCTGATACCTTTCCAGGGCTTTCTCGAAGCCTTGGACCTCTCCGATCTCGAGGTAGCCCGTGAGACTTCGCGCGCATGCGTGACCAATGGAATGCTCATCACCGAGATCCTCGGCGATCTGACAGAGTTCCTCCAGCACGCTTCGACGCTCTGGGAATTTCGCCGCCGGCAAATCGCGGGCGCCGACATGCATCACCTCGCACAGCAAGGCGTCGAACAAGCTTTGTCGATCTCCCAGGCGTCTCGCGAGTGCGACTGCCTGGCGAGCCATTTCGCCTCCTGGTTGGAATGCACCGGTCATGTGATGGGTGCGGACCAGTCGGCTTAACAGGCGAGAACGCTCAACTGTTTCCTCGGTGCCGATCGAAGCGAGCGCCTCTTCCAACAAGGCAATCGATGCCGCTCCAGAGCCTGCGAGAAACGTCTCCGCAGTGTCGAACCCCAGCGCCGCCTGCACGAGATACGACGATAGCTTCTCTACTCGAGCAATTTGAGCGGCCTGCCTAAAGGTTTCAATCGCATCCCGGCGACCCAATCTTTGCTCCGCCGTGCCCCGTATCAGAAGCAGAGGCAACGTACGGGTGGCCCGATCGCGCTCACCGAGCGAGAGACCTTTTGCCAATTGAAGCCCGCGCTGCGCATGGGCGATAGCCTCTTCGCAGGCTGCGCGCGCAAGCGCCCGTTCGCCGGCACGCTGCCAATAGCTGACCGCGCGATCCGGCAGATCGGCGGCAGCGAGATTCTGGGCGATCAGTTCCGGCTGCCGCTCGACTATTTCCGGGTAATGGTGCTCGAGAGCAGCGGCAATCAGACCATGGTACTGGCGGCGGCGCGCAAGCAACAGAGATTGATATGCGATTTCCTGAATCAGCGCGTGACGGAACAGATACGCGCCCCCGTCCGCTGGCGCGCCTGGCGCCGGTAGAATAATTTCCGCAACAATCAGGCGATTGAGCGTTTCCTGCAGCTCATTTTCGGGCTTGGAGGCGATCAGAGCGAGGAGCCTCCGGCCGAATTCCCGCCCGACTGTCGCCGCAATCTGGGCGGTCTCCTTGACACTCGGCTCCAGTCGATCGAGCCGGGACAGCAGCGAGCCCTGCAGCGTGTCCGGAATCGCAATCGCCTTCGGCGCCTCTTTCAATTCGTAGCTTCTGCCGGCATCGTGCAATAAGTCGCCTTGAAGCACGGTCTTCGTCAGCTCCTCAACGAAGAGCGGCACGCCGTCCGTCTTTGCGACGATCTGATCCAGCACCAGGCGTGGAAGCGGCTTGCCATCGGTCAGCCGTTCGATCATCGCGATGCAGTCCCGTCGCGAAAGCCGATCGAGATTGACCTGCACGAAATGAGGGTAGGTCCATCCCGGCTTGAACTCGGGCCGCGCCGTGAGCAGCACCAGCAGTCGCGCCGCCACTAGTCGCTCCAGCATCAGCTGCACGAACTCCAGCGAGGACGGATCGATCCAATGCACGTCTTCGACGACAACGAGAACTGGCTGAAGATGCGTCTTCTTTTCGATCATGGCGACGAGCACATCGAGGGTTCGCCGTTTGAAGGAAGAGGAGGAAGCGTCGATCGACGGATACCGTTCGGCCGTCGGAATCCCGAGCAAGGTCGTGAGCACGAGGATCGTCTCCTCGATATCGACACCGAGCGTGCCGAGCCCGGCCCCCAGCCGGTCGACATCGGAAGCGGTGAGCGCCTTGGGATCCAGGTCGAAGGCGCGCTGTAGCTGTTGTAACACCGGCCAGAACGGGCTGTTGCGATAGTATGAGGAACAGTGGAACGAAACAACCTCATGCGCATCGGCACTGATGCTGTCGCGGAAAGCCCGCAGCATGCGAGATTTTCCGATCCCCGGTTCACCGGTCAACAGCACGCAGCGCATTTCGCCGTCGGAGCTCTGCGTCCAGCGCTGCCGAAGCATGTCGAGCTCGGCCGTTCGGCCGATAAGCGGCGTCATCCCGTGGCCCGCCCTGATTTCGAAGCGGTCTACAGCATCTGCCTGCGCCAGCACACAATGGACCTGGATGGGATTAGAGACACCCTTCAGCTGGCGCCAGCCGAGGTTTTCAAGCAAAAACAATCCTTGGATCAACCGCTCGGTGCCCGGGCCGACGACGATCGCGTCGGGCGGAGCCAGAGATTGCAGCCTTGCAGCGACGATCGGGGTCTCTCCGACGACCGCCTGGCGATCCAGCGAGGATCCGGCGCCGATTTCGCCGGCGACGACCAAACCGGTCTCGATCCCGATACGCAACTGCAGACGCACGCCGGTCTCGGCTTCGATACGATCATTAGCCTGACGAAGAGCTGAGATGACGGCGAGGCCGGCGAGTACCGCGCGCACGGCATCGTCTTCATGCGCATTGGGGTAGCCGAAATAGACGAGTAGCCCATCACCAATATACTGCGCAATATGGCCCTCATGGGCTTCGATCGCGCTGGCGCAGGCTTGGTGAAAGATCCCGAGCACGCGTCGCATGTCCTCGGGATCAAGCCGCTCTGTTAGCGGCGTCGAGTCGATCAGGTCGACGAACATCACGGTGAGCTGTCGCCTCTCAGCCTCGAGGGCCCCGGCCGCAGACAACGGAGGCTGTTCCTGCCGCTCAAATACGTGTTCGCGCGATGGAGTCCGTGCGTCGGTCAGCGCCGCAAGCGCTTTCAGCAGCCGCTTCCGGTCGCCCAGAGGCAGACCAAGCTCTTTTAGGTCATGTTCCGAGAGGTCGCCAAGCACATCCCAATCGATCCCTTGCGAGGCGAACGTCGCGGCGTGCCCACCGAGCCCAACCTGCACCAGCCATCTCGTCAGATCGTCGGCCATCGCGTGATCTCTTGTCGAACCACCACACCACCAGGGCGTGTCGTCTCGATCTACTCCATCGCGGTTCTTTGCCTGCCAGGGCTCACGGTCCTGGACGGCCCAATGCGTTGGGGCGCCCTCGCGGCAAATTGCTCGACGCATGGCTTCCACAGTCAGCCTTGGTCTTGCCTCTCGTCGCCTATACTCCCGTCCACGACTATGATCCGCGAGGTGGCGCAACTTGTCCAGGGCACTTGCACGCAGTGCACAATCCGCGATCGGAGTGCTTCCGCAGTCAGAACAACGTCTGCGCTCGACTCAAGTTGGCCCGAAGCGGCCGATCACGGATCTTGCGTGGATCGGCTCACATGGGTCGTCCCGAGCCGGCCGTCATCCATCTTGGCTTCGCCAGGAAGGCACGGTCGTCTCCACACCCTCTGCCGATTCAATCGTCGTACACATGCTCCGTCACCGGGCCGTTTTCCGCTAGAGCATTGCATCCTTCGGCAACTGTGCGTACGCAAACGCGCGTACATGTGCCACAAACTTCTTCACCAGCAACGAAGGCGGCCGTTGCGACGGCAACAGCACGGAGAAATCCGTCCCGATCACCGGCTCGAAGCGCCGGAACACGACATCCGTGCCGCGATACTCAAGCGCCGCGACCGGATCGATAATCGCGATCCCCATCCCCGCTGCGACAAAGGAACAGATGCCCGCGGACGTCTGCGTCTCCACCATCAGCTTGCGCTCGATACCATGCGAGGCGAACAGCGCGTCGATCTCATAGCGCGATTGCAGACCGCGCCAGTGCGACACGAACGGCTCGTTGCGAAAATCTTCAGGCACTAGCGTGACTTTCGCGGCGAGCGGATGGGCTGCCGGCAGCGCGCAGACCATGCGGGTCGACATTAATAGTTCGCCGTGTGCACTCGGTGTAGTCAACGCGAGAATCACGAAGCCGACGTCGCAGCGATGTTCGACCACCATGTCGAGCACGGTGCGCGACGCATGCGAGGCGAGCGATATTTCCACGCCCGTATGCAACGCGCTGAATTCAGCAATCGCGCGCGGCAGAAACGATAGCGCCAACGCGGGCGCACTCGCGATTTGCAGCATGCCGCGCTGCGATGCGCGAATCTCCAGCGCGGCGCGCTCGATCCGCTCCACGCCGACCAACGAACGCTGCACCTCCTCATGCAGCGCAAACGCCTCCGGCGTCGGCTGCAAACGCCCGTGCGTGCGGTCGAACAGCGCAAAACCGGTGCTCTCCTCCAGATCGCTGACGAGCCGAGTCACCGCGGGTTGAGACACGTGCAGCATTTCTGCCGCCCGCGTGACGGTGCGGCACACCATGACAGCGTTGAACGCTTCCAACTGACGGATCTTCATGAGGATTGCCGCTGAAAAGGCATAAGTGAATGTTATACGACACAGAAAAAATTCGATTTCACGCTGCTTTTTTTTCTCAATAAGCTGGCTCCACTGCCGGACGCGTAGCGTATTCGCGACACGGCAGGGCGATAACCTGGTGATATCCCCGATTGAGTTGCGTGCGCTATGGGCGCTGGTGAGGAGAAAATAGAATGGCTACACGTTTGTTATGGTTGCTGGGTGCTGTGGGCGGCCTCGCCGCCAGTTGCGCGTTGCCCGCGCTAGCGGCGCCGACGCTGTATCTCGGCTCATACGGCGGTTCCACGCAGGACCTGTTTCAGAAAAAAATCATCCCGGCGTTCGAAGCCAATCACGACGCCAAGATCGTCTACGTGCCCGGCAACTCGACCGATACGCTCGCGAAGCTGCAGGCGCAAAAGTCTAAAGAAGAACTCGACGTCGTGCTGCTGGATGACGGCCCGATGTATCAGGCCACGCAATTCGGCTTTTGCGACAAACTGCAGGATGCGCCGGTCTACAAGGACCTTTACGACATCGGCAAGATGAACGCGAATGCGACGTCGGTGGGCGTGGTCGCTACCGGCCTCGTCTACAACACGGAGGCCTTCAGGAAGGCCGGCCTGCCGAAGCCGGATTCGTGGGAAGTGCTAACCGACAAACGCCTGCGCCAGAAGATCGCGATTCCGCCGATCAATAACACCTACGGTCTGCAAACGCTGCTCACCTATGCGCGGCTGCGCAACGGCAGCGATCACAACATCGATCCAGGCATGACGGCGCTGGCGAGGGAAGTCGGCCCGAACGTACTGGCTTGGGAGCCGTCGCCGGGCAAGATGACGGAAATGTTCCAGAACGGCGACGTTACGCTGGGGGTGTGGGGCAGTGGCCGCGTCGCGGCGCTCAAGGCAACCGGCTTTCCGGTCGAATTCGTCTATCCGAAAGAAGGCTCCCCGGCGATGTTCACCGCGGCGTGTCCGGTCGTGCATAGCGATGTCGCCGCGCTCTCGCAGCAGTTCATCCAGTTTCTGCTGTCGCCGCAGGTACAAGCCTGGCTCGCCGAAGGGCAGGGCTGGGGCCCCGTCAACCGGAACACCAGGCTCACGCCGCAGGTTGCCGCGACCGTGCCATACACGCCGGAGCAGATCGGCCGGCTGGTGAAGACGGACTGGACCTTCGTCAACGAGAAGCGCTCCGACTGGACCAATCGCTGGAATCGCACCGTCGAACGGTAAGGCACGACACCATGAGCTTCCTCACTCTGGATGGCCTCGGCAAGGCCTACGGCGAATTCAACGCGGTCGAGAGCATCAATCTGTCGATCGAACGCGGTGAATTCGTCTCGCTGCTCGGACCGTCGGGCTGCGGCAAGACCACCACGCTGCAGATGATTGCGGGTTTCGTCGACCCCACGCGCGGCCACATCTTGCTGAACGGTGCGGATATCACGCGTGAGCGGCCGGAAAAGCGCGGCATGGGCATCGTGTTTCAGAGCTACGCGCTGTTTCCGCACATGACGGTCGGCAATAACGTCGGCTTCGGTCTGGACATGCGCAACGTGACGCGCGGCGAACGCGCCACGCGCATTGCCGAAGTGCTCGAGATGGTGCGGCTCACCGGCCTCGACAAGCGCTATCCGCGCGAGTTGTCCGGCGGACAGCGCCAGCGCGTCGCAATTGCCCGCGCGCTGGCGATTCGACCGCAAGTGTTGTTGCTCGACGAACCCATGTCGAACCTCGACGCGAAGCTGCGCGAAGACATGCACGTGGAACTGCGCGCGATCCAGAAGAAGCTCGGCATTACGACGATCCTCGTCACGCACGATCAGGTCGAAGCGATGACGATGAGCGACCGCATCGCAGTGATGCACGGCGGTCGTATCGTGCAGACCGGCTCGCCGTTCGATGCGTACGAGAAGCCGGAGTCGGTGTTCGCTTCGGGTTTTCTCGGCAAGACGAATGCATTACGCGGCACCGTCGAGCAGATGAACGACCGTTGCGCGGTAGTACGGGTCGGCGCCAGCGTGATGAAGGTGCCGCATGGCGGCCGCCGCTTCGAGGGCGACGTGCAGCTTTATGTGCGGCCCGAACGCGTCGCGCTTACCGATTCGTCCGCTGCCGATGCGACGTTGCAAGGCCGCGTGACGGCCTGTCTGTTCCTCGGCAACCACTGGATGCTGCAGATCGAGACGCCGCTCGGCACGGTGCGCGCGAGCCTGCCGAATCTCGGCACCGCGCCGCCGCCCGAAGGCGAAACGGTGGGCGTGCACTGGTCCGACGACGCCGTGCGTATCCTCGCGGAGACCGCACATGGCTGATTCCTCGCATTCCCCACTCCCGGCGCCGGTTCGGGCTGCGCCACGGTCGAACGCTGAGCGGGCCAACGCCGCGCCATGGCTGCTCGCCGGTCCCGCCTTGTTGCTGTTCTGTGGACTGCTGCTCGTGCCGTTGCTTTTGACGGCCGTGCTGTCCTTCCACGCATTCGACGGTACCCAGGGCGTGTTGCCGAGCTTCACGCTGTCGAACTACGTGGAAGTGCTGAGCGACGGCTACTACCACGAGATTTTTTTGCGCACGGGCGGTATGGCGCTTGCGGTGACGCTGCTGTGCGTGGTGCTCGGCGTGCCGGAGACCATTATCCTCGCGCGGATGAAAAGTCCATGGCGCTCGATCTTTCTGATCGTGATTCTGGGTCCGCTGCTGATTTCAGTCGTGGTACGCACACTCGGCTGGGCAATCCTGCTCGGCAATAACGGCTTGCTTAACGACGCACTGCAGGCGCTCGGCATCACCAGCGAACCGGTCAAGCTGGTGTTCACGATGACCGGCGTGATCATCGGCCTCACACACGTGCTGGTGCCGTTCATGGTGATCGCCGTGTGGGCCACGCTGCAAAAGCTCGATCTGCAAGTCGAAAACGCCGCGCGTTCGTTGGGTGCGCAACCGTTCGCGGTGTTTCGCCGGGTGGTGTTGCCGCAGTTGCTGCCGGGCGTGCTGTCCGGTTCGATCATCGTGTTCGCGCTGGCGGCGTCCGCGTTCGCTACGCCCGCGCTGCTGGGGGGCCGTCGTCTGAAGGTTGCAGCCACCGCGGCCTACGACGAGTTCCTCAACACGCTGAACTGGCCCCTCGGCGCGACCATCGCGGTGCTGTTGCTGATTGCGAATATCGTCATCATTCTCGGCTGCAACCGTTGGATCGAGCGGCGTTTCCGCGCGGTTTTCGAGGGCTGACGTCATGCGCAAAAACAACTGGCTCGCGCTGTGTTATCACACGCTCTTCGTGCTCTTCATCGTCGCGCCGCTGCTGGTGGTGATCGCGGTGTCGTTTACCGATAAGGGCTACATTTCGATGCCCACCACGGGTCTGTCGCTGCGCTGGTTCCGCGCGATCGCCGACGCGCCGGACATTCTCGATGTACAACCAGATCGCGCAAACCATCGATCCGCTCGTCGCCTCGGTGTCGACCGTGCTGATCGTGGGCACCGCGATTCTGATGGTGGTGATGGACCGCATTGTCGGCCTCGATCGCGTGCTGATCGGCAAAAACTGAAACAGATGATGAACTCTTCCGATGTACTGGTGATCGGCGGCGGCCTGGTCGGTACGGCCGTTGCCTATGGACTTGCCCGCGAGGGGCTGAAGGTCGGCGTACTCGACGAAGGCGACGACGCTTTCCGTGCTTCACGCGGCAACTTCGGCCTCGTGTGGGTACAGGGCAAGGGCTACGGCATGTCGCCGTACGCGAGATGGACGCGCGGTTCGGCGACGCGCTGGCCGATCCTGCGCGAATCCCTGCTCGACGAAACCGATATCGACGTCCAGCTGAAGCAGCCCGGCGGCTTCCATTTCTGCTTCAGCGAGACGGAATGGCAGGAACGCGCGGCGCGTCTGCAGGCGATCCGCGCCGATCTGAACGGCGACTATCCGTTCGAGATGATCGGTCACGCCGAATTGAAACGCCGCTTGCCGGCCATCGGCCCGCAGGTGATCGGCGCGAGCTATTCGCCGATGGATGGTCACGCGAATCCGCTCAAGTTGCTGCGCGCGTTGCATACCGCGTGCGGCAAGCGAGGTGTGAAAATGACGCCGGGTGTGCGGGCGCAGCGTATCGAACGCGATGGCAGCGGCTTTGTCGTCGAAGCAGGTGGACTGCGTTTTCATGCGGGACGTGTGGTGCTGGCCGCGGGGCTCGGCAATCGGGCGCTGGCGCAGCAGGTCGGCATTCATGCGCCGGTCGCGCCGAACCGCGGGCAGGTGCTGATCGCCGAGCGGGTCTCGCATTTCCTCGATTTCCCCACGACCTATGTGCGGCAGACCGATGAAGGGACCGTGCAGATCGGCGATTCGATGGAAGACGTCGGCTTCAACGACGGTGTGACCGCCGATGTCGTGAGCCATATCGCATGGCGCGGCGTGCGCAGTTTCCCCGCGCTGGGCGAAGTGAAGCTGGTGCGCGCATGGGGCGCATTGCGCGTGATGAGCCCCGATGGCTTGCCGATCTATCAACAATCATCCACTTGCCCGGGCGCGTACGTCGTGACCTGCCATAGCGGCGTCACGCTCGCGGCCGCTCATGCATTGCACGTCGCGCCGTGGATTGCGAAAGACCTCACGCCTGCCGGCATCGAACATTTCTCCGGCGAGCGCTTCTTGCAGACCGACAAGGTATTCACACATGGTCACTGACAGTCTTTTCAAAGTGCTGCCCGCCCAGGCCAAAGACGACACAACCGGTACCGTCACCATCTCGTTTGACGGAAAGGCGCTGCGTGTACCGCAGGGCGCGAGCGTTGCCGCGGCCTTGCTCGCGGCCGGGATCGAACGTTTTCGCACGACGCCGGTGAGCGGCACGGCACGCGCGCCGTATTGCATGATGGGCGCGTGCTTCGAATGTCTCGTCGAAATCGACGGCGTGGCGAACCGGCAGAGCTGTCTCGTGCCGGTAGCCGAAGGCATGATCGTTCGTTCGCAACTCGGCATGCGCGAATTGAACGACTTCATTACGTTGGCGGGAGGCACGCGCGATGAACGCTAATTACGTGGATCTGGTGATCGTCGGTGCGGGGCCGGCCGGCATGGCCGCCGCAACCGTCGCGGCGCAACGCGGTTTGAGCGTGACCGTGCTCGATGAGCAGGCCGCGCCCGGCGGGCAGATCTATCGCGCGATTACGCAGACCAATGCGCGGCGCCTGAACATTCTCGGTCCGGACTATGCCGCGGGCAGTGAATTGGCAAGCGCCTTCGCCACGAGCGGTGCGAAACACGAACGCGGTGCATCGGTATGGCAGGTGACGGCGGAACGCAGCGTCGATTACGTGCAGGACGGCGTGGTGAAATCGCTGCAAGCCGGCTCGATCATCCTTTGCAGCGGCGCGATGGAGCGGCCGTTTCCGATTCCGGGCTGGACGCTGCCGGGCGTACTGACGGCCGGTGCCGCGCAGATTCTGCTGAAGAGCGCCGAAGTCGTGCCGTCGCAGCCGGTCGTGCTGGCGGGCTGCGGGCCGCTGCTGTATCTGCTCGGCTGGCAGTATCTGCGCGCGGGTGTGCCGATCCGCGCCATCGTCGATACGACTGCGAGTGCCGACTATCGCCGTGCGCTCGTGCATCTGGGCGGCGCACTGAAGGGTTGGCGGCAGCTTGCGAAAGGGCTGAGGCTGATGCGCGCGTTGAAACGCGCTGGTGTGCCGTTTCATCAGGGCGCGACGAACCTCGCGCTCGAAGGCATGGACGTGCTCGCCGCGGTCCGCTTCACCGTCGACGGCAACGCGCGGCGCATTCCCGCCGAGGTCGTGCTGCTGCATCAGGGCGTCGTGCCGAATACGCAGATCAGCTGGTCGTTGCGCGCGCAACATAAGTGGGACGATGCGCAACTGTGCTGGGTACCCGTTACCGACGCATGGGGCGAACTCGACGTGCCCGGCATCTACGTCGCGGGCGACAGCCGCGGCATTGGCGGTGCGCAGGCTGCGGCGGAACAGGGCCGGCTCGCGGCGCTGGAGATCGTGCAGCGGACCGGCCGCATCGACCGCGCGACGCGTGACTCGCTGGCCGCACCTGTCGCACGGGCGTTGCGGGAGACGCTGCACCTCCGGCCGTTTCTCGATGCGCTCTATCGGCCGAAGGATGCCAATCGCATCCCGGCGGACGAGGTCACCGTTTGCCGCTGCGAAGAGGTGACCGCAGGACAGTTGCGCGGCCTCGTGAAGCTCGGCTGCCTCGGCCCGAATCAGGCGAAGTCGTTCGGCCGCTGCGGCATGGGGCCGTGTCAGGGCCGTCTTTGCGGGCTGACCGTTACCGAGGTGATCGCGGATGCGCGGGGCGTGTCACCCGCCGAGGTCGGTTATTACCGAGTGCGTCCGCCGATCAAGCCGGTCACGCTCGCCGAACTCGCGGCCGCGCATGAAGCGGCGCTGCAGCGCGCGGTGCAACCGGCCGGGACGTCCGCCGAAGCCCACGGCACCGCTGCACGATGAGCGGCACGGTCGGAGCCGCAGGTGCCGATGTCGTGGTGATCGGCGGCGGCTTGCATGGTTTGTCGAGCGCGCTGCATCTGACGCGGCGCGGCGCCCGCGTGGTCGTGCTGGAGAGCGACGTGCAATGGCACGGTCGTGATCGGCGGCGCGCTCGAATGCACCGCCGATATGAAAGCCAGGCAGTGCGTGCTCGATTTTCCGCAGTTGGGCAAAAGCGCGCGTACGGTCACGGATCTGTTTCCGCATTTGCGGCACGTCGTGGTCAATCGCGCATGGGCCGGTATCGAAGGTTTCATGCCCGATGGCATTCCGGTGATTTCCCGCAGCGGCACGCATGACGGTCTCGTGCACGCGTTCGGTTTCTCCGCGCATGGGTTCGAACTCGGACCGATTGTCGGCAGCGTGGTGGCCGATCTGGTGTGCGATGGACGCAGCACGCACGACATCGACGCATTCCGGATTGGACGCTTCGCGGCGGCGGCGCGGATTTAGTCGCTTCCATAAACTGAGCCGTGATATCCCGGCCATGGGAATTGCGATCAAGACATCCTTTCAGACGGCGATAGCGGTTATAGAAGCAGACGTTCGAGCTGCTTCGATACGGGTCCCATCCGTGCGACAATTTCAGGCGGATCGTGCGCCAGACCTCTCGCGCAAGCCGGCGAAGGGCAGCAGAAACGCGCCGTCCCATCTATTGAAAAACTTTCCAGCGGGAGCCAATCGTGATCAGCGTACCAGTCGAGGCCACAGCGCCGGGCGATACGGCTGTGTTTGTGGCGCGTCAACCGATCATGGATCGGACGGGTCGCGTTGTCGCGTACGAACTTCTGTTCAGGGATGGACCGACCGGGGTGGCCCGGATCGACGACGACCTGCGCTGTACGACAGCGGTGGTGGAGCGCGCGGTGGGTTCGATCGGTCTCGAGCGGCTTGTCGGGAACAAGGCCGCTTTCCTCAACTGCCCACATGATTTTCTGTTCTCGGACTACCCCGATGTGCTGCCGGCGTCGCGTTTCGTGCTGGAGATCCTGGAGTCGGTCGAACCGAGTTCGGTCCTCTCGCGACGATGCAGCGAATTACGAGGTGCGGGTTTCCAGCTGGCACTGGACGACGTCCGGACCATGACCGACGATATCCGGTGGTTTCTTCCGTGCGTCGACATCGTCAAGATCGACTGGCCGTTCGTGGAGCGTGCCGAGTTACCGGAACTGGTCGGCCAGCTCAAACGGGCGGGAAAGGTCGTGCTCGCGGAGAAGGTCGAGTACGCAGAGGATGCGGAGCTTGCACGGCAACTCGGTTGTGATTTGCTGCAGGGCTATTATTTCGCGAAGCCGCAGATTCTTTCCGGGAAGCGCTCGATGCCTCCGGTGAAGGCCATCCTTCAAGTATTCGACCTGGCCGGCAGCGATGCCCCCCTGGGCAGTATTGCCGGCGCGCTGAAAGAGACACCCATGCTGGTCGCTCAACTGTTGCGGCTTGCAAACAGCAGTGAACAGCTTAACGGCAAAACAGAGCGCGTTTCGTCGCTGAAGCAGGCGCTTTCGATAGCCGGCAGCCGCCGGCTGCTGCATTGGTGCGGACTGTTGCTTTACGCTAACCGGGACGGGCTTCCGGTTGAGGAGGATCCGCTCGCATTGCTCGCACAGCGACGGGCACTTTTCATGGAAGCGGCGATCGACGCGATGGCGGACGGACCGCCCTCGCTGGTGGCCACCGCGTATCTTACGGGCATGCTGTCGCTTCTACATGTTGCTTGTCACATGGAGCTTCGTGCCTTTGTCGATGAGTTACCCGTTTCTGATTCCATCCGCGAGGCCATCCTGAACGGCGGCGGCGTACTCGGCGAGTTGCTGTCGATTGCCGCGCTGCTCGAACGGGGCGATGCGGACGCGGCGGCTGCGAGGCTTCAACGGCTGGTGGTCACTCCCGACAAGCTTCAGAAGATCATCGAGTGTTATTGACATGATTCGCTAAGGAACCAGAGCAACAACGCTTTCTTGCATGGCGTGGCACAGTACCGGCAGGTCAGCTTCAGGCGAAGACGAACCAACAGGATTGAAAGTCATGAACGACAAGCGAGATGCAGCGCCGGACAGCACGGCAGCGCGAGTCGCCTTGTGGCGCGCTCTGCATGTCGAGGCCGACCCCCCGCCGCATGTGCTGGAAGACGACATCGGCCTCAAGCTGTTGGCCCCGGACAAGGACTGGCGCGACCGGGGGGACATGGACCCGCAGTTCACGCGGCCCTTTCGCGCCTCGATCGTGGCTCGTGCCCGCTTCATTGAGGATCTGGTCGTGGAACAGGCCGGCCGCGGGCTGAGTCAGTATGTCGTCCTCGGCGCCGGCCTCGACAGCTTCGCACAGCGGAGGCCGGAGATCGCCTCTCGACTCGCGGTGTTCGAGGTCGACCGGCCAGTTCCTCAGGCATGGAAGCGTCAGCGTCTGATCGAGCTCGGTTTCGGCGTCCCGGACTGGCTGCGCTTCGTGCCGGTCGATTTCGAGGCGGGGGGAAGCTGGCGGGACGGGCTCGTGATTGCCGGCTTCGATGACAGCAAGCCGGCAATCGTGGTCTCCACGGGCGTCAGCATGTATCTCACCAGGGATGCGAACGCGGCCACGCTGCGCCAGGTCGGAACCCTTGCCCCAGGATCGACGCTCGCCATGACGTTCCTGCTCCCGCTGGAGCTGGCGGACCCAGAGGTTCGTCCGGGGCTTGAGATGGCGGAGAAGGGCGCGCGAGCAAGCGGGACACCGTTCCTCAGCTTCTTCACCCCGCCGGAGATCCTGGCGCTGGCCCACGAAGCTGGCTTTAGAGAGGCACGGCACGTCTCGGCAGCCGATCTCACCCGGCGCTACTTCGCGGGCAGGACAGATGATCTGCGCCCGCCAAACAATGCGGAGGAACTGCTGGTAGCAAATACATAGCTGCCCGCACACTTTCCGGTCGACATGACCGCACGACACACGCGAGACGAAGCTATAGCTTCATGTTGTTGTACTTTTGGGTACTTTCGCTCGCGTACCCGCAGGCGCATTCTTCTTCAATGTGCTCTGGTTGTAATCGATAGCGGCGCGGACGAGATTTTTTAAAGCACGCGCATCAATCCTGTCGCCCTCGAAAAAATCGATCGCCCGTCTCATGTTGCCTTCGAGGCCCGCGTTGAAGAGCTTGTCAGGATCGGCAAGGCTCGCCCCGTGGGCAAAGGTCAGCTTCACCTTCCCTTTGTGGGCGTTGGCGACCGCGATCATGCCGTCGCGAGACCACACCGGGCTTCCCATCCACTTCCATTCCTCGATTATCTTTGGGTCGGCCTCGAGGATGATCTTGCGGATGCTGGCGAACGTTTTGCCACGCCAGTCTGTGATTTCTGCGATCAGCTGGTCAATACGTTCCGATGGATTCATTGGATCTTTTCGCATTGAATTCCGGTCTCGTTTCATGCGACCACAATGTGGTGCGGGCGGGCGCCGTTTCAGCAGGACCTAGATTACTGCCGGGATAGGTATGAGGCAAGCAGGAACGTGGAGCGCCGCAACGATTCCTGTCCTTACCAAGATAGGGAATATCGTTCGATATCGCACAAAAGATCATCCTGCCGTCCGGCTAGGATCGGAACACTTTCGCGGCTGGCGTTTGTTCAAGCTTTGCCGCTGGACAAGCCGATAGCCTCAACAGTCCTGAATATTCGCATTAGGCGCGGACGGAACAGCTAGACACGCTGTGCGATCGGTCAGCACCAAATGCATTTGAGTGGCCGCTTTTCGCAAGTTTGAGTACCTCTTCAGGGTCAAAAACTGAGGCGGTCGTCATCCGTCTCAGTGCGGCCAGCGGACCCCGCAGTGTCGATCGTTGACAACTGGTATCGTGTTAGACCGAACCAACGGAGCGTGCGATGAACAAATCGAAGAAATTCGCTCTTCTTGCCTTGGTATTCACGGTATGGGGTCTGTATAAATTGTTTGTCGTCTTTCAGGACGCGCAAACTGGTTGTATCCAGTTCCGAACTCATCAGACATGCAGCTTTGAAAATGCGGCGAATTTTCAAAGCTTGCTCGATCTCGAACTGATGTTCGCGTGCGGTTGGGCTGCGGGTGCGGTAGTCTGCTGGATGGTCGCTGCACAGGCGAAAAAGAAGGAGCGGTAATCGTCGCACGTCGGCCGAGAGCGGCAAAGTCCTGACGAAGGGTATCGCCAAACTGGTGGCTCAAGGTGACGGAGCAGTCGAAACAATGACCCGCGCTGGTGTTGCCAATATGTCGGACGCAGAACTTATACACCTCCTTTCGATCTATCGCGATCCAGTTCTCGTCAAATACGTGACTACCATGTCGACTCCTGTCGTTCAGACTCAAATTCGCAAGCCACCATGGCCACTGGACTCCGGGTGAGCGCCCTGATCAATCTGGGCCGACACGGGTCCTTGCTCCTTGTTGGATGATCGCGCGGCGGATCAACACTCAGGCGGGAGGCCGATCGCCAGTATCATTCCTTTTTCGTCTTCGGTTGTTGAGGTTGCTGCTGCGGGTCAGGTCCGCGTTGCGTCGGAGCCCTTGTACATGCGTCCGGGGGCGATACATAGCGCACGTCGTCGCAGCAGCACGCATAGACCGGAAATCCGTGCGCGTTCGTGCGGATGATGGTCGTTGGCCCGTGCAGCGGGCACACCGCTTTCATGGCGTCTCCTGAGACTCACCTGTGAACTATCTATCGTACACGCAGCTCGTCACTTCGACACGACCAAACACCGGTTCGGGCGTGTAGCAGCCGATTTTCCCGACCGACGGTGCATGTTAAGCGTACGCTCGACGCCTGCCATTAAATGCTCAACCAATCTGGAGGCAGGCAAGGTCATAGCTGTGCGATCGCGCACGCAGAGTACGAAGCCCCGTCGGCCCATGCTTCTGCAAGTGGAATGACTCCTGGATGCCTTGCCAGTCGTGTGCTTGCCGACCATGCAACAACTTTAGGCTTTCCACAGAAACCATAAAGAGGTATTTTGGAACCTCTATGTTTCCATTCTGGAAATTCAGGATCGGACGGACGTATGCGCGATATCGATCTCAAGACATTGCGGCTGCTGGTGGCCGTCTGCGAGCACCGCAACATGGCGCGTGCCGCTGAGGAAGAACACATCGAACCGTCGGCGATCAGCAAGCGGATCGCACAACTGGAAGCCGACCTCGGCGTGCCTTTGCTCACGCGATCGCGCCGCGGCGTGCAACCCACGCCGGCGGGCATTGCGCTGCTTGAGCACGCGCGTAATGTACTCTTTACGATGGACCGGATCGCGAGCGATGTCGCGGCGTTCGGAAGCGGGCTCAGGGGCAGCGTGAGTGTCTGCGCGTCGGCCTCGGCGATCGCGGAAGCCCTGCTGGATGACATTGCGTCGTTCATGCGAGAGCCCACCAATCAGAACATTCGCGTAGATGTAGAAGAGCGACTGTCTCTCGACCTCGTGCGACATCTGCGTGAGGGGGCCGCGTCTGTGGGGGTGTGCTGGGACAACGTCGATCTTGAAGGATTACAGTATCGGCCGTACCGGCACGACCGCCTGGCATTGGCAGTCCATCCAGGCCATCCGCTGGCGGGCAAGAAGTCGCTCATTTTCGAGCAGACGCTCGACCACGAGCACGTCGGCCTGCCGCCTTCGACCGCCGTTCATACGATGCTCCAGCGTGCGGCTGCGCGCGCTGGGCGTACCGTGTCGTACCGGGTGATCGTATCGAATTTTGACGCAGCGTTTCGCGTGGTCGCGGCAAAACTCGGCATCAGTGTCGTTCCCATTGAGGTCGGCGAGACTTATACGCGTATCCTCGACGTCGAGATCGTTCCGCTTACAGACTCATGGGCGCAACGCAGATTCGTTGTGTGCTTCCGTGACTTCGACATGTTGCAACCTGCGGCGCAGCGCATGGTCGATCACCTCGTGAATCGGGCGGAGCGGGGAGAACCGCAGACTTGACGCTTGCGAGTCAAGCAGCGTGGAAGACGCTTCCTCGAAAAACCACCGTGTTTCGCGCGCTACGAACTCACGTTCGTTGTCCATCGTAATGATGTGATAACAGTCGTCGAGAAAAATCTTTCGTTTAACCGTCGAGCCGATCCGATTGTGGACGAACTCGGCGTTGGCGATGGTCGATGTATCGTCGTCGATCGAGTGTATCAGCAGGCAGTTCGCTTTGATGTGAGGCAATCTTGCCTTGACGTGTTGTGCAAGTGAATGCGCTTCATAGATATGCCGCAAGGAAAGACGCGCGGCGCCGATCTCTGATTCGCCTTTCTGCCGCATGCTCTTCGCGACTTTCGCTCTTAGCGCCTTATTTTTCAGGCCGTAAGGCTCTCGTTCGCTGAAAGAGTAGAAATGGCGGAGCGGCGTATGATAGGCGAGATTGAGAAAGCATTGATACCACGGAATGGTCCAGCCGTCGTAAAAGAGCGTGACCGATAGCAGCGACAGCGCAGCGACGTCAGACTCTTCCGCTGCGAGCGCCAGCCCCAACGTGGCGCCGATACACAGTCCCGCAACGGAAACAGTCCGATAGCGTCGGCGCAGTTTGCTGTAGTGTGTCCGCACCTCTGCGAGCCATTCTTTCCACGATGTACAGGGACTGTCCAAGCCATAGCCTTCGATATACGGCGCCAATACCCCGAACCCGCCCTGACTCAAACGTCTGGCGATATAACCCATTTCCTGGGGTGTACCGCGCAATCCGTGCAGCAGTAGCACGGCGTGGTCGTTACCCGCGTAGCTGATATCCGTCGTCAGCGAATTGCGCGCCTTCATGCTGCATCCTCGTTCATCGATCTCATCACAACGTAGTCCCCGTCCGCGGTCGGGAAGGTCTCGACCTGACAGGCCAGATCGCCAAGACGTTTGTTTCTGCGCGGCAGACGCATTTTCAATACGCGACCGGTCGTCTCGCCGGCTGTTTGTAAGTGCAACGCCAGGCGCTTCGCGTCCTCCGGATAGAGCGCCGCCAGCAATCGTTCGGTTTCAGTCCCGGTGTCGCATGAATCGCCATCGAGTTCGCGGCTCAGTAGCTCGCTAACGTATTCGTAACGTGATCCGACTCGCCCGATATACAGCACATTGGCGTGATCCTCGGTAAGGTTGCGCAGCAGGCGATTCGAAATCGATATCGATTTTTCAGCGCGGACCCGGCGTTTTTCTGCGCGTAGCAACATGTCGTGCCGCGACTTCGCCACCTCGGCGATGAGCCGCGCTTCATATTGTGTTCTTCGCAGCCGTTCGATCATCATCAGAAACAGGAGCGTGACGGAGGGAAACGCGAGCATCAGGATTACGTCGTCTTTGTCGAGATAGGCGAGTTCTTCGAAAGGAGGAACGAAGAAATAGTCTGCCAGCGGCCAGCCGAGTATCACAACCACGATCGCCGGGCGAATGCCCAGGTTGAAACCTACAGCCACTGCCGCGATCGTGAAGAACAGCGCAGGCATGTGCGATTCAAGAAATGGATGGAGCAACTCGCGTGCACAAAAAGCGATAGCCGCGGCGCCTACTGCTACCCCGTATGGCCATAGGCCACGTGGTCCCCACCGTTTGGCATTGTTAACCATTTCATACCTTTCTTAGACAAGTGCCTCGACGACGTGTACTGCGTAACATAGCCAATTCCAATGCTCCGAAGATGGCTGCATTAGTCTCGAACTATTGCGCCTTTAGCCTTTGCTAATTGGTCGAAAGCAGCACCGGCCGGCAAATTCGGAAGCTTATTGTGGCCTGCGAAGCCCAGCATATTTGCTTCATTCGTATTGTCAATGTTCACCTCTGAAAACCACGTGGCGAGAAAATGTCCTTTTTGTCATAGAACGCTCGCGCGCGCGGCACCTGGATGCCGAAACGTTGCATACGGCATATACCAGAGCCTCTGGTTTCGACAGGTCTCTCCCAAAGCGGAGATGAAGTCTGCAGTGCGCCTTCATCTGTGCCGGCGATATCCTCCGCTAGCTGTCACAAGCGACGCCGGCTCAAACGCGCTTGGGAATAACTCGCGGTGGCGCCGTTCGTCGACATCCCCGATCCTTCAAGCGGTCCCGGAATCATCACTCAACTATGCGATCGGATCGAAGACAGGAGGCGAGAAATTAGGAGCAGTTTTAATGTGGCTTACAAACCGGTCGACGATTGGAGCCTCACAGCTATTCCAGATCAGACTCGTTTCGATTGAAACGGGCATATCTTCCACCTGCCGATACGCCACACCGGGGCGGGCAAAACGCGCGAAGACCTGGGGCACCCATGCAATGCCCATCCCCGCTGCCACGAGGCTCACGATAGTCTGCATCTCGATAGCCTCCTGCGCGATATGAGGGGTGATCCCCTTCAGGTGGTAGTACGACAGTAATGCATCGAAGAGCGACGGCATAATTTGGCGGGGAAAGATGACAACCGGGTCCGACGCGATGTCTGCGAACGAAACCGACCCACGGTTTGCAAGCCGGTGATTGACCGGAAGCGCAACGAGAAACGGCTCGACCAGCAATGTTAGCGCCGAAAATCCGACCGGCGCAGCGCCCAGAGCGTGCAGGATAAAACCGGCATCCACCTGGTCTGCGCCAAGCGCATCGAGCTGCACATCGAGCGTTGCCTCGCGAAGCTCCAGCAGAACGTCCGGGTTCGCGTGCCGGAAACTACTGACCCAGCCGGGCATCCTGCCATAGGCCACCGTTGAGGCGAAGGCAAGGCGTAGACGGCCGGTCTGTCCTTCCGCAGCCGCCTTGACGATCCTCGGCAGTTCGTCGGAGGCGCGAATCAGGTTCCGTGCATAGGCAAGAAGTGCTTCGCCGCCCGGCGTCAACGTCACCCTTTTCCTGGTGCGATCGAACAACGCCACCTCAAGAGACGCCTCAAGGCTGTGCATCGCCTGCGTAAGCGGAGGTTGCGTCATGTGGAGCCGCTCGGCTGCACGTCGAAAATGTAACTCCTCCGCAACGGCGACGAATTGGCGTAGCTGGCGTATGTCGGTCATTGATATGTGTCGCGTATCAAATATGCGTGTGCAATATATTGGACCCTCCAATTTTGATTCTCAATACTTTTCTCGGCGAGCGGGATTCAAGTCCGCGCCGATGTGCTGCCTGCGTGCCGTCTTTGCTGCAGTTGATTTCAACTAGCTGTCGGTTCGTGCGTTAAACCGTTACCTCGACTTTTGCCAACCTTTCAGGATCTGAAGATGACCAAGCTTTCAAAGGCCGTAGCCGCCCGACGCCGCGCTCTCGCCGCGATGTTGCTTCCCCTGGTTGCGTGGGCAACCATCGGCACTGCGCACGCAGCGTCCCTCGAGGAAATCCAAAAGCGCGGCTACATTGTCGTGGCCACCGAAGACGACTACCGGCCCTTTGAATTCGTCAAGGACGGAAAGCCCACGGGCTTTGACAATGAAATGGTCGATGCACTGCAGAAGTACGCGCCCTTCGAGGTCCGTCATGAAATTTTGCCCTTCACCGGCATCCTCGCCGGCGTCGCGACGGGCAAATACGACATTGCGATCACAGGGGCAACGATGACGAAGGAACGGATGCAATCGCTCGACTTTGCGAGCCCGATTGCGGACGCGACCGACTACTACGTCAAGCGAAAGAACGACGACTCGATCAAGTCGATCAAGGACCTGAGCGGCAAAACCGTCGGTGTTCAGGCCGGCAGCGCGCAACTCGCTCACCTGTCTCAACTGCAGGCACAGATCGAGAGGAGCGGTGGCAAAATGGGCAAGATCGTGCAGTACACCTCGTATCCCGAGGCATACCAGGACCTGGCGCTGGGCCGTACTGACTATGTCGTGAATACGATCGTCAACCTCGCCACGCTCGTCAACCAGAAGCCCGGTGTCTTCGCGCTGGGACAACCTGTAGCCGCTCCGTCGATGGCGGCATGGTCCGTGCAAAAGGGCAATGCCGACCTGCTCGCGTACATTAACCAGTTCATCGCCAAGGAAACGGCAAACGGTACGGTGACGACCCTGCAGAAGAAATGGTTCGGCCAGTCATTCAATCTGCCGGTAACCTTCAAGCCTGAATACTAAGCGAGCATGAGTTACTCCGACGTGCTCTCGATTTTTAGCGGAGCGTTGACCACGCTCCTGCTGTCGGTCGCCGGCATTGCTCTTGGCCTGCCTATCGGACTCGGCCTGGCGTTGCTGCGCTGGGGGCGCGTACCTGCCGTTGCGCGCTTCGTCGCCGTCTACGTGAGTTTGCTGCGGGCTTCCCCGTTGGTCACTCTTCTTCTGCTGCTGTTCTATGGATTGCCCGATATGGGCATTGAAATCGGTCCGATCGCCGCCGGAGTGCTTGCGCTCACGATGAACACGTCGGCGTTCTACTGCGAGATCTGGCGCTCTGCACTCTTCGCCTTTCCGCGGGAACAACTGGAGGCCGCGCGGGCGGTCGGCATGCGGCGAAGCATGTGTCTTCGCCGTATTGTGCTCCCGCAGATCGCACGCACGAGTCTGCCCGCGCTGGTCAACGAAATGTCGCAATTGATCAAGGTCACGCCGGTGCTCGCCATTGTCGGCGTGGTCGATATCACGCGAGCTGCGGTTCGCGTCGGCGCGGACACCTATGATCCGTTGCCGCCGTTCGGCGTCGCCCTTGCGATTTACATACCGATCATCTTCGCGCTCGTCAGCGTTCAGCGCTGGATCGAGCGCAGACAGGCTCGCCTGGAGGCATCGGCGTGATCCACGATTTCAGCATTGTCTGGTTGCACCGCGACCTGCTTTTGTCGGGGCTTGCGAACACCGTCGTTTTGTCGGTGTCGGCCGCATTGAGCGCGCTCGTAATCGGCGCGCTGATTTCGACGGTTCTCGTCCGGCGCGTGCGCACCGCCGGCAATATTGTCCGCGTCCTCATCGACGTCGCACGCTGTACGCCGTTCCTGCTATTTGCCTACGTTATCTACTACGGCCTGCCATCGCTCGGATTGCGTTTCGACAACTGGGGCGCAGGGGTGATGGCATTGATCGCCTACCACTCCGCCTACATGGCCGAAATTCTAGGGTCGGCCTGGCGTTCCCTGCCGCGCGACCCGATCGAAGCGGGCCATGCGTTCGGATATAGCGGCCTGCGTCTCTTTCACCGCATCGTGCTGCCGCCGCTCGCCCTGAATGCCGCACCGGTGATAGGCAACCAGATCATTCAGATCGTCAAGGACAGCGCGTTCCTCACGATCATTGCGCTACCGGAACTCACGCACGCGGCGAGCGCCATTCAGTCACAGTATTTCGTCCCGTTTGCGGCCTTTATCACCGCCATGTTGCTGTATTGGGCGCTTTGCCTCGTCGTCGAAGCCTGCGTATCGGCGCTAGGTCGGATGGCGGAGGCGCGCCGGTGAACATGATGCACTCCCCTACGAAAATGGATGATTCCCACGCCGTTCTGAACATTATTGGACTCTCGAAGAGCTTTGGATCTTTGCAGGTGCTCGACAACGTCAGTTTTAGCGTTGCCGCGGGAGAGACAGTTTGCCTGTTGGGACCATCCGGTTCAGGAAAATCGACGCTGTTGCGCTGCGTTAACTGGCTCGAGCGCCCAGACCAGGGGCGCGTTCTGCTGAATGGAGAACAGGTCGGCATCTCAAACGCCGGCGTCATCATGAGCGACCGCGATCTCGCCAGGATGCGCATGCGCATCGGCATGGTGTTCCAGCATTTCGCGCTGTGGCCCCATCTGACTGTTTTGCAAAATGTGATGGAGGCGCCAGTGCACGTGCAGCGCCGCCCTAAAGATATGGTGCGCGAAGAAGCAGAAGCACTCTTGCGCCGCGTTGGAATGCATGAGAAGAGAGACGCGTTTCCGGCGCGTCTTTCGGGCGGTCAAAAGCAACGGATTGGAATCGCAAGAGCGCTGGCAATGAAACCGGAACTGCTCCTCTTCGATGAACCGACCAGTGCGCTCGATCCCGAACTCGTTGGCGAAGTGCTTGCCGTTATGCGGGATCTCGCAAGCGAGGGTATGACCATGATCGTCGTTACCCACGAAATGGCTTTTGCAAGGGACGCCGCAAGCCGCATTGCCTTTATGGATCGAGGCTCGATTGTCGAAAGCGCGCCGCCTGACGTTTTCTTCTCCGCTCCTGCCACGGAGCGCGCACGCCAATTTCTGCAGCGCTATTCCGCTGCATCCGACCGTTCGTTGGCAACCAGTTGACCACGAGCACTGCTAATCCGCCACGCTAGGATCCCGAGCGATGACATCTACAGAACTGCTGGCATGACTATCCATTCGAATACCCCAATGGCCGAGCGCGAAGCGCATCGAGCTCGCTACGAGGCACTTCGTACCGAAGGGCAAGGCGCATCGGCGCAAGCGCTGCCGCCGCTTACCGCGCGCGATCAACCAGTGCATGACGATACCGTCCTGCACCGCGAACACGTGCCGGGCGGCTGGTACTGGACCACACGTCTGGCGCGTGGCGAAGCGCTGCGCATTGTGAACACGGCGGGCACCTCTGCTGTTTCGATGGTGGCGTGGTGCGAAACGGATCCCTCTGAGCGCCTGAATACCGCGGACACGATGAAAGTCCAGTGGAGCACCGGGCTGCGCAAGGGTCGCGTGATTTATACGGAAATGGGACGGGTAGCGTTCTCCATTGTCGAAGACACCTCCGGCGCCCACGACCCGCTCGTCGGGCCAACCACGAGAGAATCGATGGAGAAGGCACTCGGGGCCTCGGCGGCGAGGAATTCCCGCGATAACTTCTTCCTGGCCGCGGCAAAGCTTGGCTTGGCGCGTCGCGACGTGCCGGCCTGCATCAGCTTTTTCGCGCCAGTGGCGATCGCCGCCGACGGCCGGTTCCTCTGGCATCCCGAGCGGCGGACCCCAGGGGATTTTGTCGACGTTCGCGCGGAAATGGATCTCCTGGTCGTGTTGTCCAACGCCGGCCATCCGCTCGACCCGGCTGTGCAAGCCGTCCCCGCGCCGGTTGATGTGATCCAGTTTGTCGCACCTCAAGTTGGGGTCGACGACCCCTGTCGCCATACCTGCAGGGAAGTCGAACGGGCATTCGAACAAACTGAGCGGCACATCCGCCGCGGGAGCAGATCATGATGGAAACGTCCGCTTTTACCGACCTCGTGCTCGACGTGGTCATACCCGCCCGCTCGCCGTGGTCCCACGTGATGCGTCGCGGACAGAAGATGCGCCTTATCGACATTGAAGGACAGCAGGCAGTCGATGCCCTGTTTTACAGCGCCGTGGATACTGCGCAACGCTACAGCGCACAGGACACGGTGCGCGAGCAGGGATCGGCTTACATAGGATTCGGCACACGGCTCGTATCCAACCAGGGTGTCGTGATGGCGCGGGTTGTCGAAGACAGTTCGGGACGGCATGACACGCTGGCGGGTTGTTGTTCATGCGAGAGCAACGTGGTCCGGTTTGGCGAACCTACCCGCTACCAGCACGCATGTAGGGAGAACTTTGTGCTGGAGCTCGGGCGGTATGGGATGGGCAAGCGGGACATTGCACCCAACGTGAACTTCTTCATGAACGTGCCGATCGACGACGCCGGCAATTTCGCCGTGCTCGACGGCATATCGCCACCGGGAAGCTACATTGATCTGGTTGCAGAGATGGATCTGCTTTGTGTGTTCTCCAATTGTCCGCAGATCAACAACCCTAGCAATGACTTCAACCCGACGCCTGTACGCGTGATGATATGGGACGCCGCTCCACAGCCGGCATAGACGGGTGACATAATCTCACGGCCGTGCGGACGAGTTCGGGCAATCAGGCCGGCGGCCAGTCCGGACTCGTTTATCACTCGAATGACGAAATCGCAAGATAAAAATGATCTATCTGTACTGCTTAGCAAGAAGTAACCAGGGACAAAACACGGCTTTCTTCGCCATGTCTCACCGACGATCGCAGCCAAACGTGCGGGAACTTGAGGCATGAACTCTTCGAAACTCAATGAACTGGACGCATGGCAAGCTGCACGCCTGATAGCGAAACGCGAACTTCGCGCGGTCGATCTGCTGCATGCATGCCTTGACCGGATTACGGAACGCGACGACGAAGTACACGCCTTTGCGCATCTCGATCGCGCTCACGCGCTAGTGCAGGCAAACGCCCTCGATAAGGGCCCCGTGCGTGGGCTGCTGCACGGGCTGCCGATCGGCGTGAAGGACCTGTTCGACACCGTCGATTTCCCTACCAGCTACGGCTCGCCGGTCTACGGCGCGCACCGCCCGAGGGCAGACGCGGCTTCCGTCGCTCTGTGCCGCGAGGCTGGCGCTTTGGTGATGGGAAAGACAGTGACGACAGAATTCGCCTATTTTTATCCCGGAGCCACCCGTAACCCACATGACTTGACGCGTACGCCAGGCGGATCGTCGAGCGGCTCCGCAGCGGCGGTTTCTGACAACATGCTGCCGCTGGCGCTGGGTACTCAGACGGCCGGATCGGTCATCCGGCCCGCCGCGTATTGCGGCGTAGTCGGCTATAAGCCGAGTTCCGGGCGCGTTCCCCGTGCTGGCATCAAGAGCATCTCGGAGGCGCTCGATACGCCGGGAGGATTTGGACGTTGCGTGCGCGACGTGGCGCTGCTCGGTGCTGTGCTCACCGGCGACGCGCGGCTCAGTACCAGTCCGGACGACTCAGCCGCACCACGCATTGGCCTGTGCCGGACGCCTGAGTGGGCCTATGCAGAAGCGGACACGCAACGTGCGTGGGACACGGCGACTGCCGCACTAACGCATGTTGCGCCAGCGCTCGCAGACGTCGCGCTACCGGACGATGTGCCGGATCTGGTGGCGTTACAAAAGGAAGTCATGGCATTCGAAATGTTCCGCGCACTAAGCGTTGAGCGGCTGCATCACCGGGATCAGCTTAGCCTTCAATTGCAGGCTCAACTGGACAGCGGCAGCGTGATTTCCGGTGGCGCACACGCAGCGAACCTCGTGCGTACCGAACGCGCAAGACATCGCATTGACACCCTTTTCGACCGCTTTGACGTGCTGCTCGCGCCCAGTGCTGCGGGTGAAGCGCCAGTTGGCGTCGACGCAACCGGCGATCCGCTGTTTTGCCGCGGCTGGACTTTGCTAGGACTGCCCTGCGTGCATTTGCCGTTCACGCGTGGCAGCAACGGGCTCCCAGTGGGACTGCAGCTAGTCGGCCGCTGGGGCGAGGACCATCGCCTGCTTTCGAGCGCGCAGTGGATTTACGACAGACTGACGCAATGAGCACGGCTCGTAACGCGATTGCCTGTTCTCGCGGCCGCGCACCGTCAACCAGGAAAGTTTATGGTGCGGACCACTCAATAGAAGGAACACGATAGATGCGCGTCCACCTGGAAAATACGACCTCCAAGCCCCGCCCGTTCTGGCTTACACCTGAACTCGTCGACGCCGCCCGCTCGAGCAATGCCGCGCTGCCGGGCGAAGTGCGGTTCACCGTCGGTAGCGATCTGGAAGACTTCGCCAGCAGCTTATCGACTGCGACAGTGCTCGTTACATCGGCGGGCGTCATTTGCGATCCGCGGTTTCCGCGTGGTGATCTGGCCGCGGCTGCGCCCAATCTACGATTCATTCACCTGATCGATGCAGGCGTGGAAGACGTCATGCCGTTGAACTGGCTGCCGGCGAACGTCCAGCTAGTCAACAACAGCGGGGTACACGTAGAGAAGGCACGCGAATTCACGATCATGTCCTTGCTCGCACTCAACGCGCGTCTCCCGGAAATAGTGTGGCACCAGCGGCGGGCGCAGTGGGAGCAGGTTTTTACACCGCTTATTCGAGGAAAGTCTCTCCTGGTAATCGGGCTTGGTGACATGGGGCAGGCAGCAGTGGCGGCTGGCCGCACGCTCGGCATGACAGTCTTTGGCGTACGGCGTTCCGGCATGAGCGTACCCGGCGTCGAGCGTGTTTATTTGCCGAGCCAACTACACGAAGCGGTCAAATTCGCCGACTTTGTCGTGATCGCTACGCCGCTGACTTCCGGTACACGGAACCTCGTCAGCCGTTCGGTATTGGAAGCTGCGAAGCAATCGGCAGCATTGTTGAATATCGGGCGAGCGGACGTTCTGGATCACGGTGCGCTCGTCGACTTGCTAAAGAATGGCCGACTGAGCGGCGCGATATTGGACGTGCTGCCGCAAGAGCCGTTGCCCCCATCGTCACATCTATGGTCCTGCCCGAACCTGATGATCAATCCACATGTAGGTGCGGACGACCCAACCACTTACATGACAGAAACGATGCGATTGCTTTTCGCCAATTTGCAACAACACCTTACCGGTCGGCCGCTTCAAAATGTCGTGGATCGGATGAACGAATACTAGGAGGCTGACCCGCTGCCGTCGAAGGGGCACTTGGTCGACCGGCGGCAGTGGGTCGTGACATGTCCTGCGCATAGCGGAAACTGCCACAGCCCGGCGACAGCGGGCTGTGGCACAAGACATTCATCGTCGGAAGGACAGGCGTTACGCGTCAGATGGATGGAGGCGTCTTGACGGGCAAGCCAGAGGCCGGATCGAGGTAGAGCCTGGTCTCCCGGCGCTCATCGTGGCGGCGGTTGAAGTCGAACATACCCATGATACTGCCCGCCTTCGCGTCGAACGAGCCGCCGCCGATCCGGTTGCCATCGAGCCAGTTGTCTTCGATGAAGCGCACCACTGACGACTGATCGATCAGCGTATGGTCGATGTAGTTCTGTTTCGCCCATGGCGAAATCACAACAAACGGGATGCGGGTACCGGGACCGCACCGGCCGTTCACAGGTTTGCCGTTCAAACCATCGGGTGCAGTACCTGAGCCGCAGATACCTGGGCCGTTCAACTGATCCGCGACCGAGTCGAACGAGGCACTCGTCGGCAGCGCGTATGCGTGGTCGTACCAGCCGTCGGAGTCATCCCATGCCACGATAACGGCCGTGTCACGCCAATCCGGTTGCTGTTGCAGGAAGTTGACGACCTTCGTAACGAACGCCTGCTCGTCAAGCGGATCTGAGTACCCGGCGTGACCGTCCTGATAGGCAGGCGCCTTCAGGAAGCTAACCGCAGGGAAATTTCCAGCTTGAACAGCGCTATAGAAATCGTCGATATCGTACTGGTGATTCGCGGGATCGACGGTCGAGCGATTTGCCCCGTAGGTATGCCCGATGGCCGACACCGAACTGGGGCGCAGATGTTGCGGGTTTGACGTCGACGCGTAGTACTGGAACCAGTTGTGGTGCGGAATGTAGTCGGCCGTGGCGGCACCGATCACTTGTGACGTTGTGCTGCGTTTGCATCCTGTCGTTCCGTTGCTGTTCGTGGTCGACAGATTGAAACCACCCATGAAGCCGCCCCACGTGATGTTGCGCGCGTTGAGCAGGTCGCCGATGTTCCTACCGGCCATCTGCGCGGCATCCGTGGTGCTCGAGCACAGGTCGTAGGCAGGATCGACGTCGTTGATCATCGTGAATCCGCCTTGGCCGTCGTTGACATAATACGAGCCGGCCGTCGAGGGCTGCTTCGACGTCAGGACGACTTTCATGCCATCGGTCTGTCCTGAGACGACTTCGAGCGCACCTGGCGTCGACGGACCATATGTCGATGTATAGGCGTTATCGCTCATTGCGAAGTTCTGCGCATAGTTCCAGAGCGCCGTGACGGTATTGCCGTCGTAGTAACCCATCACCTGCCCAGTCGTGCCGAACGCGCCGGCGCCGCCGCTAGTGCCGTGGCCCGTGTATTTCGGAAAGAGGTCTGCGTTGCCGTTGTCGTATGCCTGCTGCTCAGCCGTGTACGCATGATTCTGGTCGGCTGTGGCCGCCTGCGTGCGATCGAGACGGAACGGATTGGTCGCGCCCGTGCCATTGGCGGAATTCGTATAGTTCGGGTTGGCCGTCAACAACGTGCCGGATAAACCGTTCACCTCCGGCGTGCCGGCTTGCGCTGCAAACGCCGGTTCTCCAGACGGGTTTGCCGCATGCGGGTAGGTCGCGAAGTAGTGATCGAACGATACGTTCTCGCCGTAGATCACTATCAGATGCTTAATGGGTGTGGCTGTATGGACATCATTGCGCCGGGAGTCATGCCGGTCCCCGTCGTGGTCTTCGCTGGCGCTCCATGCAGCCGTCGTCGCGAGCGCGACAGCCGTGAGCGAAATAAAGGCAATCCGATGCCAAAGCATTGTGTGGCTCCCAGTAGTGTTTGTTACCCAAAGATAACCGCGGCGCCCGGGATGGCTTATCTAAACTGCTTCACAACACTGATCCGATCCGACAACAGAGGGGCACGCGGTGGTTGCATTACAACAAGCGCCAATCATTCAATCACGCACGTATGAATGATTGGCGTCAGGAACCTTTCATGTTGTTTCGATTCGCGATCTGCGTATCGGGGCGTCAACTCGATCGTGGCCGGGAAGATCGGTTGAAGGAATGTTGGCAATGCCTGTCATGTTTCAGACAGCCATTGAAGCGGGAAGGGCCGCATGCACGCAATGTGAGTGCGACGCATCCGGCAAAACCCGACCCATAAGCGACCATCGCGCTGCCACTCGAACTGGCGGTTTTCGCTCCGACAACAGCCGTTCGTCAGTCGTCGCAGTTACGCATCTGCCGATCTGCGGCTGCTTGCCGAGGTCGACGCGCGAAACCCGACTGGGCACCCGGAATGAGCATCGGACCGCATGTGCGTTACGTCTCCGGCAATCGGCGTAGCATGAAGTCGTTGTTCGCGAGGGATGGGCCGAAGACAGCCGTCGGCGGCCCTTCAGGTTTAATAATTCACACTGCTGAAATAGATATCGGTGTTGCCAAACGCCTTTGGACACTGGGTGATGACGTTAGGCGCCGTCGCACTGCCCCCCGCCGCCAAAGCAGCGCGATACGCGTCTACTGCAGTGCAGGGGCTGGCGTTACGTGCGTCTGTCCATACGGCGAACACTCGCCCGCCCTGTGAATCGGAGACGGCAGATATCGGTGCCGGGCCATTTGTTCGGCTGGGTCTTGCAGCAAACGTCACAATGACCTCTATGGCGAGGTGTTGGTGATGGGGCCTATGCCGTGAGCGAATCTTCCCGCAAAGATTTCGCCGAGACACGCAAACACCGACGCGTCGATTGCACCGGACGCTAGCCAAGCCTGAGCATTAACAGGCGACGCGTGTCGGCCGGAACAAGCGGACGATTGCCGCGCAGCCCACGAGTATCCGACCGACCTTCGCCAGCGATCAGCCAGTCAGCATCCGTGAGAGCCAGTTCCAACCCGATCGGCTCCCGGTTCGCGTTAAGCGCCGATGATGTTGCTCAGACGATCTCAATTGCCAGCGCCGTGGCCTCGCCGCCGCCGATGCACAGACTCGCCACGCCTCGCCTCTCGCCGCGCTGCCGGAGTGCGCCGAGCAGCGTCACGATAAGGCGCGCGCCGGTAGCGCCGATCGGATGACCCAGCGCGCAAGCACCGCCATGCACGTTCACGCGCTCATGCGGAAGCGCCAGCTCGCGCATCGCGGCCATGACTACCACGGCGAATGCCTCGTTGATTTCCCAGAGGTCGACATCGCTCGCCTGCCACCCCACTTTGGCTAGCAACTTCTGGATCGCAGCCACGGGCGCAGTGGTGAACCAGGCTGGCTCCTGAGAGTGTGTGGCGTGCCCACGGATAACGGCCAGCGGCGATAAGCCACGCTCGCGCGCGGTCGACTGGCGCATTAGAACCAGGGCCGCTGCACCGTCGGAGATGGAACTGGAGTTCGCCGCGGTGACTGTGCCGTCCTTTCCAAAGGCGGGTTTGAGCTTCGGGATCTTGTCCAGTTGTGCTTTCGCTGGCGCCTCATCCTGGTCGACGAGTATCTCGCCGTTGCGACCCGGCACGTCCACCGGCGCAATCTCCCACTGGAACAAGCCGTCGCGCTGCGCCTGCTGCGCGCGCAGCGTAGAGGTGGAAGCAAAGGCGTCTTGCGCCTCGCGCGTGAAATCGAAGTGGCGCGCGCAGTCCTCGGCGAAAGTGCCCATGAGGCGGCCGCCGGAGGCGGGGCTGTAGTGATCCTCCAGCCCGTCGAAGAACATGTGGTCCAGTACGTGACCGTGTCCCAGACGCTGGCCCGAGCGGGCCTTGGGCAACAGGTAGGGTGCGTTGCTCATGGATTCCATGCCGCCGGCCACGATCACCTGTTGACTTCCACTGAGCAGCAGATCGTGCGCCAGCATCGTTGCCTTCATACCCGAGCCGCAGACCTTGTTGATCGTGGTGCAGCCCGCTGATACCGGCAAACCCGCGCCGAGCGACGCCTGGCGCGCGGGCGCCTGGCCAAGGCCTGCGGGCAGCACACAGCCCATGAGCACCTCATCTACGGCGTCGGGTTGCAGCCCGGCACGTTGCACTGCGGCCCGGATGGCGTTGGCGCCCAGCAGAGGCGCCGTCAGTGAAGCGAAGTTACCTTGGAAACCACCCAGCGGCGTACGGGCAGCAGCGACGATCACGACGGAATCGTTTGAATTCGAAGAGGCAGGCATGCGAGTCTCCATCCGCCGCTTCGTGGCGGCGTTGCAAGGGGTGAGGAAAGTGTCGTTGTGCATGAATCACCTGAGCCAGTCGGATTCGGCGACTCGGGCAACTCGAGCACGGCGGCAGCAGCAATAGCGATGTGCACTCCAGGCGCTGAGTTCACCTGGCCGCCATGCGGATGGCGCCATCAAGGCGAATCACCTCGCCGTTGAGGTAGGTGTTTTCGAGAATATGCAGCGCTAGGCCCGCGAATTCTTCTGGCCGACCAAGGCGCGCGGGAAAGGGAACCATCTTCCCAAGGGCGTCCTGGACTTCTGTTGGCATGCCTTTGAGCATCGGCGTCTCCATGATTCCGGGCGCGACGGCGATCACGCGAATGCCATGACGGGCCAATTCCCGCGCGACAGGCAGCGTCATCGCCACGACACCGCCTTTGGAGGCAGCGTAGCCTGCTTGCCCAATCTGGCCATCGAAGGCCGCAACCGAGGCGGTATTGATGATGACCCCGCGCTCGCCATCGGTCTCGGGCATGTTCCCGGCCATGCAGGCTGCGGCCAGCCGTACCATGTTGAAGGCGCCGATCAGGTTGATCTGAACGGTGCGCGCGAAACTCTCTAGCTGGTGCGGGCCTTCGCGTCCGAGCACTTTCTCGGCGGGGGCAACGCCTGCGCAATTGATCAGGCCATGGAGTGGGCCGAAGGTGTCGCAAAACGCGGCCAACGCACGCTCAGCGCCGGCTGCGTCGGATATGTCAGCCCTGGCGAAGTGGGCATTGCCGCCCAGTTCCGCCGCCAGCGCAGTACCGGCGTCGTCGTCGAGGTCTATCAGCAGCACGCAGGCGCCGCCCGCCACCAGACGGCGCGCCGTGGCTGCGCCGAGCCCTGAGCCGCCACCTGTGACGACGAAACCTTTCCCTTGAATCTGCACTTCTGTCTCCTGGAAGTGACCACCCTGACGCGCAAGGCTCCGGGCCCGTGCTTCGCTGTGAGCACTGAATGCCGCAGACATGCATCCAGTTGGACGGTCATGTGATGGGACCGGCACGTTGCATGACCCCGGCCGACAAAGCCATATTCGCGACGATCAACTGGCTGGTCATAATAAGCGGCACGCGAAAGTATGCCCATGCCCATAGACCTCTTCATGCGTGCGCCTTTCGGACATATCGTGCGGGGATTGCGTCGCTCACCAGCGCTCCTCGGCCGATGACTGCTCGTGCTCAGTCATACCGGGTTTCACTTGCGCGCGGCAGCGATTAACATCAGTGCACTTTCTGTAGGTGGACCCTGACCATGAATGACGCTCAAGACAAGGGCACAACATCTATTGGCCTCGTGCGCGAAGCAATTTTCGTTGCCACGCAACGTAATCTCGATGTGTCGGCGGTTCTCCAGCACGCTGGAATCGCGGCGGAATTGTTGAATGCGCCGAGAGCCCGTGTGCCGGCGTTAGCCTTTTCGCGCCTGTGGGCGGCTCTGGCCGACTTGATGGACGATGAGTTCTTTGGTCTCGACAGCCACGCACTGCGGCGGGGCAGTTACGCTCTGATGTGTCACGCCGTGCTGCATGCCGAGAATCTGGAACACGCGCTGCGTCGCATGCTGAAGTTCCTGCGTGCCGTTCTCGACGACATTCATGGGGAGTTGCGCTGCGAAGGCGAGCATGCACTGATCATCCTGCATGACGATGGGCGGACGCGCCGCCTCTTTGCCTACGGGACGTGGTTCATCCTCGTGCACGGCCTTGCGTGCTGGCTCGCACGCAGACGGATTCCGCTGATCGAGATGAGGTTCCGCGCTTCGGCGCCAATCGACGACAGCGACTACCGGATGCGCTTCTGCGAGGATGTGACGTTCTCCGCAGAGGAGACCCTGATCCGGTTCGATCGCAGTTTCCTCGACCTGAAACTGTCCGAGACGGAAGAGAGCCTGCGTGCATTTCTGCACAACGCACCAGCCAATATCCTGGTCAAATATCGCAACGAATCCAGCACTACGGCCCTGGTAAGACGCCGATTAAGAAACCAGGCCCCCGACGACTGGCCTGACCTCGACGCGCTATCGCGATTGCTGAATCTGTCCGCGGCCACGCTGCAACGCCGCCTGCTGGCCGAAGGCACGAACTATCGGCAACTGAAAGACGAATTGCGCCGTGACATCGCCATCGAGTTGTTTTCCAGCAGTTCTCTCACGGTCGCCGAAGTCGCTGTGCGGACTGGATTTCAGGAAACCAGTGCTTTTCACAGGGCCTTCAGGAAGTGGACGGGGGCCAGTCCGGGAATGTACCGGCATGGCAGGGTGAACTCTTAACGTTGGAACTCATAGCGTTGTCCGAAGCGGCATTCCACTGACATTCACTCGATTCTCCGGGTGATGGAGAGGTCGAGCACGAAGCGCAATGAAAGCACCGCGTGTCCACACACCTCACGCAAACTGAGGTCGGCGGACATGGATTGGTGTCCCAACCAGCCTGACACTGCAGTCGCGTTCGGCAAATCAGAACAAGCCTCGCGCCCGGTTGCGCAAAGTAACCGGAGTTGGCTCCGCGAGAGCCCCGGACCTGAAAACGCGGGTGTTCCGCGACCTCATCCATGTTGAAGTTAATGGACATGGACTGCCAGCAGCCTCGGCCCGACACTGGTTACAGCCCAGCAGCGACGGTCAACCCGGGCGCGCCAGGGCAACCTCGTCGACGACGCCATTAGAGCCCGCGTGGACTTCGCCCACGACATTAAACCAAAGGAGACAAACTTGAACCACATCGATGTTCATTCACTCGCGGGCCAAGCCAGATTCAATGGTTTGCATAGGCTGGTCCTGTTCTGGTGCATGTTGATGCTGATAGTCGACGGCTACGATCTCGCCGTAGTGGGTGCAGCGCTGCCATCGATCATGAAGGGCATGCGCATCGACGCGACGAGTGCCGGCATCATGGCCGGATCGGCACTTTTTGGCGTCATGCTCGGGGCGATTTTCCTTGGCACGCTGGCTGACCGTTTCGGTCGACCCATGATGATGTGCGTTTGCGTGGCCTTGTTCAGTCTTTTCACCGCAGTCGCCGGGCTGACGAACGATCCCCTCAGTTTCAGCGTAACGAGATTCATCGCTGGCGTCGGCATCGGTGGAGTCTTGCCGATTGTCACCGCGCAAATGGCGGAGTTCTCGCCTAACGCGCTGCGCACACGATTGGTGACATTAGTATTCGCGGGATATTCCGTTGGCGGAATTCTGGTGGCGCTGACCGCAAAACAGCTTATCGGCAGCTATGGCTGGCAATCCGTCTTTTTTGCCGCGGGCCTGCCTCTCCTGCTGATTCCGTTCATCGTTAAAACGATGCCCCATTCGATGACCTTTCTGGTCAAAAGTGGCCGACACAACGAACTGCGCACGCTCCTGAAGCGCCTGGTGCCCGACTATCCGTTGAGTGGACAGGAGCAGTTTGCAGAACCTTCGTCGGACAAAAGCAAGGACGCTTCGGTGCGACGACTGTTCCAGGATGGGCGAGCTTTCAGTACCACGATGATGTGGGTCGCATTCATGACCGGCCTTTTCATGGTCTACGCACTCAGCTCCTGGTTGACCAAGCTGATGGCAATGGCTGGATACAGCCTGGGTTCAGCTTTGAACTTCGTGATCGTCTTCAATGTCGGCGCCATCGCGGGTGCGATCCTCGGCGGCTGGCTGGGCGACAGGGTCAACATCAAACGGGTGCTGATCGCGTTCTACGTCGTCGGGGCGGTTGCGCTGTCACTGATGGGGTACACGAAATCGACAGTGTCGTTGTTTGTCGTTGTGTTCGTTGTGGGCGCATCGACGCTCGGCACTCAATTGCTTGCCTATGCTTATGCAGGTGGCTTCTATCCTCATGCGATCCGCTCTACCGGTGTTGGCCTTGCTTCTGGCGTGGGCCGGATCGGCGCGATCGTGGCCCCCGTGCTCATCGGGTGGCTCGTCTCCTTGAAGCTGCCGCTGGAACAGAACTTCATGGCAATCGGCCTGGCTGGCCTTATCGGTGCAATGGCCGTGACGCTGATCGATCACGCGCGTGCCGATTCCTACCACGAAGAGAGCGCGCCTATCGCCGGAGTTCAAAGCAGCGCAGGGCGCTGAGGTGTCTGTCGCACGCTGCTTAATGGGCGAGCTTCGTTTGTTCGAAGAGGACCACTATTGCAGGTCTTCACTCGAAAAAACCAAGTCCACGCCGCAGTAAATTCTCAACATGCAGAAAAAAATGGACCGTCTATCTCCTCCTCCTTTCAGCTCGCTTATCGACGTAAGTCGAGCCGTCGACTGGGCGCTCGTCACCCGGCGCAGCGTCCGTGCCTTCTTGCCCACACCCGTTGCCCGCGAGGACATCGAGTCCATCCTGGAGGTCGCCCGTTTCAGCGCCACCGGCGTCAACATCCAGCCATGGCATGTGCATGTAGTGACAGGCGCGATGAAGTCGCGCCTGTCTGCCGCCATCAACGAGATCAATGACGATCCCGCCCGCAGTTCAGACCTTGACGAGCCCTACGACTACTATCCACGAGAATGGATCGCGCCGTATGTGGGCCGCCGGCGCGAGGTAGGTTGGAACCTGTACGGGTTGCTGGGCATCGAGAAGGGCGACAAGGAGCGAATGCACATCCAGCACGGTCGCAACTACCGCTTCTTTGATGCGCCCGTCGGCCTGTTTTTCACAGTGGACCGGGTCATGCGTGAAGGAAGTCTGCTGGACACGGGTATGTTCCTGCAAAGCGTCATGCTTGCTGCCCGGGCGCGGGGCCTCGACACCTGCCCGCAGGCGGCTTTCAACAAGTTCCACCGCGTCATCGCCGACGAACTGTCGATTCCCGACAACCAGATGCTGGTCTGCGGAATGAGCCTCGGCTATGCCGATCACGACTGTATCGAGAATTCGCTGGTGACGGACCGCGTCCCAGTGAGCGATTTCAGTACTTTCTATAATGAATGAACGGAGACAAAGTCATGAGTGCAAAGGCCTATTCTCGAGGACTCGAGAAGAACCCGGCAAATCACGTTCCGTTGACGCCATTGACCTTCCTGGATCGAACCGCCGACGTCTATCCGCAACGAACCGCGATCATTCACGGCGAATTCCGGCAGACGTGGGCGACGACCCGCGAGCGTTGCTATCGTCTCGCGTCGGCGCTCGTTCAGTTGGGGATCGAACCGGGCGATACGGTGTCGATCATCGCACCGAATACGCCAGCCATGCTCGAGGCCCACTTCGGCGTGCCGCTCTCTGGAGCCGTGCTCAATGCCATCAATTGCCGCCTCGATGCTGACGGTGTCGCGTTCATTCTGCGCCACGGCGAATGCAAGCTCCTGCTGGTGGACCGCGAATTTGCTGCGCTGGTCGAAAAAGCGTTGCAGTCAGTCCCCAATCCGCCGCGTCTCGTCGACATCAACGATCACGAAGCGCCTGAGGGCACCGCTATCGGCGAAACTGATTACGAGTCGTTGCTGGCCAGCGGCGACCCGGCGTTTGCCGGCTGCGGCCCCGTGGATGAGTGGACTCCGATCGCCTTGAACTACACCTCGGGTACAACCGGGGATCCGAAAGGCGTCGTTCCGAGCCACCGCGGCACGTATCTGATGAGCCTGCTGCAGATGACGAACTGGCCTCTTCCGCGTGCGCCGATTTACCTGTGGACGCTTCCCATGTTCCATGCGAACGGCTGGTGCTTCACATGGGCGATTACTGCCGCGGCGGGAACGCACGTATGCCTGCGAAAGGTCAATGCGGCAAATGTTCTTTCTGCGATCGCGAACCATGGCGTCGACCATTTTTGTGCGGCACCGATTGTCCTCGCAGGCATCGCGAGTATGCCGGAATCGGAACGGCAGCCGCTGCCGCGTCGTGTGCGCGTCCTTACCGCCGGCTCGCCGGCGCCGGCAGCGGTTCTGGAAGCCGTTGGCGCGATGGGTTTCGACGTCGACCACGTGTTTGGAATTACCGAGATCTCCGGCACACCCATCAGCTGTGCATGGCACGACGAGTGGGATACGTTGCCGCCGGAGCAGCAAGGGAAATTGAAAGCGCGACAAGGCGTACGTGCAGCAGCGTTCGAGAAAATGTCGGTCGCCGATCCTGCGACGCTCGAACCGGTACCGGCCGATAGCCAGTCCTGCGGCGAAGTTCTGGTCCGGGGCAATACTGTGATGATGGGATACCTGAAGAATGCCGACGCAACGGAAAAAGCTTTTGCCGGCGGTTGGTTCCATACCGGAGATCTTGCCGTAGTTCATCCCGATGGCTATATCCAGATCACAGACCGCTCCAAGGACGTCATCATCTCGGGTGGAGAAAACATCTCATCTGTAGAGGTGGAAGAGGTCATCTATCGCATGTCGGGCGTGCTCAACGCAGCCGTGGTCGCGCAGCCAGATGACAAATGGGGTGAGACGCCTTGCGCCTTTATCGAACTGAAGCCGGATGCCCCCGACATAATGGAGCAGGACGTAATCTTGTTCTGCCGGGAGAGACTGGCCCATTTCAAATGCCCGCGTCGCGTAATTTTCGGCGAATTGCCCAAAACCGCTACAGGGAAGATCCAGAAGTTTCGTCTGCGCGAGCAAGCGGGCAGCCGAGTAGCGATTACCCGATTGGCCGGATGACGCTGGTTGTCTTCCGAACCCGCCATGCGCTGTACGCTGTGCTGGCAACATTTGACCGCGGTAGGCGCGGGAAAATCGTCGTGCTTCCCGGAGCGGCCGTCGGTGCTAGCCCCGCTGGCTGACGCATGCGCTCGATGCCGGGGAGTGTTCCGGGCAGCCGCGCAATCCTTTCCTTAATCTTCGTCTGGATTCACGATTCGTATTGGACGTGTCCCGATCCTCGCCCCGGTGACCTCATCGACCGCAACGGCCTTGATCTCCGTTCCTGTTTCGGCATCCAGGAAGCGAACCAGCTTGCCATGCCCGCGGTGTTGCCGTCCCCATGCACCGATCATGAACAGCACCGGCAGGAAATCCCGGCCCGCAGCCGTCAGCACGTATTCGTCGCGCGGCGGGCGCTCGGAATAGCGGCGCTTCTCCAGCAGACCTTGTTTCGCCAGCGCGGCCAGGCGCCGCGTCAGCATCGTCGGCGCAATCCCCAGACTTTTGCGGAACTGGTCGAAGCGCGTCAGACCTGAGTGGGCGTCGCGCAGGATAAGGATGCTCCACGCGTCGCCTGCGACAGCCAGGCTGCGCGCAATGGGACACGGGTCATCGCACAAATTAATGTCGTCCATACTATTTTGATAGTGACATGGCTTCGATTTGCCAGTATAGTCGATTTCAATTTGATAGTGACGCGAACGTGCCGCACATGGAGCTTGAAATGACCGACAAAAAGCATTTGGGTATCGCGCTTGTGACAGGGGCGTCTTCGGGTATCGGACAAGCCGCCGCGCAGCGGCTGAGCGAGGCCGGTTACAAGGTTTTCGGCACCAGCCGGCGGCCAGGCCCCACGGGCCGCCATCCGTTCGACATGCTGACGCTCGACGTCACCAGCGATGAATCCGTCGACGCCGCCGTCGCCCAGGTTTTGCGACGAGCCGGCCGCATCGATCTGCTCGTGAACAACGCCGGCTTCGGCCTCGCGCCGGCCGGAGCCGAGGAAAGCTCGATTGCGCAAGCCCAGTCGATCTTCGATACCAACTTCTTTGGCGTCGTCCGCATGACCCGCGCGGTTGTGCGTTACATGCGGCGGCAGGGAAGCGGCCGCATCATCAACATCGGCTCCGTGCTGGGCTTCGTGCCCATGCCGTACGGCGCGCTCTACGCCGCAACGAAGCATGCGATTGAAGGCTATTCCGAATCGCTCGATCACGAATTGCGCGGGTGGGGCATCCGTGTGTCGGTGATCGAGCCGGCTTATACGAAGACGCCGTTCGACGCGAACTTCCTCGAACCGGACGCCAGGCTCGATGCGTATCACGAAGCCCGCGCGGTCGTCAGCAAGCGGATCAATGAGGTGATGGCGACGGCGACGGAGCCTTCGGTCGTGGCTGAAGTCGTGTTGAAGGCGGCAGTTGCAGCGAAGCCGAAGCTGCGCTACCCAGCCGGTGCGCTCGCGAGCCGCCTGCAAATGCTGCGCAGATTCGCGCCGGCTGGTCTCGTGGATGCCGGGCTTCGTAAAGATCTGCGACTCGACACGATACCTGCGTCGCAGTCGGTGAACGCTCTTTTGCAAGAGTGAAGAGACATCGAACGCCAGCTCATATCAGGGGATCAGAAAACATCATGAGAGCATTCATTCTTGAACGCTACGGACAGAAGGATGGCGCGCGTATCGGCGAGGTGCCGGAGCCGCAACTACGCGACGACGACGTCTTGATCCAGGTCCACGCCGCAAGCGTGAATGTTCTGGATTCCAAAATACGCGACGGCGAATTCAAATTCATTTTGCCCTATCGCTTGCCGCTCATTCTCGGCAACGATGTGGCCGGCGTCGTTGTGCGAGTTGGACCGCGCGTGCAGCAGTTCAAGGTCGGCGACGAAGTCTACGCGCGGCCGGATAAAGATCGGATTGGCGCGTTTGCCGAGCTGATCGCAGTGAAAGAAGCGGACTTGTCCAGCAAGCCGGACACACTTACCATGGAAGAGGCCGCCTCGATTCCGCTGGTTGGCCTCACTGCGTGGCAAGCGTTGATCGAAAAAGCGCAGATCCGAAAAGGACAAAAGGTTCTCATCCATGCAGGCTCCGGCGGCGTCGGAACGTTTGCGATCCAACTGGCGAAGCATCTGGGTGCGTTCGTCGCGACGACAACGAGCACGGCGAACGTGGAATGGGTGAAGCGCCTCGGTGCAGACGTTGTCATCGACTACAGGAAGGACGACTTCGAAAAGATGCTTGCCGACTATGACGCGGCGGTAAATAGTCTGGACGCGGCGACGTTGCGCAAATCCCTTCGTGTGCTGAGACCCGGCGGACGCCTCATCTCCATCTCGGGGCCGCCGGACGCTGACTTCGGAAAGGAGCTTGGTCTGCCGCGCTTCCTCAGACTGGCGATGCTTCTACTGAGTTACCGAATCAGGAAAGAGGCTAAACGCCTCAAAGTCAGCTATTCGTTCCTGTTCATGCGGGCAAGTGGAGATCAGCTACGGCAGATCACGTCGCTCATCGATGCCGGGGTTATACGCCCAGTCGTGGATCGGATCTTTCCGTTCGATTCGATCAGAGAGGCGATGGCCTACGTCGATAGTGGACGGACCAAAGGCAAGGTGGTTGTCAAGATGAGGTGATTGGCGTGCTTGGCGCTGGACCAGTACACTACCCGCTCCAGCAACAAACCAGAACCCCCGCTCTGCCACATGCGCCAGGTCTTTCGCGTAAAGACTTCAGCGGGTTCCGAACTTCACGTCGTGAAGTCCTTTTCAGAACACTCGATTCGCGCCAGAAACGCCATGGACTATTTTGCAGCGGTACGCGCCTTCGTTTGCGCAGCGGACCTGCAGAGCTTCAGCAAGACCGCGCATGAAATGGCGGTCAAAACCTCGACCGTCTCGCGCTACGTGAGCGAGCTCGAAAAGGATCTGGGCATTGCCCTGTTCAACCGGTCGACGCGAGGTCTCGTGTTGACTGAGGGCGGCAGGGTATTTCGTGAGCACGCGCTGCTCGCACTACAGGCGCTCGATGACGCACGTCAGCTCACGTCGTCGCTGAATCGCACACCGCAAGGTCTACTGCGCGTCACGATCCCCGCCGCATTTGGGCGCCGGCACGTCGTGCCGCATCTCCCGGCATTCATGAAGCGCTACCCGGACATCGACCTCGATATCGTGTCGACCGACGAAACGCTCAACATGATCGAAGCCGGTATCGACGTTGCGATTCGCATCGGCGTGCTGCCTGATTCGTCATTGATGGCCAAACGTATTGCCTCGCACCGGCGCGTCGCTTGCGGCAGCCCCGACTATTTCGAGCGGAACAGGATGCCTTCCGTCCCCGAAGATCTGGCCGCGCACGATTCGCTTCGCTTGTCCCTGCTGCCGGACGACAAATGGTCGTTCACCCGCGTGGGGAATACGCACACAGCGCCGGAGCACGTGCTGGTGGAATTGAAAGGACGCTTCCGCGGGGACGACTCCGAGGCGGTGCTGGATCTCGCGCTGGCCGGCTGCGGCGTTGCATTGCTGCCGACCTGGCTGGCGGGCACGGCCCTGCGTGAGGGACGCCTCGCGCACGTGCTGCCTGAATGGGAGGCACGCACGGGGCGCGCCGAACCGGCGATCTGGGCAGTCTATCCGCCGAAGAAAATCGTTTCGTCGAAGGTGCGCGCGTTCGTCGATTTCTATGCCGGCGTGATTGGCGAGCCGCCGTACTGGGACGACGGACTCGCACTGAAGCTTCAGGCTTAGCGGGCGAACCGGATGTCGAGCGTGCGCAGCCAGGTCTGCAAGCCGGCATCCTGGATCGGAATCACATAGGCGTTGTCGTTCGTTTCATTGAAATGTGCATGCCAGTACCCCGGCGGCGTAACAAACGTCATCCCGGTTTCCCAATCGACACGGGTTGGATTCACGATATCGCCGTTCTCATCCAGTTCGGTACCGACCAGCGTATAGACGCCCGGGTTGCCCCCGGCGATGAAGTCGAGCGCAATCGACTGGTGGCGGTGCGGTTTCTGCATTGAGTTGGGCGGCACGATGCCGAACATGGCCCACAGAACATGCGTGACCGTACGCGTCTGTGGAAAGTTGACGTTGCCCATCAGCACACTGATGCGATTACGCCGGCCTGCATTGGCTTCGTCTGAGACCTTGCGCAATTCGGCCTGCGCCCGTGCGGCTGGATACAGCGTCGGTGCAAAACGTGCGCGGACACCGGTTGTCCCGAGATAGGTCAAAAGAGGGGCGTCGTTGACGTAGTAGAGCGTGGCGCTCGCGTCGGCCGACAGCACAGCCGCTTCTCCGCCAGGCAGCGTAAAAAAGTCGCCCTGCGCGAACGGGAATGTCGTCTCGCGTTGTGTCACGCTGCCGACTCCGCTGATCACGTAAAAAATCTGCGACGTCGCATTCGGATCAAGCGTCAACTCGTCGCCCGTGTTGATGCGCAGAAAATTGGCGCTCAAGCCGGGACCGGTCGCCGGGCCCGGGCAACCCAGTTCTGCCGAAAGGTCAAGCGGCACGACACGCGTTGCGCCGTTCGAGTACAGCGAAGGCGGGAAATTGCGGAACGGCACGCGCGAGATGAGCTTCGCGCCAATCGGATTGGCTGACGAGGTGTACTCGAAGTATTGCGAGTCCCTGGTTGCAGGAGACGATTCAGCGAGGGTGTCCGCGGACGTTCTGTTCAACATGGTCTGCTCCAGTGAATGAGGAAAGCTTCGCGCAGGGCCGTCATGCGGAGTGGCTTGCGCCGGAAAGCTGGACTCACTTTAGGTGCGCGTCGCCGACCACGGAAGTGCCCAACATCGAAATCACTGTTGCATAAAGAGGTGTACCGTGCATTCGCGTTTGAACGCGCGGGTGGATCACGCCTAACTCGAATGCTCGGACATGCAACGGTCCGGTCTCAGTTCATCGTTGTCCGCATCGCCCGATATTCGCGTCGCACGATATCCATCAGCTCCTCGACCGACGTGCTGGCCGCCTCCCGCTGGTAAGTGACCCGTCCGCGCTGCATCAGCATCACACGATCCGCGATGTCGAGCGTCTGCGCGTAGTTGTGCATGATCATGACGATAGACAGACCCCCTTTGTTCTTGAGCCGAAGAATCAGGTCGATGATCAGTCCGGCCTCGCGGGCGCCCATCGCGGCGAGCGGTTCGTCGAGCAGCAATATCCTTGCATTCGAATTGACCGCGCGAGCGACCGCGATAGCCTGTCGCTGCCCGCCGGAAAGCTGCTCGACGGGCAGGTCGACCGAAGGCACATGCACGCCGATTTCTTCAAGACACTCCGCGGCGCGCTCACGCATTGCGCGATTGTTCAACAGACGAAACGGCCCGCGACGTATGATTTCCCGGTTCAGGAACATGTTGTGATAGATGCTCAGCGAATTGGCGAGCGCCAGATCCTGGTAGACGCATTCAATGCCGAGCGAACGGGCGTGATCAACGGAGCGAAGCATCGTCTCCTCGCCGCCTACAAAAAGCTTGCCGCTGGTCTGCTGATGAAAGCCAGTCAGAATCTTGATCAGCGTCGATTTGCCTGCGCCATTGTCGCCAAGGATGCCAAGGATTTCGCCCTGTCTTAGCGTCAGCGTCACGCCGTCGAGCGCGGTGACCGCGCCGAAACGCTTGACAATATCTTCGCCGCGCAGCACCTCCAGCGCCTCGGACATCACAACTCCCCCTTGCGCGCGAGACGAACCACGTGGATGTTGAAGATCATGGCCCCGAGGATCGCCGCGCCGAGAATCATGTTGAAGGTGAAGGCGTTGATGCCGATCAGCGTGAAGCCGTCGTTGAGGATGCCGAGCACCGCCGCACCGATCAGCCCGCCAATGATCGTGCCCGATCCACCGGCGAGGGGCGTGCCGCCAATCACGGCAGCGGCAACTGCAAGAAACATGATCTGGTTGCCGCCCGCTTGCGGATCGATCGACGTGATACGAAAACCCTCCAGAATCCCGGTAAAGCCGGCAAGCAGCGCGGCGAGAATGAAGTTGCCGAGCTTCAGGCGCCTGACCTGTATCCCCGCTTCGCTCGCGCCCAACTGATTCGCTCCCGACGCGATCGTATGCAAACCCCAGCGTGTATGACGAAGCAACACGTGCATGACTGCGGCAATGGCAAGCGTCCAGATGATCTCGCTGTAACCCCATTCGCCCATGAACGCTGCAAACGCTGAATTCTCCGGTGGCGAAACCGGTGTACCGCGTGAGATCGTCAGCGTGAGGCCGTTCACGAAGAACAACGTGCCGAGCGTCGTCACGAAGGATGGGATGCGCAGGTACACCGTCACGGCACCGTTAATCAGCCCGACGAGGCCTGCTGCAATGACGCCGGTGAGCATCGCAAGCCATGCGGGCAAGCCTGCCTCGACGGCAAAGTGCATGATGAAAGGCGCAAACGCAAAGACCATCCCGGCGGAGAGATCGATTTCTCCACCGATCATCAGCATGATTTCGCCAAAGGCAATGATTGCCACCGGGGCGATGAACTGCGAGAGATTCTGAAGACTCGCGCTGGTCAGCAGGAAGTCATGGTTGACTGTCTCGAAGTAGATGCTGAGGATCAGCGCAACCGCAAAGATGCGCGTCTCGCTGGAACGCCCGAGCGCGCTTGACCAGCGCCTCGGACGCCTGGCGGATTTTTGAGCGTCCGTCACGGAAGACGTCACCCTTTGATCGCACCTGTGCGTGGCACGATCTGGGCTTTCGTGCTCTTGCCTTCATAGCGCGTCGACGTGCTCAGGTACGGATCGACGGTGCCCTTGGTGACGAACTTCAGGCCCGTGTTGACATTGGCCGGCCCAACGAGCCCGCCGGAGGCGAGAAAGATAAACGCCTCGAGCACCGTATAAAAACCCTGCACGTACGGCTGCTGGTCGATCGTGAAATCGAGGAAGCCTTCGTGGATCAGATCGACCGTGCGCGGCAACAGATCGAAGCCGCCGCCGTGGACGCCTTTAGACGGCAGGTTGGATTCTTTCATCACCTCGGCAACGCCCTGGGTGCTGCCCGCGTCCACCGCAAACATGCCTTTGAGATCCTGGTGGCCGAGATAGAAGGACTTGATCTTCGATAGTTCTTCGTTGACCGTCGCGCCGGTTGCGATGGTCTGCACGTCGATCTTCTTGCCCGATTTCTTGATTGCAGCCGCTGCACCGTCAAGCCGGGGCTGAATGTTGAGCTGGCCCGGCGTTGCGATAAAGAGCGCGACGAGGCCGCTATCGATGAGGTTCGCGATTCGCTCGCCCATCTGGTAGCCGGACAGATAAAGATCCTGGCCGATATAGGCAAGGCGCGGATTCGAGGAACCCGAGGGTGCGTCGGCGTTATAGGCGAACACCGGAATGCCGGCGTCGAGCGCGGCCTGGATGGGTTTGTCGAATGCCTTGGGGTCGACGATCGGTACGGCGATTGCGTCAGCTTTCCCGGCAATCGCCGCGTTGACCGCGTTCACCATTTCGCCGATGTCGGCATTGGCCGAGCCGGTCCATTGAAAGTCCATCCCCAGCAAGGCGGTCGCGTCCTGAATGCCGTATTGCGTTGGAACGAAGAACGGATTCGTTGTGACATGGTTGACGAATACGATCTTCCATCGCTTGTGCGCCGGGAATGGACCGGCTTCCGCCGCCTGGGCCGGCGTGATCATTCCACCCATTAGCGCCAGTGCTGCGGACAGGCCCGCGCCCTGCAGCAATCCCCGACGCATCCCCTGCACTTCGTCCTTGTCTTCCTTCGCTTGCGCCATCTCGATCTCCCGTCTCTTCGTTGTTGAACACTTCACTGTCCATGACGGCGCAAGCAGGAAAAGCCCCGGCAAGAAAAGCACCGGAGCCGGGCATCATTCCTTTCATGAAACCCACGTGCACGCGCGTACGCACGACTACCCTCCAGAAAATCCTATATCACGCCCTTTTACCTATTAATCGATGTATACCCTTAACTAGTCGGACTAATTAATTTGCGCGGTGCAGCGCGGCTTTTCGTATCCGCATCCGGCGGTACAGGGCAACACCATGACGGGACTGGTCTGGCTCGCTGGCCGCAGGTTATACGTTGTCGAAATGATCTGCGCGATGTGGCGCTTTAATAGTATTACTATCGAGTTGGCGTCTGGAAGGAGAGGGACATGGCGAACGGAAGGCGCCCGCTACGTTCTGCCCAACGGTTCGGCTCAGCCGCCGCGTCCGGGTGAGGGTTACGCCGGGTACTGGCTGCCGGCTTCCAGAACGCTCTCGGCGTCCGCGCGCGCATTGTCGAGCTGGACCAGGCTTGCATGTCGCGCGCCCAGCGGGTCGCGGCTCTGGATCGCAGTGAGAATCGCCTTGTGACGCGGCAACGAAAGCGCATGCGTCTCGGGATGTCGGCTCGTCAGCTTGATCGATTCCGACAGGGCAAGAGACAGCATGTTGCCGATATAGGACAGCAGGTCGTTGTGTGTGGCCGCCATGATTGCCCGGTGAAACTCGAGGTCGGGAGCCAGTAGCGCGCTTGCGGTCTCCGCACGTTCCATCTGGTCGTAAGCCGATGCAATGCGCGCAAGATCGTCGCTTGTCGCTGCGGTGGCGGCGAGCGCCGCCGCCGAGGGTTCGATAATGCGGCGCACGATCAGGAGCGAACTGAAGAACTCGCCTTCCGGAACACTGTTGATCGTCCAGTACAGGACATCGGGGTCAAGCATATGCCACTCCGCGCGAGGCTTCACGACACTGCCGACACGCGGTTTCGACACGACCAGTCCTTTTGCCACCAGCACACGCGTCGCCTCGCGCAGTACGGGGCGGCTAACGCCATAGCGCTCGCACAGCACAACCTCAGCGGGCAACCGCTCGCCCGGCTGTACCTTGCCGCTCACGATATCCATGCCGAGTTCCCTCACGATGCGGCCGTGCAGGCTCTTGCGCTGTTGCAGATGACGGTAGTCCATGGTCAGCGATCGCGGTCGTGTCCGGCTCGGTCCCGTGCCGAACGGTGCAGCGTTTTGGACGGCACTTACCTTGTCGTCGACACGGATACAGGTCTGTTTCGTGGAGATCCGTTGGCGGTCCAAGCATAGCACGCGACATCTGGCGTGGCCCGGACGCCGACGCCGATCCTGCATTCGACCGATGCTGTGGCGTTGCCGCGGTCGCGCCTTTTCGCGGCGAGGGTGTTGCCGTCCTTCGGACGTCAAAGACGCTTGCAACGGACGAGAACGTGCTCAACATTATCGGCCACGAGCAGCGTGTCCCGGGTGGGGATCCAATGGCAGCTCCCGGAGCCCAAAAGGGCATCGGGCTACCGCCGGCGCGAGCGTTTGCGTGATTGAATTCCGGGTTGCGTGTCCACGGCGGCGAGGAGATGCTGGCGGCCTTCGTCAAGAATTTCATCCGCGAGCGCCGGGTCGATGTCTGCAACAGCACGCGAAAGCAGCAGCGCACCGACCATCTGACTGAACAAAGTGATCGCCTTCCCGCGGCTGCCTTTGCTGAGCCCCTCCGTCTCCTCGATGACCTTGGCGAATCGTTCCAGGTTCGCCGCGAGACCTTGTGCGTAAGAGTCGCGCGCCACGTCGCCGAACCGGCGGGCGTCGCCTACAAAACCTGACAAGGGGCAGCCCGCCTCGATATCCGCGCGATGCTCGGGGGACAGGTACCACTGAATGTTTTGCCTGACCGGGTCAGCGTCAACTGACCTGGCGTCTTCGATTTGGGAGGCAAAAGCCTCTCCCCCTTCTTCCATCGCCTTTTCCATCACGGCGGCAACCAGCGCGTCTTTTGATTTGAAGTGGTTATAGAAACCGCCCTGCGTAAAGCCCGCCGCCTTCATCAGCTCGGCGAGCCCGACTGCATCGACGCCGCGCTCGCGAAACAGCTTCTCGGCGGCTGCCACGATCGCGCGCCGGTTTTCAACCGCCTGCTGCCTGGAAACACCCATTTCCCCTCTCTTCGGCCGACAACGAGCCAATAAGATCCATCGAAAAATACAATGTCGATCACCATTGACATTGCCGGGGCGGGCGCCCACAATCCGTCGCAATGACAATGTCATTCACCATTGTCTTAAGTATAGCCTTCTTTACCTGAGCGTTCAGGCAGCAGGGGGCACAACGGCTTATCCGACGCCTGACCGCGTCGCCACCTGAATCTTCAAAGAGGACCTCGACATGATGAAGACAACTCCTGAACAGAACAAGACGCTCGTGCTGGAAGCATTCGACACCCTGTTCAACAAGCGCGACTACGCTGCAGCTGAGCGCTTCTGGTCCGATCGCTACATTCAGCATAGCGCCCATATCGTGCCGGGACGCGACGGCCTGTTCGACCTGGTTCGCGCGCTGCCCGACACCGCGCGCTATGAGAACCAGCTGATCGTGGCCGAGGGCGACTATGTCATCGCACATGGCCGCTTCTCCGGGATCGGCAGGCCCGCCGCGTGGATTGCAGCCGACATCGTCCGCTTTGAAGACGGCAAGCTCGCCGAGCACTGGGACGTCCTTCAGGACGAAGCGACGAGAGCCGATTCCGCGAGCGGTCTGCCAATGTTCGGCGACCGCTTCCCTGCCTGACCACGCAAACCCACCTACAGCAACCTCAACAGGACAATGATCATGAAACTCACCGGAAACACGATCTTCATCACGGGCGGCGGTTCGGGCATTGGTCGCGGGCTAGCCGAGGCGCTCCACAAGCGCGGCAACAAGGTCATCATCGGCGGCCGCCGGCGCAGCCATCTCGACGAGGTGGTGGCGGCGAATCCCGGTATGGCTGCAATCGAGCTCGACATTGCCGACCCGGCCAGCATCGAGAGGGTGGCGGCGCAACTGATCGGGGACTATCCCGATCTCAACGTGCTGATCAACAACGCAGGGATCATGCAGCCTGACCAGGCGGGCGGCCACATCGACGATGCACTGATGGTGTCCACCATCACGACCAACCTCATGGGGCCGATCCGCATGACGTCGGCGCTGATCGATCACTTCAAGACCAGGAACGACGCTGTCGTCGCCTATACCAGCTCGGTCCTGGCTTTCGTTCCGCTGGCCGTGACGGCAGTGTATTCGTCGACCAAGGCGGCGCTGCATTCGTACATCCTCTCGCAACGCTTTATGCTGCGGGACACGAAGGTTCGCGTGCTCGAGATCGCACCGCCCTGGGTGCGCACGGACCTCATGAACAGCCGCGAAGCCGAACAGGCGATGCCGCTTGATGCCTTCATCGACGAAACGATCGCTGTCCTCGGAACCGACGTGGATGAGGTTCTGGTTGAAGGTGCAAAGCTGTTCCGCGGGAATCCTGGTCCCGGTGAGCACAGCTTCGTCAATGGCTTGAATGCCCAGATGATGGACGTGCTAGGTGGGTGAATCGCTGCCTGCCGACATGATTATGCGGTGGACGTGCTCGGTGGGACGTTTGGCGCACACCACATTCACAACTATGTCGAAGCGATGCGCTCGTCGTCGCGGCGCGGCGGCCGTTCCGTCAGCCTTTTTTTGGCTACATCCACGTCGAAAACGGAAAAATCAAGCAGTTACGCGAAGCGCTGAACATCGTAGCGACAGCGCGCGTTGTTCTCCGACGGATTGGCTGACAAAAGAGACTAGATACCCTGTCCGACAGTGCGCAGAAAATCGCTGGCTGACGTCCGCGTATTGATCGCATTGATGATATCGGTGAGGAACCACGGCAGGATCAGCTGCGTGTTGGGATCGCTCACCCCGACGCTAATAACTGGCGCATTCGCGGGTGGCGCGGTGTGTTTCCGGTCGTTCACGGCGACTGGCGCGGGCACGAGCGTATCGGGTTGCGCCGTTTGCCGGAGATGAGTGCTGGCATCCGGCCACGCTGGCGAACACGCGGCGGTGAGCAGGATAAGGGGCACGGTAAAACGAAGGGCGGTCATAGCGTGATCTCCAGAGAAGGGTCGGGATTTGCTTGCCCCGGGCGATCGCCGACATCGGCCATTTCAAGGCGCGCGCCGGCAAAGGGCTGTGCGACGATTGGAATGTGGCGCCGCCGTCACTTCTATTGAAGCGAGGGATCCGCGTAGTCCGGCAACTTGTCGGCGTCACTCGATTTCGTCGAGAGCATGCGGCGCCTTTGCAGGTACAGGTCGCGAGTGAACGAATAGGGATCGATCGCGGCCTGCGAAAGCAGACTCGACGCGCTCAGCAGATCAGCGCGGGCGCTGACAAAGCGGGTGCCGGCCACGGATGCCTGGACAGCAACCGGTGCTGCTGCGAACGGGTTGAGGAAGCTGTCGACGGCGACGTTACTCACATCCCGCACGCTGCTCGGCCCGAACAACGGCATCACCAGATATGGCCCGATCGGTATGCCATAGTGAGCAAGCGTCAGCCCGAAGTCCTGATGGTGTTTGGGCAGACCCGCGGGTGTCGCCCAGTCGATAAGACCGCCTATCCCCAAGGTGGAGTTGAACGCAAAGCGTATTGCATCCTCGCTCGCGTCCGTCGCTTTCAGTTGCAGCAGGTCATTGGCAAAGTTGCCGATATCGTCAAGGTTGGAGAAGAAATTGCGCACTGCGGTTTGCACCAGTGACGGCATCACCTTCTGGTAGGCCTTCGCGGTGGGCTTGGCCACATAGGTGTCGACCTTGTCGTTGAACGAGTAAATGGTCCGGTTCATCGGTTCAAGCGGGTCGCCGGCGATACGCCCGGGCTCCGTAGCGCATCCCGATGAAAGAAGCACCGTGGCGGCGAGCGCCAAAGTATTCAGATCGCACCGTTTCATCGCGGGACTCCAGGTACAGGAATGACAAAAGGGGTACCAACCATGCGGCGCAGTGGCGGCGGCGAAGGACAGTCGATGCGATGGTGCGACCGGAAGACTTACCGGCCACTTACTGCCGGTGCGTCTTTTGCACTGGCGCACATGCGTCGGTGCGCTTGAATTGATGTAACGCGCAACTCGTCGAGCGGAGCGAGGTCTGGGACGGTAAGTGGCGGGTAAGTCGGTAGCCGCCATGATGCAGCATCTCCCGTGCGGGAATTGTCCGGCCACGCGGCCGGCACGATCCTGGGTGCGGGCTCTACACGACCGACGAGCGTTATGGCGATGACCGATGAGCATGGCACCCAACTGACGATTATTTTCCTCGCGTTGCCCGTCATATCCCAGTCGGGTTGCGTTCATCGGCGGGGTCGAACTGGTGCTCGCTGAACGTTTTGTTTATGAAGCCGCGCGTGCTGTTACGTGCTGCGTGCTTGCCGCTACCACTGCGTGTTCGACCCAGTCGCCCTACGTGCCGGCGCATTTCAACGATCACCCGGTATGGGCGAATCAGTCGGGCAATCCGGCGTTTCTGCTGCCACCGAGCGAAGACTGGTGGTCCGCGCTCGACGATCCCGTCCTCAGCGGCCTGATCGAGTCCGCGTTGACCAGCAGCCCGTCGCTGGCGCTGGCCAGCGCCCATCTCGCCGAGGCGCGTGCCACGCTGGGCCTGGAGACTTCGTTCAGTCATCCTCAGATTAACGTGAATGGCAGCAGCGGCCGCGCCCGCATCCAGTCGAGCAGTGGCGCGAGCACCACCCAGGTCGGCAGTTCGATCACGGGCGGTCCCACTTTCGCATGGGAAATCGATCTGTTCGGACGGTTGCGCGGCGCACAGGATGCCGCGGCGAGCCGGCTCGACGCCCGCAACGCCGATGCGCAGTCCGCGCGGCTGCTGTTGTCGAGCCAGGTTGCGGGCGAGCTGGTGTCGCTGCGGGCGTGCCGCTTCGGCCTCCGAGTGAAGCGCGACGACATTGCGTCGCGTGAACGCGATCTTGCATTGACGCGTCGCCGCGTCGCGCTCGGCTTCGCGCCTCCGGTCGACGGGAGCCGCGCGATCAGCGGCCTCGAGGATGCCCGTGCGAGCCTGATCTCGCAGGACGAAAGTTGCGTGAAGGACCGTGACGCGCTGGTCGCGTTGAGCGGTTTGACGGCGACGGAGATCGACGCGCGCATCACGTTGACGGGCTTTGCCACAGATCAGCACAAGGAGCCGGGTTATCCGCGCGTTCCGCAAGTCGCGCTGGCCTTGCCCGCGACAGTGCTATCGCGTCATCCGGCCGTGATCGCGGCGGAGCGTGAAGCCGCGGCGACGTATGCGGAGATCGGCGTCGCGCGCGCCGACCGTCTGCCGGTCATCAATCTCACATCGGCACTGACGGGCAACTGGATCTCGGCGTCGGGCAGCACGCTGTCGTTTCTGGGCTGGTCGCTAATGTCAGGTATCAGCGCGCCCCTTTTCGATGCGGGCGGTGGCGCGGCTTCGGTCGACGCCGCCACCGCGCGCTATCTCGCCGCGCTCGCGTCCTTGCATTCGACCTTGCGTAATACCGCCCAGGACATCGAAGACGCGCTCGCCGAGCAGTCCCATGCAAGCGAGCGACTCGCGGCAGCGATCCGTGCCCGCGATGCCGCGCGTGCCACGCTCGATGCAACCGAGTCGCAGTGGCGGGCGGGTGCGGTCAACCTCTTCCAGCTGGAAGACACGCGCCGTCAACGCGAGGCCGCCGACCAGACCGCCATCGATGCAGCGCGCGCCAGCATCCAGGCATGGATCGATATCGTGCGCGCGTCGGGCAACGCGGCCGCGTTCGTCACCACACCAATGCACCCGGAGTAAAAGGATATGTCACAGCCGTTCAATCGCCGCGTCGTACGTTGGCGCGGCATGTGGGCGACCCGGCGCAACGTGATTCTTGGCGCGCTCCTGAGTGGTCTGCTGGCTGCGGGTCTTGCGGGCGTAGCGCTACATCGCCGTCCGGCTACGCAAGCGCAACCGCCAGCTGCGAGCGCGCTTACGGTCTCGCTTACCGCCCCTTATCGTGCGCGCCTACCGGACAGCGCGGCCGTGTCCGGCTCGATCGCGCCGTGGCAGGAAGCGTCGATCCGCTCGCTGCTGGCCGGTGCGCGTCTCGCCGAGATTCGCGTCGATACAGGCAGCACGGTCAGGCGCGGTCAATTGCTGGCCCGCTACGACACGACGATGCTCCAGGCGGATGTCGCGCAGGCGGCTGCGGCGCTGGCTCAGGCCAAAGCGGCGGCCGAGCAGGGGCGTGCGAACGAGGCGCGCGCGCTCGAGATGAAGGACAGCGGCGGCATCAGTAAGCAGGACCTGCTGCAATACCGGACCACGGCTGCCGTGACGCGCGCGCAGGAGCAAGCCGCGCGTGCGCAATTGCAGGCGCGTCAGGTCGACCTGCATAACGCGGACGTAATTGCGCCTGACGACGGCACGATCAGCGCCCGTAGCGCGACGCTCGGATTGGTCGCGCCGGTGGGCCAGGAACTGTTCCGACTGATCCGTCAGGACCGGTTGCAATGGCAGGCCGAGGTGGCGCCCGCCGAGGTGGCGTCGATCGCGGCCGGTCAGCGGGTCGTGGTGCGCTTGCCGGACGGCAGCAAGGCGGGCGGCACGGTCGTGTCCATCGCGCCGGCGCTGGATACGCAATCGCATGTGGCGATCGTGTACGCGGACCTCGAAGCGGGTTCGCACGCTCGCGCCGGCATGTATGTGTCGGGCCAGATCGTGCGTGGTGACAGCGACGCGCTACTGGTGCCGGGATCCGCACTGGCGATGCATGACGGCCGCAGCCACGTCGCGGAGGTGGTCGGGCGCGGCGGCGTGCAACGCGTCACGCTGCGCGAGGTGCAAACCGGCCGGCGCGATGGCCGCGCTGTCGAAATCGTGAGCGGGCTGTCAGGTAGCGAACGGCTTGTCGCCGACGGTGCGTCCCTGCTCAACGAGGGCGACGTTGTCACGGTCATCCCAGGCGACGCAACGCTGCCCGCTACGCTTACCGGAACTGTCCAATGAACTTCGCCTCCTGGCCGATTCATCATCGGATTCCGGTGATCGTGCTGTTTATCTTCCTGTCGCTCGCGGGATTGTGGGGGTTCCAGAGTCTGCCGGTGCAGGACATGCCGGATCTCGACCTGCCGACGCTGAACGTGGTGTTGTCGTTGCCGGGCGCCGCGCCCGCGCAACTTGAGACGGACGTCGCGCGCAAAGCCGAGGATGCGCTCGCCACCTTGCAAGGCATCAAGCACCAGACCACGGCGATCGTCGACGGGCAGGTGCATATCGAAGTGAAGCTGTTCATCGGCCGCAACCTGTCGGATGCGCTCAACGAGGCGAAGGACGCGCTCGATCGCATCCGCACGGACCTCCCGGCCGACATGGACCCGCCGGTCGTGACCGCGGTGCGCAGCGATTCGCAGCCGATCATGACGTTCGCGGCGAGCTCTTCCCGGCTCAGCGAAGTCGATCTGTCGTGGTACGTGGACGATACGGTGAGCAAGGCGGTGCTGGCAGTGCCCGGTGTCGCACGGATTGAGCGGGTGGGCGGCGTGTCTCGCGAAGTGGCGGTCGTGGTGGACCCGGCGAAGCTCACGTCGGCGGGGTTGACGGCAGTCGATCTGTCGCATGCGCTGCGTCTGATGCAGATGGACGCGTCGGGCGGCCGCGGCCGGCTGGGCGAGGGGGAGCAGTCGATGCGCGTGGTCGGCACGGTGCCGCAAGCGTCCAGCCTCACGCGTTTTCCGATCGCGCTGGCCGATGGCCGCTGGCTCACGCTGGACCGTGTGGCGAGTGTGCGCGACAGTGTCGCCGAACCGCTCGAAGCCGCCACGCTTGGCGAACGCCGGGTGGTCGGCTTTCGCATCTACCGCTCGAAAGGGGCCGACGAGACCCGCATCTCCGCCGGCGTCGACGAGGCGCTGCGCAGTCTGCACGCGGCGGATGCGACCTTCAGCGCGCAACTGATCTCGAGCACGGTCGACTATACGCGCGAGCAGTACCGCGGCTCGATGGACATGCTCTACGAGGGCGCGCTGCTTGCCGTACTGGTGGTGTGGTGGTTCCTGCGCGATCGCCGTGCGACGCTGGTGGCCGCGACCGCGTTGCCCTTGTCGATCCTGCCGACCTTCGCGACGATGCAATGGCTCGGCTACTCGCTGAACACGTTGACCTTGCTTGCGCTGGCGGTCGTGGTCGGCGTGCTGGTCGACGATGCGATTGTCGAGATCGAAAACATCGAGCGGCACGTGCGAATGGGCAAGCCGCTATTGCGGGCCGCGACGGATGCTGTCACCGAAATCGCACTGCCGGTGACGGCCACCACGTTGACGCTGGTCGCCATTTTTCTGCCGACTGCGCTGATGGGCGGCGTGCCGGGACTGTTCTTCAAGCAGTTTGGCTGGACCGCGGTGGTGGCCGTGCTGATGTCTCTGCTAGTGGCACGCCTGCTCACGCCGATGATGGCGGTGGCCTTTCTCAAACCGATACCGTCGCACGATGACGCGCCGTCGCGGGTTATGCGGCGATACCGGCGGATGGTCGGCTGGTGTCTCGCGCACCGAAAGACGACGCTGCTGCTGACGCTGGCATTCATGATCGGTTCGGTTGCGCTGGTGCCGTTCATTTCCAGGGGTTTCGTCCCGGCATCGGATCGCGGCTATATCACCGTCAACGTCGAGCTCGCGCCGGGCAGTTCGCTCGACGATACGCTCGCCGTGGAGCGCAGCGCGCGGCAGCGTCTGAACGGATTGCCGGGCATCGAGACCATCTTCAGCGTCGCCGGCAACAATGCGAGCACGAGCTTCGAGGCGGTGCAGACCACCGGTGTGCGCTTCGGCATGGTGACGCTCGAGCTCGCTGCGCGAGGTGGCCGACCGGATCAGGCAAGCATCGAAGCGGAGGTGCGCGAGCGCCTGTCGACCGTGCCGGGTGCGCGCTTTTCGGTGAGCGGTGGTGGCCTGGGTCAGAAATTCCAGATCATCCTGAGCGGTAACGATACATCGGTATTGACCGAAAGCGCACGCCGCGTCGCCAACGAGATGCGCGGCGTGCCGGGCCTCTTCAATGTCGCGTCGACGGCGAGCATCGAGCGTCCGGAGATCGTGATTCGTCCCGACATGGCGGCAGCGGCGAATCGGGGCATCAGCACGGCGACCATCGGCGAGGCCGTGCGCATCGCCACCGCCGGTGACTTCGACACTCAACTGGCGCGGCTCAATCTCGACGACCGGCAGATCTATCTGCGTGTGCGCCTCGGCAATCACTCGCTGGAGGATATCGGCGCGGTGTCCGATCTGCGGCTGAAGGGACGCGACGGCCTCGTGCCGCTCGGCTCGATTGCCAATGTGTCGCTCGGTAGCGGGCTTGCACAGATCAACCGCTTCGACCGCCAGCGATATGTCACGATATCCGCCGATCTGGGCAGCGCGTCTCTCGGCGACTCATTGCTGGCAGTCAAGGCGCTGCCGGCGGTCCAGAGTTTGCCTGCCGGCGTCCAGTTGCTCGAAGACGGCGATGCGGACACGATGGCCGAGTTGTCGTCCAGTTTCCTGATGGCGATGGTGACCGGCGTGTTCTGCGTCTACCTGCTGCTCGTTCTGCTGTTCAGGGACTTCCTGCAGCCGGTGACGATTTTGTGCGCACTGCCGCTATGTCTCGGCGGATCGTTCCTGCTTCTGCTACTCACGCGCAGCGAGCTGGACGTGCCTTCAATGGTCGGTCTGATCATGCTGATGGGTATCGTCACGAAGAACTCGATCCTGCTGGTCGACTATGCGATCCGCGACCTCGACGCGGGTCTTCCGCTCGCGAGCGCGATCGTGGACGCCTGCATGAAGCGTGCGCGAGCCATTGTGATGACCACGGTCGCGATGACCGCGGGCCTGCTGCCGATCGCGCTCGGCTTCGGCGCGGACGCCAGCTTTCGCCGGCCCATGGCATTTGCGGTGATAGGTGGGCTGTTGACGTCCACGGCGCTCAGCCTGCTCGTCGTGCCGGTGGTGTTCATGTATTTCGAACGCCTGCGCAACGCCTTGAAACGCCGTTTCGAACCGTCCAAAACCAGTCAGACCGACTCGCGGACCGCACTGTGACAGATGCGATGCAGCTCCCGGTAGCGAATTCCTGAAACGCCTATTCCGGTAAGTGGGCAGTAAGTCGACGCGCACTAAAGTTTGCCCGACGCTGACCCCACCACAAGGAACGACTGTGAAAATAGCTTATCGCCGTGAACTCCAGCTGTTGCTGGCCGTTGCGTCAGTCTGCCTGTATTCGGGGGCGGCCTGGGCCGACGGCCAGAGCCCGGAGCCGCCCACGGCGGACGACACGGGCTTCACCGTGCTGAACAATTCGACCAATGTGACGCATTGGGGCCTGGGCGTGGGAGCGGGCATCGAGCAGGCGCCTTACAAAGGCTACGGCACGAAATACACGCCGATTCCACTGATTTCATTCGACAACAAATGGGTGCATGTTTTCGGTACCGCCGTTGATCTGAAGCTCGGCAAGTGGAGCAACGTGAGCCTTGCGCTGCGCGGACAGTACGCGATCGGCGACGGCTACAAGGCGTCCGACGCGCCGATTCTGAGCGGCATGCAAAATCGCAACGGCGCGTTCTGGTACGGCCCGGCACTCGCATGGCACACCGCCTACGGCACGCTGTCGGGCGATGTTCTGGAAGGCGGCAACAAGGGACAGAAAGCCAGTATCGACTTCAGCAAGTCCTTCGAATACGGCAAATTCGAGTTCGAACCGCACGCCGGCGTGGATTGGCTGAGCAGCAAATATGTCGATTACTATTACGGTGTGCGTTCATCCGAAGTGCGTGCCGGGCGCCCGGAATATACCGGTAAGGCGACCTACGACATCTCGGTGGGAACGCGTATCAACTACAAGTTCACACGCCATCAGATCCTGATCCTGGACGTCGGCGTCGCGCACCTCGGCAGCGGCATCACCGACAGCCCGCTGGTGGGCAAGCGCTATATTCCGCAAGCCAAGGTCGGCTACCTTTACGAGTTCAATTGAGCACCACCGCATGTCGCGAGTCGCACTGATCGAAGACCACGAACGCCTGGCCGGCATGATCCGCCAGGCGCTTTCCGCTGCGGGCATCGAGACCGATGTATTCGGCACCATTTCGGAGGCGCATTATGGCGTGAGCCGCGCCGACTACGCCGTGCTCATCATCGATCGCGGTTTGCCGGACGGCGACGGCCTGACTTTGCTGCGGACATTGCGTGCGGCAGGGCAAATGACGCCCTCGCTCATGCTGACGGCGCGCGACGCGCTGCATGACCGCGTCGACGGACTGGAAAACGGCGCGGACGACTACGTGACCAAGCCCTTCGCCATGAGCGAGCTGGTTGCGCGGGTGCGTACGCTGATGCGCCGTCCGGTGACGCTGACGGAACTGGTGATCTCGTTCGGCGACATCACGGTCGATCCGCAGCAACGCGCGATGCGCTGCGGCGCGCAGTCTGTTCTGCTTGCGCCTGCCGAGTTGCAGATCGTGCTGTGCCTCGTGAAGGCGGCGGGCGCCACCGTGCGGCATGCGGCGCTCGAACATGCTGCGTGGGGACTCGGCGAAGCCGTCACGCCCAACGCGCTCGAAGTCACGCTGCATCGTCTGCGCAAGAAGCTGACCGCGGTCGGCGCGACAACGCGGCTTGCCAATATTCGCGGCGCGGGATTCGCGCTCCAGGTTGCCACCGGTTCTGCCGGGTAGCACTAAATGAACGGCCCATTGCTCGCTATGCTCAATCACTGGATTCGCAGTCTGTCCGCGCGGCTTTGGGTGACCAGCATTGTTGCGCTTGCGATCAGCCTGACCGCGCTGGCGACGGCCGCCACCTATGCGTTCAATCATTTCCCACAGCAGATGCTCGGGCGGCACGAGGAGATGGAAAGCGCCACGGCGATCGCGAGTGGAATCCGATTCGACGGTGCCGGCCGTCCGGTTTCCGTGCAGCTTCCCGCGCAGACGGCCTGGCTTTTCGAGGTGGTGCCGACAGAACTGAAGTACCGCGTGCTCGACGAGCGCGGCAGCGTGTTGCTGGCTTCGAAGGGGGCAGAGGGGCGTGAAGCATGGATTGCGGGCGATCTATCCGGGGCCGTTGGCAATGTTCAGCGGGCGGAGATAGGGGCGAAGCCATTCGAAGTGCTGACGCTGCGGGTTGCGCATGGCCCGGCGGTTTTCTATACGCAGACCGCAACGTCGGCGCGCTTCGTCGACGCGCTGATCGACGCCAAGGTCAGGCCGATGCCGGCGATCATCAAGACGATTATTGTCGTCGCCACGGTCATTTTTGGCCTGTCTTTACCTTTTACCGTGCATCGGTTGCTCAGGCCGCTTAGGGATGCATCGCGCGCGGCTGCACGTATCACGCCGCGCAATCTCACGACGCGGCTCTCCACCGGGGGCGTTCCGAGTGAAATCAGGCCGCTGATTCATGCCTTCAACGAAGCGCTCGACAGACTCGAGAACGGCTTCGCCGTGCAGCAGCAGTTTCTCGCGTCAGCCGCGCACGAGTTGCAGACGCCGCTCACCTTGATCCGTGGTCAAATCGAACTGCAGCCCGGGATCGACGACAAGGACCTGCTGTTTCGCGAAATCGATCTGATGTCGCGTCAGGTTCGGCAACTGTTGCATCTCGCCGAGGTCAGCGAGTCGCAGAACTTCAATTTTGGAGCGGTAAGCAGTGTCGATGTCGCTCAGGACGTCGTCTCGTATCTAGCGCGCAAGGCCGACAGGAATCATGTCACGCTTCAACTCGAGGCCCCGGTTGCGCTGCAGTCGATCTGGGCCGACCGAGGCGCGTTGTTCATTCTGCTCAAGAACATGGTCGAAAATGCGGTCAATGTTTCGCCGCCCAACAGCGTCGTGTGGCTGATTCTCGATAACAGTTCGATTCAGGTTCGGGACGAGGGGCCAGGCATTAAGCAGGAGTACCTGCCGTTTCTTTTCGAGCGGTTCTGGCGGGCACCGGATGCCCGCCATGATGGCGCCGGGCTCGGCCTCGCGATCTGCAAGGAAATCGCAACTGCTCATGAATGGCGATTGACTGTCAGCAGTTCGTTTTCTGGAACTGGATTCATTGTCTGGCTGTAGCGGCCGTCGGCGCTCAGGGGCGTGATATGCACTGCGCATAGCAGCGCCTGTCGGCGATATCCCCATCGGTACCATGCTGGCGCGACCAGGGCACAATGACCAAACCCACGGGTGCCTGCACTGCAGGTGTGAAGGTGCGCGTCACTCGCCAGCGTATGGTCGGAAAAATCGCCCGACACAGTGGCGCGGACATAGCAGCTGGAGTAACGCCCGGCCGCCCGTGGCATTCCACTCCACGCCCCATGGAGTGTACTTGACCGTAAGGAACACATTGAATCGTACGAAGCTCTGGGGTACATGCGAAATTTGATCTAAAAATGAGGAGACGCGAGTCGTCCGCTATTCGTCTCGAGTTAAAGAAGTCATTCATGTGAATGGTCGCGACATTCAGGAGAACAGCAGTCATGGTCGAAATAAAACGAATTCATGCTGCGCTCCTCGCCGCAGCGATCGCCGCGATTGCGCCGGCCTGTCAGGCGCAAAACGCCACCGACTGGCTGGCGAACAGCTATGGCACCCTCGCCGCCCACGTGGGTAACACCGCGCGTTCCATGTGGGTCGCGCCCGAGGGCGTCATCTATACGGCCTCCATGTGGGACGAGTACGAGGGTGGCGTCGCAATCTATCAGAACGGCAAGAGCTTCGGCTCGATCGGCGCGCACGGCGAGTTTCAGGGCGGCGCGATCACGGGCAACGCGACGTCGATCTTCGCGGCACTGCAGCCCGGCGGGTCGTACGGAAGCGGCGCGGTGGGACGATACAAACGCACCACCAAGGCTCGCGATCTTTTGATTCAGGTCAGTGCGGTGAGCAACCAGCCTCGGGTCGACGTCATCACCGGACTCGCCACGGCGGGCTTGCTCCTCTATGCGAGCGACTTCTATGGCAATCGCGTCCGGATCTTCACTACCAACGGTGTCTGGCAGCGGGACATCAACGTCTCGGGCCCGGGCGCGCTCGCCCTGGATGGCGCAGGCAACGTCTGGGTCGCACAGAAGAGTGAGGGCTCGATCGTCGGGTTCAGTCCAACCGGCGCCCTGCTGAACACCATCCGGATGCCCAGCGGGTCACAGCCGTCGGCGCTCTATTTCGATGCGTCGTCGGGGCAGCTCATGGTCGGGGACGAGGGCCCCGACATGAACATCAAGCGCTACAAACTCTCGGGCACGCCGACGCTGGCCGGTACATTCGGCATTCAGGGCGGTTATCTCGACGCCACGACGGGAATCAAAGGTCAGGTCGGCGCGAAGCGCTTCACCCGCGTCACTGGCATCGGCAAGGACACCGCAGGTAACCTCTATGTGCTCAACAACCCGTGGGGCGGCAGCTGGGACCTCGGCCGCAACGGCGGCACCGACATTCATGCGTATAACAGTGCCGGCAACCTGCGGTGGACGCTTCAGTCCCTCAACTTCGAGGGCATCGCCGCCCCGGACCCGGCCACGGATGGTGCCTTGTTCTATAGCGGCACCAACATCTACACCGGCAGCGCTGGGGGCACCTTCGTCGCGAACACCGTCAATCCGATCGACTATCCATCCGATCCACGCATCAACATGAACGATCGCTCACGGGATGAGCACTTCAGTCAACTTGCCAGCGTCGGCGTCAACCGGATCCTCGTGGCGTTCGGCCAGAACCCCGATATCTTCTACTTCTTCCACTTCAATGCTGCGAATGGCTACATCGCAATACCGGACGCCACGCTTCCCGGTACGGCGTTCAAGACGACCGCATCGGTCAGGGACGGATTCTGCATCGACAGCAAGGGAGGCGTGTGGGCCGGCTTGGACAAGACCGGTTACATCTACCACTACCCGCTGACCGGCTTCGACGCCAGCGGCAAGCCAACATGGGGACCCGGTATCCCGATCCGCATTCCCGATAGCATCAAGCCGTTGACGCGCATCGTCTACCTCGCGGACAGCGACACCATGATTCTCGGACAGGGCATCGTCGGGAGTACGGACTGGACGTCGATAGGCACGCGGATCGAGGTGTATCACGGCTGGAGCGCGGGCAACACCACGGCGCCCAATCCGGTGATCAACCTCATCCACGCCGGCGCCAAGTCGATTGACGCTGCCGGCAACTATCTCTTCGTCGGCTACTGGTTCAGCGGCAGCGGGCAAGCCTGGCCGAACATCGACGCCTTCAATCTCGCTACAGGCAACCTCGAGACCACGCTGGTCAACACCAGTAGCGGTACCGTGGACGCCAGCAGCGCCATCGATTCGATGTACGGCATCAGGGCATACCTTCGATCGACGGGCGAGTACGTGGTCACGAAGAACAACGTCAAGGGCTCCAGCATCACCGTTTATCGCTGGACGCCCTGATCGTGCGATCAGCCACCGAAAGAGGGCGCCGGGCACCGAGACCGCGTAGGCGGCCGAGCGCGGCGACAACGCGTCTTGCTGGACAAGCGTCTGAACGATGCGAAATAAATGTGACACCGGCCCACGCGAGGACACATGAACTCTGTTCTACCGAACGTGCCGCGACGTTTCGCATCGGGTCACGCCACATACGCGTGCTGATCGAAACATTCGATCAGCATTTCGGTCAGGACCCGGATTTTCGCCGGGGGATTTTGCCCGGGCGGTCGCACAACGTAGATACCCGCCGTAGGTGGTGGAAAACGACACATGACCGGCACAAGCGCTCCAGACGCAATATATTGGTCTTTCACGCCGTCAGGGAGCCATGCGAGGCCGAGCCCCGCTACTGCGGCGGCGGCGATAGCGATGGCATTGTCAATCGGTCCAACGCGCTTCGCGATGAGATTTGAATCCTGAAGGTAGCCGATCCGAATAGCGCAGTCATATCCTTCGCCAACCAGGTCGACTACGCGGTCACTGTAGCAGGTGTGGATGTGCAGCAGCGGGTGACGCCGCGCCATTTCTGCCAGAACCGGTGATAAATGAGTCGCGCCGAACGTGAGCGGGAGCAGCAGCTTCTCAACACGTAGCCGGTGTGATTGCCTAGCACAGCGCGGGGGCCCATGTCGCATTGTCAGCATTGTTCAATTTTTCAGACCCGCTCAGAATGTCTGCCAGTCGGAAGCGCCGGTTTCGGCCGCGATGACGGTTTCCCTGTTTGCGGTAGTCACTGGCGTGCTCACGGCCGACGTTGCACGAAGGGGCGTGCGAACTGCCGGTGCCGGCCGATGCGGTTCGCTCCGCGACGCAATTGTGTGTGACGCGGATGGCCCCCTATCGGCAATCGTGAAAACAGCCACGGCCTCGCGCAACCCCTGCGCCTGCTGGGCCATCGACTGCGCCGCTGCCGCCGCTTCTTCCACGAGGGCGGCGTTCTGCTGGGTCACCTGGTCCATCTGGGTGACGGCCTGATTGACCTGCTCGATGCCGGTGCGCTGTTCTTCCGAGGCCGAGGAGATTTCGCCCACAATGTCGGCAACACGCTTCACTGACTGGACGACCTCGCTGATCGTGCTGCCTGCTTGCTCGACGAGCTTTGAGCCTTCGTCCACCCGATTCACCGACTCGCCAATCAGGTCCTTGATTTCCTTGGCCGCGCTTGCACTGCGTTGGGCTAGCGTGCGGACCTCGCCCGCCACCACGGCAAACCCCCGCCCCTGTTCACCGGCGCGAGCCGCTTCGACCGCTGCGTTAAGTGCAAGAATATTCGTCTGGAATGCGATGCCCTCGATAACGGCGATGATCTCTGACATTTTGGCCGAACTGCCGGAGATCCCATGCATCGTCTCCACCACACGTCGGACCACGTCGCCGCCACGCTGTGCGATTTCCGACGCCGTGCTGGCCAGCGTGGTTGCCTGCCGTGCGTTGTCCGCGTTATGACGGACGGTGCTGGTCAACTCTTCCATGCTTGAAGCGGTTTCCTCCAGCGACGCCGCCTGCTCTTCGGTGCGCTGGGACAGATCGGTGTTGCCTTGGGCGATTTCGCCGGCAGCGACCGAGATTGACTCGCTGGAGGTCTGGATACCCCGTACGATTGTCGTCAGCTGGTCCTTCATGACGCCCAGCGAGAACAACAGGCTGCTGTGATCGCCCGCCTTCAACTGGACCGCCGTGTGCAGGTTCCCGGCTGCGATGTCGCTAGCGAGTGCCGCAGCGTCGCGTGGCTCACCGCCAAGCTGCCTTGCGAGGCCGCGCGCGATGAGCAAAGCCAACGACAGCGCAATTGCCGATGCAGCGACGATCAGTCCGATCACAAGGGCAACAGCATGCGAATACGCCTGGCCTGCCGCCGTGCCTTCGCGGACCGATCCCGCCACATTTACGTCAACGATGGTGGTGATGTCCTTTTCAATTGCGGAGCGAATTGTGGTCGCCCGACCTTTCAACAGCGATATGGCGTCCGCCCCCTTGCTCTCTTTCGCCAGGGCATGGATCTGTTGATCGATCTGCATGTATTGCGGCATCAGCGTCTGGATGTCCGCGAACGCCACCTTTTCCTCCGGCTCCGACATGAGTTTCTCGTATTCGGCGACCGCGCGACTATAGCTCGCAATACGGGCCACGCTTTGCGACTCGGCCTCCTGAATGTCAGCGGGGGTCTGTGCAGTGGCAAGGCGATATTCGGCAAGGCGGATGTCGCGCAGGCCAGCCTGCATCTGCAGGCTGCTGCGAACGGACGGTAACCAGTTGTCGCGCAGTTGTGATACGTGATCGTTTTCGGCACTGATCTCGAAGAGGCTGAAGCCACCTAGTCCGATCATAAGGACGGTCACGACAGAGAAACCAAGCATCAGTTGGGTCAACACCCTCAGATTTTTCAGAAACGGCACGGCAAATTCCCCCGATATTAGAGATCCGACGGACAACTTGGATATTGCGTTATGAATGCAAATTCCTAACGCGTATAACGACCGGGTCCTTGTCATTCTTTAGCGATATAGGATTCATCTCCGTTGCCATATATTTCCGGAGGCATGGCAAGGGCAACAATGTAAGATTTGTCCCCGAACTTAAATGCTGCGCCGGTCCGACGAAGACGGCCTGACATTTTCGGCTTTACCCTGTTGACGCTGCCGCGCCAGCGTGGCGACTAACGCACGAGCATCGGCCGGTATCGCCAACGTTCAGAAAGGCGCTGCCTCGCGATGATGCTGCTCCACTTCGCGAACAAGCGGATCAAAGCGGGAAATCCGTCGACCGCGACAATTCTTCCCACTTTTCGGTTTCCGCGGTGACGTACGCATTCTTGTCGGCGATGGCCTTCAGCGTGTCTGTGCCGAGCGGAAGACGCAGAGGCGGCGTTTGCGCATCGGCCAGCGTGACGAGGGCCGTCGCGAGCTTTTCCGGGTCCCCGGGCTGATTGTGATTCATCTCGACAGCCAGGCGTCGCACAGTGCCCGACGTCTCGACATAGTCGTCGATGACTTCCTTGCCGACGACGAGCGACGACGCATCGAGGAAATCGGTGCGGAAGTAGCCCGGTTCGACAACGGTGGCATGAATGCCGAGCGGCTCGAGCTCTGCGTGAAGAGCTTCGGTGATGCCTTCGACAGCGAACTTCGTCGAGCAGTACACGCCGAACCCCGCCGCCGCACGATAACCGCCAATCGACGACAGATTTATCACGTGCCCCGAGCTCTGCTTGCGCATGACCGGCAACACCGCGCGAGTTACATTCAGCAGGCCGAAGACGTTGGTGTCGTACATGCGACGCACGTCCGCGTCGCTCGATTCCTCGACGGCCGCGAGTAGGCCGAAGCCCGCGTTGTTGACCAGCACGTCGATGCGACCGAACTTCTCGATGGCTGCGGCGACGGCGGCTCTTGCTTGCGCCTCGTCGGTTACGTCGAGCGCCACAGGCAACAGCGCGTGCGACTCGCCGAGACGCTCGGTGATCGCGGTGATGTTGCGTCCTGCTGCGACGACTGCATTGCCGTGTGCAAGAGCAGCTTGCGCAATCAGCGCGCCAAGACCGCGCGACGCGCCCGTGATGAACCAGACGCGCTTGAACTGCTGTTTCGTGATGTTGCTCATGATGCGCTCCTAAGTTTGCGATTAAGACGAACGAAACATATGGCGGGAGATTCGCGCGCGCCGGATTCAGGTTCCGACGCGCTGGTGCGAACAGCCTCCCTCGCTCAGGTGGACAGAATCGTGACAAGAGCGACAGCAGAATCGCCGGCGAGCTGACCACCGTTGTTTTCGGCAAGCGCTACCTTCGCCCCATGACGTTGTCGCGCGCCCGCTCTACCGCGCAGTTGCTGCGTGAGTTCGACGATTTGCGCCACGCCCGTCGCGCCGACGGGATGACCTCGCGACAGCAATCCGCCGCTCGGATTCACGGACACGCGTCCACCGATATCCGTATCGCCAGAGCGAATGAGCTTCGGCGCATCGCCGGAGGCGCAGAGGCCGAGGTTCTCGTAATGAATCAGCTCGGCGGGCGCCGATGCATCGTGCAGTTCGACGACATCCACGTCTTCCGGTCCGATGCCGGCCGCCTCATACGCTTCTCCGGCTGCGCGCACCGCGACGAGTTCGCCCGAGCCGTCGGCCCTGGCAGAGACAATCGAACTCGCACGGATGAACACCGGCGGTATGTCGCGCTTGCGTGCATAGTCTTCCGAGCAGATGAACAGGGCCGCGCCTCCATCGCCGATCGACGAGCACATGAACAGCGTCAACGGATCGCTGACCATGCGGCTCCCCAATACTTCATCGATGGTCGTTTCCTTGCGAAACTGGGCGAGTGGATTCAGCGACCCCGCGCGGCGGCTCTTGACGACCACGCGTGCGAAATCGCTTGCATCGGCTCCGGTTCTTTCCATCCACTTGCGGGCTTTCGCTGCATAAAGATCCATGAAGAGCGATCCGGTGCCCGTGGTGACGCCTTCGGGCAGCGGCTCTTCGAGATCGACGGCTTTCGCGAATGCGCCGAATGAAATCGCCTTGTCTTCGTGCGAAAGTTTCTCCACCCCGACAACCAGCGCCGTCTCCGCCTGCCCCGACGCAACCGACCACCACGCGAGATTGAGCGCTGAACTTCCCGAGGCGCACGCGTTCTCCACGTTGAACATTGGCTTTCCATCGAGTCCGGTATTGCGCAACGAAGATTGCGCGCGAATCATTTCCTGTCCCGTTACGACGCCCGCCGCGGCATTGCCAAAGAAGATGCGGTCCACGTCGTTCACGCTCACGCGCGCATCCTTCAGCGCGAGCGCGACTGCTTCCTCGGAAAGCGACTTCAGATTGCGTTCGAGGAACTTCCCAAATGACGTCATGCCGACGCCGCCGATGACTACTTTTCGCATTGCTGTCTCCAGAGAAAAAGCGTTAATCGAGGAACTTTCCGCGCGTTTCCGGCATGCGCGCATATACGACGAAGCCTACAACGCACACAGCCGCCACGTAGACCCACAGGTATTGCGACAAACCCGAGTTGGACATCGCGGTGACGATGTAGGGCAGCGTGCCGCCAAAGAGCGCCGCCGATATCGCATAGGGCAGTGCGACGCCCGTTGCGCGCACGTGCGCGGGAAACTGTTCGGCCATCACGGTCGCGCACGTCGCGGCGAAGCCCGATGACAGCATCATGCCGATGGTCACGATGACGGTCGCGTTCCAGAAGTCATTGGAAAGCAGGCTCAGTGCGGGCCACGCAAAGAACGCCGACCCGCCGGCGAAAACGAGCAGAACCGGCTTGCGTCCGATGCGATCCGACAACATGCCGATGAACGGGATCGCGATGAGCGATACGACGATCGAAATCACGCTCGCCCGAAACGCGGCGGAAAGCGGCAGACCGGTTCTCAGATGCGCGAGCGTCGGAAACAGCACGAGCCAGAGATAGATGCAGAGATTGCCCGCCATCGCGATGCCTACCACGCGCAGCGCAGCGCGACGGTGATCGCGCACGATCGAGATGAACGGATGCCGTGCGTGCCCGTGCTTCGCGACCTTCTTGAACGCGTCGGTTTCGGCGACCGCGAGCCGCACCCACAGTGCGACGAGACCCATCACGCCCGCGATGCCGAACGCGATCCGCCAACCATATTCCGCCATGGCGGACGGCTCGATGAACGAAGTCAGAAGCGCGCCGATAGACGCAGCAACGAGCACTCCCGCGTTGACCGCGAAGTGCTGCCACGAGCCGGCGAAACCGCGCCGCGAAGGCGCGGACGATTCGATTAGAAAAGTCGATGCAGAGCCGAACTCGCCGCCCGCCGCAAAGCCTTGCACGAGCCGGGCGAGAACAAGAATGACGGGCGCCGCGAAGCCGATCGACCGATAGCCGGGGCACGTCGCGATGACGAGTGAGCTGCCGGCCATCAGCGCCACCGACAATGCGAGGCCGTTCTTGCGCCCATGTCGATCGGCGTAAGCGCCGAGCAGTGCGCCGCCGATGGGACGCATGATGAAACCGACTGCGAATACCGCGAAGGCCGATAGCAACGACACGTGTTCGTCGTGGGCAGGAAAGAAATGCCGCGAGAAAAGGGCCGCGAATGTGGCGTAAATGATCCAGTCCGTGAACTCGACGATGGTGCCGAGCGTCGCCGCGACGATCGCTCGTTTCTGAGCGCGCGTGAGCGTCGCGGCGGACGGCGCTGCGACGCCCGGAAGGGTGGTATCCATGCTTGTCTCCGTGTCTATCGATGTGAACATGCCGGCGGCATATGAACGCATCCTAGTTTTCGAGGTGCGCGCCGGACAAACGACTTTTTCTGCGGTTTCGATTGATTTTTTTTGCATCGAAAACGCGCGTTGTCGATTGACCGCAAGTCAATCGAAGTCCCGAAAAAAGTCGTTTGAAGCGGACGGGCCGCGCGCCCTAGCATGGAATCCACGGATTGCGGACTGGATTTCACGGAGACATTTCATGAACGCTTCACTTCATTCACGCGACGCCGATATCGCCGAAGTCGCGATCGTCACCGGCGGCGCGAGGGGCATCGGCTTCGGCATCGCGCAGGCACTGGCGCGTCAAAGTCGGCGCATCGCGTTGTTCGATCTCGATCGCGCGGCGCTCGATCAGGCGTCCGCCGAACTCGCGGCTTCAGGCGTCGAGGTCATCGGCTTGCCAGTCGACGTGACGAACGGCGGGTTCGTCAATCAAGCCGTCGACACCGTGATCGAGCGCTTCGGGCGCGTGGACATACTGGTGAACAACGCCGGCATCGTGCGCGACAAGCGCATCACGAAAATGAGCGACGAAGACTGGGACATTGTCATCGGCGTCAATCTGAAGTCGCATTTTTTGTGCTGCCGCGCGGTTCTCCCGCATATGTCGACTGCGCGCTATGGGCGCATCGTCAACATCGCGTCGCGCGCCTGGCTCGGCGGCGTGGGGCAGTCGAACTATTCGACGTCGAAGGGCGGCGTGGTCAGCCTCACGCGCAGCCTTGCGCTCGAATGGGCCAGCGCAGGCGTCACGGTCAACGCCGTCGCGCCGGGCATCGTCGATACGCCGCTTTTCCGCACCTTCGATGCCGCGCTTCAGGAGCGTTTGCTGAAGTCCGTGCCCGCGCAGCGCATTGGCACGCCCGACGATATCGCACAAGCCGTGTCGTTTTTTGCGCAGCGGGAGGCGTCGTACATAACCGGGCAAACGCTCTATGTGTGCGGCGGGCGTTCGCTGTCCTCGCCCAGCGTTTGACGGAGCGCATCATGACCATTCACTACAGCAAGTCGGAGCATGTCGCGATCGTCACGCTGGATCGCCCGGAGGCGCTCAACGCACTCGACCTCGACAGCCTCAAGGCGCTGCGCGCGGCGCTCGCCACGGCGCGCGATGACGACGACGTGCGCGCGATCGTGCTCACGGGAGCAGGAAGTAAGTCGTTTTGCGTGGGGGCCGATCTCAAGAACACACTGCCGCCGGAAACGAGCTTTGCCTCGTCTTTCGTGAGGCCAGTCGATCGCGCTGCCGCCGAAGGCATTTACGTGCGGATGATGGACCTGACATCGCTGCGCCTTTTCAAGCCGCTCATCGCGGCGATCAATGGCTATTGCCTCGGCGGTGGACTCGAACTCGCGTTGCAATGCGACTTGCGGGTCGCGTCGGACAACGCGGTGTTCGGCTTGCCCGAGCCGGTCGTCGCGAGCATTCCCGCGGTGTGCGGCATACAGGCGCTGCAGAAGGCCGTTCCTTCCGCCATCGCGATGAAAATGCTGTACACCGGCGCCCGGATCGACGCGGCTTACGCAGAACGCGTGGGTCTCGTTTCCGATGTCGCCGCGCCAGCCGCGCTCCTCGACAAGGCGCGTCAGATAGCGAGCATGATCGCGGCGAATGGCCCGCTCGCCGTGCAGATGATCAAGAAGATCGTCGAGACAAGCAGCAATGTGCCGCTCGCGCAGGCAATCGAATTCACGGAACTCGCCTGGGGTGCGATGCGCGATTCGGAAGATCGCGTCGAAGGGCGTATGGCGTTCGCTGAAAAGCGCAGTCCGCGCTTCAAGGGACGTTAAGCGTGGGGCGATGCGGCGCTCACGGAGAGAAGCCAGTCTCTAAAGGAGGCGAACTCAGGCTTCTGCAGATGTTCGTGCGGATACACGAGGTAGTAAGTGAACGCGCCGAGATCGAGCACGAATGAGAACGGCATGACGAGCGCGCCTTCGTGCAACTGATCGGCAACGAGCACACGCTGCGCGATCGCGACGCCGTGTCCCTGCATCGCCGCGGCGTACGCGAGCACCGAGCTTTCGTAGCTGAGGCCGCCAAGCGGATTAACGCCGCGCACTTCGGCTGCATCGAGCCATTTCGCCCAGTCTTCGCGACGCGCCAGCGAATGTAGAAGTGTCACGTTCGAGAGCGTATCGGGCGTGGCGTCGTTGAGATCGGGATGCGCGCGCAGGAAGTCTGGACTGCACACGGGCACGAGTTCGTTGGGCACGAGGCGATCAGAGCCGATGTCGGACGACGGCGCATGCGAGAGCCGAATCGCGGCATCGACATCTTCGGTCTTGAAGTCAACCGGCTGCAGCGACGTCGTAAAGACGACCTCGACATCGGGATGGTCGCGATGAAATGTGGAAAGACGCGGCAGCAGCCAGTTCATCGCGAAGGTCGTGTAGCCGCGAATCTTGAGCTTGCGGCGGCGACGCACCTCGGTGAGATTAATGGTCGCGGTTCGCATCGTTTCGAAACCACGCACGATGTCAGCGAGATAGCGCTCGCCGATCGCCGTCAACGTGATCGAACGATGGCCGCGCTCGAACAGCTGCACGCCGAGCTGGTCTTCGAGCAGCTTGATCTGCCGGCTGACGGCAGCAGGCGTGACGTTCAGCTCGTTGGCCGCGAGCTGCACGCTGAGCAGACGGCCGCAGACCTCGAAGGCTCGCAGCGCATTGAGTGACGGAAGGGTTCGCATAGAAAAATGGTAGCACGCAGTGAACGCGCCGGATGCGGGGATTGATACGTAGGCGGCCGTGTTGTTCACATCAGCAAATCTCAAGCGAATGCGCAGGAAATGTCGTTTGTCGGCGAATTGCTCGCGCCATATCGTCGATGCAAGGAAACGCAGACAGACTCAAGGAGACAATCATGTTGAACGATATGCGGATTCTGGCGTCCGGCGCGAGAGAGGCCGTCGAACTGAGCGCGACGATACTCACGCAGGCCGGGGCTCAGATCGCGTCTTCGAAATCGGTGACGATTGACGACTTCGCGTATGACGTGGTGATCGTATCGTCGGACACATGCACTGCAGCGGAGAAGAATGTGATTGCGCGGCTCAAGGCATCGGGCGATACGATCGTCTGCGACATCACCGCGATGGGGCAGCAGCGTGCGGGCGAGAACACCGCATATGCGGATACGGAGATTCAGGCGATGAGCGGCCTCATGGACACGACCGGCTTTTCGCATGGCGGGCCCGTGCGTATCGGCGTGCCGTTCACGGAGATCTCGGCGGCGCTTTACGCTTCGGCGGCGATCGCTGCGACGCTACGCGTCAGGCGCATTTGCGGTTTGAACCAGAACATCGACGTGAGCTTGTTCGGGTGCGCCGTTGGTGCGCTCACGACGTTTCTGCCCGCCGCATTTGCGGGCGATCCGGTCGGACGTGTCGGAAACCGGCACCCTTCCTGCGCGCCCTGGAACGCATACAGAACACGCGACGGCTGGATCGTCATTTGCACGAGCACGGAGGATCAATGGCGCAAGATCAAGGGCGCGGCCAGCAAGCCCGATCTCGAGGATGCGCGCTTTTCGACCTTGAGCGAACGCGTGCGCCACGTCGAAGAACTCGATGTCTTGCTCGAAAAGTGGACTTCCAGGATGACTACGGCAGAAAGTTCTTCGCTTTGCGAGCGCCTCGGGATACCGGCGGGACCGATCGTATCTGTCGAAGGACTTGCACATGAGCCGAACTTCGCCTTGCGTCATGAAGACGCGGCGGCGCGGATGAGGACAGGGGCTATCGATAGCGAGACTTATCGCCATGTTTCGTTGTTTCGCGAGTCCCCGTTGTCGGACGGAGCGCGTGCTGCCGCCAGCACGCGCGACGACCTGAACCCGGACGCAGGTCCGCTTACTGGCATGAAGGTGATCGAAATCGGTCAATACACGACCGCTCCGCTCGTCGGCAAACATCTTGCGGCCCTCGGCGCGGATGTCGTGAAAGTCGAGGCGCCGGAGGGCGAGCTCTCACGCACGTGGTCACCGGGACAGCGCGGGACCAGCTATTTCTTCGCGCTCAACAACACGGACAAGCGAACGGTATCGCTCGATCTGAAAAAGGAAGACGACCGTGCGTACTTGAGGACGCTGCTCGCCGATGCAGATGTGCTCGTCGAAAACCTGCGGCCCGGCGCGCTCGTCAAGCTGGGGTTCGATCGCCACGCTCTCTCCCATATCAATCCACGCCTCACTTACTGCTCCATTTCTGGATTTGGCGTCCGTACCGCGTATCCTGCCAGGCCCGCGTTCGATACGGTGATTCAGGCGATGAGTGGTCTGATGGACCTAACGCGCAGCGATGGTGAACCGGTCAAGATCGGCGCATCTGCTGCGGATATTCTCGGCGGCCAGGCAGCGCTCTTTGCAATCGTCGCGCGTCTTGCGGCGCCGTCGAGCGACGAGGGCAAGTTCATAGAAATCGCCATGCAGGATGTGGCGGCATGGTCTGCGCTTTTCGCAGCAGGAAATCGGCGGTCAGCGCGCGCGACCGAAAGCGACGTGGCGAGGGTGCAAACGTTGATAAAAGATCCCGCATTTCGCGATGATGCGTTGAGTACCGCGATTGACCCAAGCGGCCATGCATGGCCCGTGCTCAAGCTTCCGTATCGACTCTCGCGGACAGCGGCGAGCGTGCGACGCGTGCCCGGCGCGCCAGAGCGGCCGACGCGTCCGGGAACGGCACAGCTCTCTTCGATTTAGGGAGATTCACGCGGACGTTCGGAGATCCGCTGCGCCCCCAAGAACGGACTCACACTCCTGATCATGCGATCGACGCTCGGCCTCCCTGGGCAGCCATGATCATGTTGGTGGCGTCGGTGTCCGCCCGCATCGCGAGCACCAGCGGCCGCCGCGCCGTATCGCGAGGGGTCGGGAGGCGACCCAATCGTCAGGCCGAAGGCGCGGGAATTAAAGGACCAAAAACCTGCGCCAAAGGTCGGGCTCAGCGCCGCTCATGGCAAGCATCTTAGCGAGCGTGAGCCCATCTGGGACTCGACTAGCGGAAGCCGTAGACCACGACTTTTTTCCCCTCGAAACTTTCTTGCACAGCTTGCTCGCAAAACTGTGGACACGTCACCATGCGGTCCCCGCTCGTGCCTGACACGGTGACCGCCCTGTAGACAACGGATTCGATGAGCGTCCCGTCGGCAGCGACGACGATGTTCAGATCAGTCTCGACGCCGGCCGGCACGGCTCCGCCGGCGGTATAGACGATTTTCATGGTACCGGTGCAATCGGAGTTCACCGTGTAGGTTCCGTTCTGGTTCGGATTGAATGTAGTCAACCCGCCTTTCGGCAGCCCGCCGATAACCCCGAAGTCGGTGCGCGTAAAACCGCCTGCGCCGTCGAACGTCACCAGGGCGACGTCATCAAGGATCGACGTAGCGCTGTACGGATGAACCTTATTGTCCGGTCCTATCAACCCAAGAATTTCTCCGTGACCGGTAAACCCGTACGGTCCCTTGAGGGTTGCGTTCGAGCAAAGGCCGCGGGAGCCGCCGTGGCCGCCAGGGCCGTCGGCCTGCGCGGCGCCACTGAGCAAGAGAAGTGCAACGGCGGTTGCTGACAGAATGCTAAATTGCTTGATCTTCATGATCATCTCCTTGCCACCCAGCCAGGCGTGTAACATCACGGCGCGCAGGAGCCCATTGCCTGGCGGGATAAGGCGCCCAATTCAAACAAATGAAATTAAAAAATTGGTGCAGTAATACCCGGCTGCCGCTGTTTGCGGAAACGAGCGATAAGCGAAAGAGGGGCCGTCGATGCGATCGGCTGTTCCCGCGTGGGATGCGAGAAAGCCTCGGCGTGGGCCAAAGTAATTAACCGACGAAACGCTTCACCAAGCAGTCGTTTTTTGCTCGGCGTCGGCAGGCACGTGCAGAAGGGATGCACGAAAGTCCGCGCAATTGTGACTTCGTGAGTCAGCCACGCTTTAAAGTCGCATAGCAAAAAGCAGCGTAATCCACAATATCTGCAGATGCCAAATGAATATCGGACAAAAGGCAGGCGCATTCAGAATCGCGCCGTGCGAATGATGGACTATCGAGCGATAGCCGATGACTGCGAAGGCCTCACCGGTCGGCCAGCACTGGGGACAGGATGACGGTTGCGCGTTGGAACTGCCGTTGATGCAGCCTCCGGATCATCGTGTGCAACGGGTCGGACCGAGCATCGACTGTTGCCGGGTGCGCCGGCCGCCGTCATAAATCAACGGTCGAAAGCGTTATCCGTTCGCCAGTGCCCGGCAACGCTTTCTGCTCTACGACCTGCAAAAGCCGACGCTTGCCAAGCTCGAAGGCAAGCATCAATTGTTTCGGGGACTCGTTCGCAGCGCCGAGTTTTTCACAAACCGTTTCAGCAGGGAGCGCAAAAGCGCAGTATCCCCAACCAAAACCGTAGGCCGAAAACCATAGTGTCGAGTCGACGGTAAGGAGCGGTGCCGTAAGGTTCGCATGGGGCTGATCCATGGCTGTCACTTCCTGACCGATAGGGGTAGATTTTGATTTTCGCATAGCGGACTTACAAAAGTCCTTCACCTGCGGTCTCGGTGGCGAGTCGCTCGCGGGTTCGTTATCCGCCAGGTTGATCAACGCTTGCCCCCCGTCCGTGCGGCGTCCTCAACCGGGAAGGTGTTCTCACTGAAAGCAATGAGCTTGAACCCGCTCCCCCTTACACGCGGCTTAGACTACCGCTATTCTGCTGCGCTGCAATATGGTCATCGTGGTAAAAATGTCAAATCATGAAGCGTCACAATTTTGAAAAGATTCGCCTCCAGTGGAGATGTGCGAACATGAGTCGACGAGCTTTTGATCTGACATGATTCACGGGGGGCTCCATGGCTAGCCATTCGCTCATCTGGGCAGCGGTGCCACACAATAGTGACGGCGTCGTCTTTCAGATTCGTATTGTCCGCGGTCTTCAACGTTTCCATGTTTCGCGCCGCGTGCTCGAGGATGTATTCGACCTCGAAGCCGCAGCTTCGGACGCGAGACAGCTCGAACACTTCTATTTGTATCTGAATCGCATGCTGGCTCAAGCCGGCACGAAGCGTTCAAGTTCAGGCACGGTTCCGCTTCAGGCAACCGATTTCACTTCGACGAGCAAGGAGCAACGCGGGTCAAATCGGCATGTAGTGGCACAAAGCGCGGCCTGAGCGACAGCATTGGATAGGGTTATCAGTCGTACTTCTACGGTCTCAATGCTTCGAAAGATCACCGCCTCGGCTTGTGTCCGACCCGCCCCTTTGCAAGTCGACCACGAACTTCAGAGTTCGTTAAGGGTTGTCGAGAGGAGCGAAAGCGCTCCTCTCGAGTGGGGTTCAATGGCCGAGGTGCTTGTCGAAGAATTGAGTGATTTCTGCGAATGCCGCTTTGTCCTCGGGCACGCGATCATCCATCTGGTACTGAGCGTGCGACATTCCGTCGAAAACTTCGAGTTGTGCATCGACACCGGACTGCTGAAGCTTCTGGTGCACACGGACCGTGTTGCTGAGCAGCAAGTCGCGTGTTCCCGTGGTCAGGATCGCCGGGGGAAAGCCATGCATATCTCCGTAGACAGGTGAGAGCAGCGGGTCCTTCAGATCATGACCGTGCGCGTAGACAACTGCCGCGGCATTGCAGAACCCATTGGGCGACACCAGGACGTTGTCCACCTTTTCGTTCGTGTAGAACGAGTCGCCAGCCTTCGTCAGGTCGGACATCGGCGTACCGGGCGCGATCGCACCCGGCATTTTCAGCCCTTCCTGCTTCGCGCGCAGCATCAACTCGAGCACGAGCGCGCCGCCGGCCGAGGTTCCGAAAACGCCCACATTCTTCGGGTCGTTCGTCTGGAGCACCGACTTATACACAGTCTCGACGTCGTCGAGCGCTGCGGGGAAATACGCTTCGGGCGGCATGCGGTAGTCGACCGAAATGACCTTGTAGTGTCCGAGACCCGCCATGATGATGGCCTCGCCCGTACCCGATTCGCCAGGGTAAAGTTCGTAGCAGCCGCCGTGGATATGAATCAGCACCTTGTCGCGATGTTCGGGCGGAACATCGTTGGGCGTCACGATGTGCACCCTCACACCGTTGATCGTCGATGCCTGCACCGTCACGTCCAGACGCTCGCGCATGGCCGGGAGCGTTTGCATGACCTTTGCGGCCTGTGCGTCGGCAGCCGTTCTCCATTGCTCGCCCGTCGTCCACAAGACATTCCATGCAGGGTTGAGTGGCGCCGCGATGAGCTTTTGCAACTGGGGGCTGACTTCCTTCGGCACCGGAATGGCCTTCGCGGGCACCTGGCGGGGCGCTAGCGCACCGTCGTCCGCAAGCGCCACGCCGGAAACTGAGGCGAAGGCGGCGCACGCGAGCAGGAGGAATTTAGTGAGCTTCATTGTAGAACTGTCTCCGGTTCTGGCTTAAACAGCCACATGCGCATCGAGCGCGGCAATCTGGCCTTCGCCGAAAATGATCTTCGTGGGGTGATGAAACGTGAAGTTTTGCATGAAATACCCTTCCTTTAAGATAGATGACCGGTCGTCTTAAACTTGATGAAAGGATGTGGCCGGTCGAGACACAACGAGGTCAGGAGGATTGAGAGGTTAGGGGGCGGATTTGAAGAACAGATCGAACATCAAGTACACACAGGCTTTCAGCGGTTCGATCGAGTTTTCCAGTTTCATTCGCAGCAGACTACCTTCCCACGCGTTCCAGAAGAAGTCCGCCAGCGCGTCTGCGGACAGATCGTTGCGCACGGAGCCGTGGTTCTGGCCGCGGCGAAGGTACTCGGCAAAGCCTACGCGCCATTCGTCGACTGTCTGGCGCGCGGTCGTCCGGCAAAGCTCGCTCGACTGAGCAATTTCGCCGGCGAAGTTGCCGAGCAGGCAACCGCAGCGGTCGTCGCAAGCCTCGTAGTCGGCGACGATCCGTCCATAGATCGTGCGAAGCGCCAGCAGCGGGTCGGGTGAATCCGCTTCGCGCGAATACTGCTGCCATTCGGCTGCCTGCAAGTCCGCATAGTGCCGCAGGATCGCTGCACCGAATGCTTCCTTGCTTTCGAAGTAGTTGTAGAACGAACCCTTGGGTACGCCAGCGCGCTCGACGATATCCTTCACCCCAGTGCCGTGAAAGCCCTTTTCGGCAAACAGCGTGACCCCTGCCTCAAGCAGTTTTTCGAGAAAGTCTTCGGTATGGCGAGCGCACATGGTGAGAATTATATGACCGGTCGTCTCAAATGTACAACCCGGAGGGCGACTCGGGATGCCTGTCTCAGTTGTCCACAAGCTCCCGCCGACTCGGTATCGGGCGCATCAGCAATCGGCTGCGAGGTAGGTAGAGAAGCCAGGATTGCCGGCCATACGAACCGTCAGGACTTTACCGCAAGTCTGCCGTGAGCTCGGGAGTAGCGGCTTTTGATCGGCTCAGTTCGGCCGATACTGTTGAAACCTTCCGTTCGCCGGATGAAATATGCAACGGCAAAGATGCGGCGGCCGCGGAAACTCATAGTGCGGCCGGCAGGACCAATCAATAAGCGGGACGCCTGGCAGCTCTGCTTGCTGTAACCGTTGCCTTGATATTCCTTGAACTTATAGCCAGAAACCAGGCATGTTGAAATGCCGATGGGGGTTCGTTCAGCGGCGGTCACTCTGAACAAGTTCGCCAGTTATTGACCTGATTATGTCTTGCACTCCAAAGCGGTCTATTTTTGTTAGATCGTCGAGGCATTTCGCTCAGTTCGATTTATAAAATCGTCAGTCCGCCAGTCAATATAAAAAATTTTAAAAGGTATCTTTTCAAAAAATCCGTGTATGCACCCGGCATGGCGAAATTATGTTAAATGATCGTCATGACGGTTTTTATTGTTACTGGATGGATTAATATGCCGGGTTTGAAACGGCTAACCAGATAACACGATCCATGTCGCAGAATCGCAAGAAACGGTCCGCAGCGAGCCAGTCGCGCCGAAAGCCGCCTGGCAAGATCATATTATTGCCGCACAAGGCCACTTACGTGCGCGAACAGTCGAGAACTTTATCTTGAGGCAGAACGCATCCTGGACAGCGCCGCCAGAGACGCAAGCAAAAACATCTGGCTCATCGAAGCAGCCGATTGTTTGCCGATCATCACGATTCTCGATTTGCACGAAGCGCAACTATTGTCCGCACCGGTCTACGCGGTCGGCGAGGCCAGGCAGCGCTTGCTGCATTTCGGAAAGAGCAACAAGCGCTCGCCGTGGTAAGCGGCAAATGCCGGAAAGGGATATGGCCGGCAACAGACGGTCATTCGACGAGATTCAAGGTCCGGATGTCACCTGCTGCGCATCTGTGAGAGAGCGCGAGGCACGATAAGGGTGACAGGCATCATCCGTCATAATGTCGACCGTCGATAACAATGGCGGTTATCGGCCTCCAAATCGCACGCACCGAGCTACCTTGCGATCCTTTCATCGGGAATGTCGCAGGATGAAGTAACGTATTGGGGACGCAGTTTCTCGCCAGTTCAAAATGAGGTTTGAGGCGCTTATGTCCACGAACGCAGACACAATCACGGATGAACGGATCGCGGGAATCGCAGATCGGATGGTCGAGGAAGGCCGGAAAGTTTCTCCCGTGACCATTTGGCCGGAGATTCCTGGCGGTTCGATCGTTGCCATAGCGGCGGCCTTGCAACGTTGGCGTGAAGCGCGGCAGCCCCTCACGCCCCACATGCAGGTCCAGGCCGGGTTGCCGGAGCACATTGCCGAAACCATGATGAGTGCCGCGGACCGGCTCTGGATGGCCGCTCAAGGCGAAGCCGACAGGGCGGTCAGTCAGCACCTGAGTGCCGTGAATCAGCACCTCGACGCTGCCCGCGCGGAACGGGATGAGGTCTTACTCGAGTACCAAAAGACGGCGGAAGAAGTTGCGGCCGAGCGTGAGCGGCACATTGCTCTGACGAATGCGCTGAGCGCTTCTGAGGATGCGTCCACGCGCCTCACCGCGGAACTTGCTTCGGCGACCGGCCGCGCCGAAGCGGCCGAGGCTCGAGCGGAGGAACTGGCGCAGCGTGTGTCGGTGGAAGAGGCAGCGCTGGAACACACCAAAGCGGAACTTGGCGACGAGCGCAAGGCGCGTGAAGAGCTGGCCGCTGCTGTTTCGAGCAAAAACGATGAGATCGCGCAGATGAAGCAGGAGCTCGATGAGGCGCGGCAGGAGATCGCCTCGTTGGGCTACGACTGTCAGGTGCAGTTGGCCGAAGCGGATAGAGCGTTGCAGGAGGCTGGCGCGGCGTCGTCGCGCGCAGAAGCCGCTACGGCGCAGGCGAACGAGAGCCTCGCGCGGGTCGCTGCGCTGGAGGCCGAGCGGGACGAGGCGCGCATTGCGCTCGAAGCAGAGCGCCAGACAAGCGCAGCGCGGAGCGAGGAAGCGTCGATTCAGTTTGACGAATTGCAGCGCGTCGGCCGGGAACTTGAGGCGGCGCGGGAACAGATCGGCGCTATGACCGAGGCGAAAGCGGTTGTGAGTGCTGAACTCGCTCAGGTTTCGCACGACGCGTCTGTCGCGAGCGCTGAACTGGCCCGGGTTTCACAAGACGCCTCTGCGGCGAAGGAGCGGGCCGAGGCCGCCGAGCAGCATGCGGCGACGTTGGAGCAGCGCCTCGTAGAAGTCGAGAGGGCTCGAGCGGAAGAAGCGCGACGCAGCCTTCAACTTGCCAATCAAGCGGGCAAATCTGCGACGGCGGAGGAAGTCGCCGAGTTACAACGCCAGATCTCGGCACAGGCCAAAGCACATGAGAAGGCCTTTAACGAGCTTCGCACGATTGCTGAACAGTGGGTGGCACACGCCAAGGACCTCAAAGAACGACTCGGTTCGGCAAACGAGAAGTTATTGTTCATCGACTCACGCAGCACAGGAGAAGTGGCGCTCATCCGGAAGCTCTCGTCTGAACTTGAACGCCTTAAGCCGGATAGCGAGTTGATATCCCGGGACACGCAGCAAAAGCTGATCGGGGCGACGATGGCCGAGCGACTTTCGCAGAAGGGCTACCGGTATGACCCGGCGACGGCGGTTATGTCGAAAGTAGAGCGCTGATGTACTTATTTCTCGGTTCGAGAGATGGCGTCGCCACTGCGGAGAGGGGAGGCGGTGCAGTGGCCGCCTCTGGTAGCGGTTGTCCCGCTCTCTGCTCGGTCGTTTGTTGACGCGGCACGTTGGCCGCGTTGAACGGTTAGCGCCGCACGGGAACTAGATGCTGTGTCGTGTCTGCTTCTACGTTCGTCGCAGCTTTGGCTGTAACGGAGCATGTCGGCACCATAGGTCGCGACGATCGCACTGGGGGCGCACAATCAATGATACGTCGTCAGACCTTGGTCTGTTCCGCCGTCTCGAGCGCATCGTCGCGATCGTCGCATTCGCCCCGAGAATGTCCCCGCTCATCCATAGACCGGACGCTCGCAGACAACTGTCGCTTATCCGGCCAGCGGCGTTCATTCCGGCCGACGCATCAGAGGAGAGCCTACAATTTGAGTCTTTGTTTTGGGCTGGAACCTACTCCCAGTCCGATTAGCCACGCATTAACAGCGGCGCCGATGACCTCGGGATGATCCTCCTGCAGGTAGTGAATGCCAGCGCCAAGCTCAATAATTCTGCAGTCCTTAAGTTTCTTCGCAAAACTTTCAGCGAGGATCGGCGAGACCAGAGCGCCCGGATTGGCAGTGAAAAGCAGCTTTGGATAAGACGACTGTGCGAGAGCGCGATGTGCCTTCTCCAAGGTCGAGTACACATCCGCCGGTTCCCCAGCGATCGGCAATTCATTCGGAAAACGCCAGGTCGGTCGACGCGACTCGGGAGTTGGAAATGGTGCTCTGTATACAGACATTTCCTCATCCGTCAGCTTTCGTACGGTTGCCGCTGGAAGAACCTGCTCCACGAATGCATTGCCTTCAAGAATCATCTGTTCACCCACTCCGGGCGTCCTGAACTTCTGGAAGATTTCGCGTGCATCCGCGTGAAAATCCTCCCAGGTAGGCATCGGCCAGGTGAACTCCATAAAAACAAGGCCACGGATAAACTCGGGCCGGCGGGCCGCAAGGTGAAATGCCAGCGCGGTTCCCCAGTCCTGCGCTATGACGAATGCCGATGAGATTCCAGCGTTTGCGAGGAACGCATCGAGGTACCGGACATGATCGGCAAACCTATACTCGATATCCGGCTTTCCCGATTGGCCGAACCCAATGAGATCCGGCGCGATGCAATGCGCCACCGGTGCAATCAGCGGAATGATATTCCGCCATATGTACGACGACGTCGGATTCCCATGCAGAAAAAGCGCCACCGGTGCTTCGGGATTTCCGGCTTCCCGGTATGCCATGGTGGAACCCAGCACATTCACTTGCTGCAATACAACGTCAGAAAGGACGGTCATTTCTGCTCCTTGAATATGGTCTGGAAAACGATGTTCTTGAAGCGATCGAGCGGGGCAGGGCCACGTTCCACCTTCATACGGAGAATTGCGCCTTCCCAGGAAGCCAGGAGAAATTCGGCCAGTTCCAGCGGATCGAACGTTGAGTCGATTTCACCGGCGGTTTGAGCCTCGGCGATGCATGAGGCAAATGGAGCGCGCCATTCCTGGAATATTGCCTCCAGCCTTTTGCGCAAGAGCTCGCTTTGAGAGGTGGTCTCAAGACTGAAATCGCCGATCAGACAACCGCGATTCCATTTGTCGTCTGCCAGTACGCCGCTGACGATGTCCAGATACCGCTTCAGTCGCGCCCGCGGAGTAAGCGACTTGTCGCCCAACGCCTCTTTGACTAACCCCTTGGTGTGAGCAAAATAGCGGTCCAGTACTTCCTCGGCAAACGCCTCCTTGGATCGGAAATGATTCGTGAAGGAGCCATGTGGAGCACCGGCGGCTGCGCAGATATCGCGCACGCTCGCTCCCTCGTACCCCGCCCGGAGCATCACCTGAAGGCCGGCTGCAAGAATATCTTGACGAAAGGATGGTTTGCTCATGATGGAAATACAGTCGTGCGTATTTGGATAAAATACAGTCGTGCGTATTCTGAGTCAAGTCCTATTTCGACCGACCGGGAACTCGCTATCGCATGCGCCAATACCCCGTCATGCGTTAGATGCATCGAGCCGCACATTCCAGGGAGCCCGCTGCCCAGGCGTTAGTAACTCGGTGATCGCAGCCGGTTGGTGAATCAAAAAATCCGGACGGATACGGGTTTTTCCTGGCTTAGCCAATGTCGATACCGGTGTCGCCGAATCGTCGTGGGAGTATGTTCAACTTCTCCAGTGAAAGCGAGCACACCATGGCTACCGGAACCGTCCGTCTCCAACGCGTCTTGCGCGCAACGCCCGAACGCATCTATCGAGCCTTCCTCGAACCCGATGCGATAGCGAAGTGGCTTCCTCCCTACGGGTTCACCTGTCAGGTCCACCACATGGACGCCCGCGTTGGTGGCACTTACAAGATGTCCTTCCGTAACTTCAGCACCGGCAACAGCCACTCGTTCGGCGGCGAGTACGTCGAACTGGTGCCGTTCGAGAAGATCCGCTACTCGGACCGCTTCGACAACCCGAACCTGCCTGGCCAGATGCACGCCACCATTTCATTGCGGCAGGTGTCCTGCGGAACCGAGCTCACCATCGTGCAGGAGGGCATACCCGAGGTCATTCCTGTGGAGATGTGCTACCTCGGCTGGCAGGAGTCGCTTGTTCAGTTGGCAAAGTTGGTCGAGCCCGAGATCCCTGACTGACCACGCCGGCACAGGCGTGCACTCCGTTGCTCGGGGTCGCCGTCAATGGGGGGCTTTGCGCGCCGGAGCGCGGTTCACTTCCGCGCATCGCAGCACAACGCCGTCCTTCTCTGGATCGCCTCTTGCGCTGCCGCCAGCGATCCTCGACGGAGGCGAATGCTTAACGCTGGTGCGCCGTCCGCGATTTTTTCGACGCCGCCTGTCCGTCAGCATGCGGCCCGAGCGTCATTGTGATGGCGGCCCGATGTAATTCACCCGCCTTAACCCCATGACGGAGGTTCATATGCAATACCTATTGATGATCTATTCGGAAGAAAACCGCTGGAACCAGATGACCGACAGCGAGCGGCAGCAAGGGGTTGCCGCATATCAGGCGTACACCGAGTCGTTGAAAAAAGCGGAGGCGCTGGTGGGCGCCAACCGGTTGCAGCACACGAGCACGGCCACCACGGTGCGGCTCGTCGACGGCAAGCCGCAGGTGCTTGACGGACCGTATTCCGATTCGAAGGAGCAGCTCGCCGGCTACTACCTGATCGACGTGCCCAACCTGGACGCGGCGATCGCGTGGGCGTCGCGTTGTCCCGGCGCGGCGCACGGCCTCATGGAAGTGCGCCCGGTCTGGACTGCCCCGTACGACGCGCCATCTGCTGGATGAGTCCGTCCGGCGGCGGCCGCGACGCTGACGGCACCGCGCATTCGATTGCCGAGGCGGTCGCGCGCCGCAGTTATGGCAAGCTCGTCGCGCTGCTGGCGATGCGCACGCGCGACGTCGCCGCGGCCGAGGACGCGCTGGCCGACGCGTTTGCGGCCGCGCTCGCGGACTGGCCGGAGCGCGGCTGCCCCGCGAATCCCGAAGCGTGGCTGATGACGGTTGCGCGCCGCCGGGTGCTCGATGGCGCGCGTCATCGCCGTGTCGGCGACGAAGTGGCGAACCAGCTCGCGATCCTCGCCGACGAGATCGACGAGCGTGAAGCAGGCATGTTGCCCGACCGGCGGCTTGCGCTGCTGTTCGCGTGCACGCACCCTGCGCTCGAGGCCGCGATTCGCACGCCGCTGATGCTGCAGGTGGTGCTGGGGCTCGAAGCGAAGACGATTGCATCCGCGTTCCTGATGTCGCCCGCCGCGATGAGCAAGCGCCTCGTGCGTGCGAAGAACAAGATCCGCGAAGCTGGCATTCCGTTCAGCGTACCGGAGCGCGAGGAGTTGCCCGGCCGGCTCGTTGCGGTGCTGGAAGCGGTCTATGCGGTGTATGCGCAAGGGTGGACCGATCCGGTCGGCGGCGATACCGGGCGGCGCGATCTCGCCGGCGAGGCGCTGTTTCTTGCACAACTGCTCGTCGAGCTGCTGCCCGAGGAGCCGGAGACGCTTGGTCTGCTCGCGCTGATGCTGTATGCGCAGGCGCGGCGCGATGCGCGACGCGATGCGGCCGGCGACTACGTGCCGCTGTCGGCTCAGGATCCGGCGACATGGGACGCGCCGATGATCGACGCAGCCAACGCACTGCTGCGGCGCGCGAACGCATTCAACGCAATCGGACGCTTTCAGCTCGAGGCCGCGCTGCAGTCGGCGCACGTCCACCGCTGCCGGACGCATCGCCCGAACTGGGACGAGATCGTGCAGCTCTACGATGCGCTGCTCGCGATTGCAGCGTCGCCGGTGGTCGCGGTGAACCGCGCGCTCGCGCTGGCGGAACGGGACGGCCCGCAGGCGGCGCTCGATGCGCTCGAGCCGTATGCGGACGATCCGCGGCTGGCCGACTACCAGCCGTACTGGGCCGCGCGCGCCGATCTGCTCGCGCATGCCGGCGCGACGGCCGAAGCGCTCGGCGCGTACGATCTCGCGATCGGACTCGAGCGCGATCCGGCCGTGCGCCGGTTCCTGCAGCGCAAGCGCACCGAGAGGCTCATGCAAGCATCCGGAGACGGCAAGGCACACGGGATACCTTGGAACAGGGCAAGCTGATTGGACAGAAGGTGCCCTTCAAGCTGAAGGAAATCTGGGCGGTTCCTATTCGTCCTGCACGGTCGCCGACACGCGACTTCGATCGGCTCAGTCGGCCGCAGCTGCCTGAACGAGCGCGCCAATGCCGTCGATGGGTTTCATCAGTTCTGCAGGCGCACCATGCCGCGCTTGCAGATAGCCCGCAGAGTTGTACGAGAGCCAGACGCGGCCGTCGCCGTCCTCCCACACCAACACCTTGAGTGGCAGATCGAGCGCCGCCGTCGGCACGGCTTGCATCAACGGAGTCCCGGCCCGCGGATTACCAAACACGAGCAACTGCGACGGCTGCATCGCAAGCCCCACGCGCTGCGCATCCGCCGCAAAATCGATGCGGGCGAACAGGACGATGTGCTTCGCTTCGATCAGGGTTGCGAGTCTGTCGGCAGCTTGCTCGACCGAGCGGTGCGTGGGCACAGTGACGATGCCGTTATCGGCTGCTTGAGGAGGCATGGACTTCTCCGGAGATCGTTGCCAAGAAGGCAAATGTGCCGGCAATGCATTGATTGCTTTCTGGTACCGATTGACACTGCACCGGCACAAACATTGATGCGGCATTGCAAATTGATGCCTTACAATCCAGCGGGCTTCATACGATATGTGGCAGCTCACAATCAGCGGCAGTGGTTTTCACAGCGGTGATACCCTTTCTCCAGGTCGCACTTCTAGACCCGCGCGCGATAATCATCATCGTTCACAACCATCCTTGCTGGGCGGCACTTATGTCGCGATATGAGCAGCCACACTTCGATTTCGGTCGCGATTCGAGCAGGGCACGCACCAATCACCGTCCCCGTCACGAACAGAGTACGGAGCACCTCAACGTGCCCGACACCCGCCTCAAACGCTTTGAAAGAGCGGTCTGGGCACGGACCTCGCGGCCCTTGTCGACATTCTCGCTCGTCTTGTTGATCTTCACACCGGGGCTGTCATCCACCGTTGCCGCCGAGGAGCGCATCATGACCCTAACCCTAACGTCGCAAGCATTCCGACAGAACGGCGAGATTCCCGCGCAGCACACCTGCCAGGGCGCCGACGTGTCGCCGCCGCTCGCGTGGTCCGGCGTGCCCGCGAACACAAAAAGCCTGGCGCTGATCGTCGACGACCCTGACGCGCCGGACCCGGCCGCGCCAAAAATGACCTGGGTACATTGGGTGCTCTACAACATCCCGCCGACGGCAACCCGCCTGCCCGAAGGCGCTGCTGCGCAGGCGTTGCCGGGCGGTACGCTCGAAGGTACCAATGACTTCAAGCGTGCCGCTTACAACGGCCCGTGTCCGCCCGTCGGACGTCACCGCTATTTCCACAAGCTATATGCACTCGACACCGTACTGCCTGATCTGAAGGGCCCCAGTAAGGCGGCGCTTGAAAAGGCCATGCAGGGGCACGTGCTAACGCACGCGGAACTGATCGGCACCTATCAGAAGCGGTGAACGATGCGTCGTTGTATGGATTGGGATTGAAGGCAAATAAATCCAGTCGCGCCGATTTGATACACGCGTCAGGCAGAGGTCGGCCAAGAAGCGACGTTCGCTTCTTCCGCCCTGGCATTCACCGCGCAATGCCGAACCACGCCGGCTTCAGATTTGGGAGCAGAACCCATTGGACGTCCTTCCGAAAAGCGAAATTAACCCTTGCGAACAATGCGCTTAATTATCAGCGACCGCTTTCCTAGACTTGTCGTTACCTGCGTTTACATCAAAATTCCAGTCCAATCTAGGAGGAACAGGTCATGAACAAGGCAACCAGCACATTAATCATCGCGGCTGTCGTCGCACTCGCACTGTCGGGCGGGGCCTATGCACAAAGCAACAACACGCTGGCAACCCCGAGCGTAGTGTCGCCCGCCGCCGTGTCGCCGGCCAATGCAACGAGCGGCTACGGCACGCTTGGCGCCACCAACTCGGACAGCGGCATGAGCGCTGGGTCGGCGAACTCGGGCCTGCAGCAGACCACGAACACTAGCTCGACGTCCAATGCCAGCGCTTACGGGGTCAACAACACGCTGGCAACCCCAAGCACAGTGTCGCCGGCTGGCAAATAACGGCAATTAATAACGCACCAAGGCGCAAGGACAGAGCGAACAAGCGCCCTCATTCACCAGTCGTTGTAAGAAAAGCCGCTGCCCTCACGGACGGCGGCTTTTTGTTTCTCCCTAAGCTCTTCCTGACAGCGGCTCGCGCCACACTGAATCCGGCCAATTTGAGTCGTTCGACAACATTCGGTGAATCGTTGAAAGTCGAGATTACTTCGCCAGCAACGAGCGCGCTGACACTGAACACCACCAAATTGCTCAGGAATCACCTTTCCGTGCCGATAATAGTTTGGAGGGCAAGTGCCCGTTCACAGATATTTTGGCTAAGTCATGAAGCGAGCGCTATTGTCCCCGATTCTGTTCCTGTTCACCTCGGTGGCACACGCTGGACTCGATGTCACCGCGTACAGTGGGTTGACTGTGGTTGATTCGCCGGTCCTGTCATCCGACGGCGAAATGAACGGGCCAAGCTCGCCGGATATCCGCCAAGCGTGTCGTTTCGGAACAAAGCCATCGAAGTGAGATACGACGAAACGGCATGGAAAGTCAATCATGGACCATTTTGGGAGCTAATCGATTTCTCTGACTCGGAAGGCGTGATCGGCCCAGAGGTGTGCCGAAAGGTCTACCAGGATTTCGTCCAGTATCGCAATCAGGCGGCCCAAGTACCTGATAAATACTTTTGCCAGTCCTACAGTGACTGGATGAAGGCCTTTGAGATGTGCTCGAACAATGGCGCAATCGTGTTTCACTAAGTCCATCGTCGGGCCGATCGCGCCCGCCTGAACTTCGGCGAATCAGACGGGGCGGTGCACGAATCCAGAGTCGTGCTATCTTTTAAGCGGCCCGGGAACCTGCCACCCAGGAGGGATCGTGGACATCGCCGCGTGGCTGCGCAGCCTCGGAATGGAACGATACGAGACGGTGTTTCGCGAGAACGCCATTGACGAAGACATTCTGCACAGTCTGACTGCGGACGACCTGAAGGAACTCGGCATCGCTTCAGTCGGTCATCGCCGCAAACTGCTCGATGCATTGGCTGAGCTGCGCGCGCGAAAGGATTCCGGGCACGCGGCTGTGAGCCTGAGCCAGGCGAAGGGCGAACGACGGCAGGTTGCGGTGCTCTTCGCCGATCTGTGCGGTTTCACGGACATGAGCCGGGAAGTCGATCCCGAGGAAGTGCTCGCTGTGCTCGATCAATACTTTGAGCAGGTCGATCGCATTATCGAGCAGCATGGCGGGCACGTCGACAAGCATGTCGGTGACTGCGTCATGGCGGTTTTCGGTGCACCTCTTTCGCACGGGAACGATGTTGAACGCGCCGTGCGGGCTGCGCTCACAATCGGCGACGCGATGCCCGGTCTGTCCCGCACCCTCGCACGCTCACTGTCCGTCCATATCGGCGTTGCCGGTGGCCAGGTCGTGGCAAGTGGCACCGGTAGCGCGACCCACAGGGAGTACACCGTAACCGGCGAGACGGTGAACCTCGCCTCCCGTCTCACCGACGCGGCCGGGCCGGGCGAGATTTTGATCTCAGAAGCTGTGCGGCGCCCCCTGGTTGACCGCCTCGACTGCGCGGAGCGTGGCGCGCTTGCCGTCAAGGGTTTCACGGAGCCAGTTCCGGCGTGGTGTCTTGCCGGTCTTCGGCGCTCGGCGCCGGGCCGACCGTTCGTCGGCCGTCGTGACGAGCTGCGCCAGTTTCGGGCAGTGCTCGAATCCTGTCGCGAGACCGGGTGTGGGCACATTGTCCATGTTCGCGGTGAGGCCGGCATCGGCAAAACCCACCTTGTCGAGGAATTCCAACGCGAAGCACGAGATCTGGGATTCGCTTGCCACGGCGGCCTCGTGCTCGACTTCGGCTCGAGAACCGGACGGGGCGCAATCCAGTCTCTCGTGCGCGGTCTCCTGGCGCTCGACGACGCGAGTGATGGGGATGTCGGCACGACCGCCGTTGCACGGGCGATCACCGACGGCTTGATCGATGCTGGCGACGCGCTCTTCCTCAATGACCTGGTCGATGTGCCCCAGTCCGTCGATGAGCGAGCGGTCCACGAGGCAATGGATAACGCGATGCGCGTTCGCGGCCGACGGAACGTCCTGACCCGGCTTGTGCAACGCGCGAGCCGCCTGCGACCTCGAGTGCTTGCCGTCGAAGATATTCACTGGTCAGATGGATCGACGCTTCAGGACCTCGCCGGACTCGCCGCAATGGTGGCGGGGTGTCCAGCCGTGCTGGTGCTGACAGCACGGACCCAGGGCGATCCGCTCGAGCAGCCATGGCGCGCGGCGGCCGGCACGCCGTACTCGATCTTCGATCTTGGTCCCCTGAATGTCGGCGAGGCGCGACTCATGGCCGAATCGTTTCCTGGTGCAGAGGAGGCTCTGGCGGAGCGCTGTATCGAACGGGCCGCGGGCAACCCGCTGTTTCTCGAGCAGCTGCTGCGCAATGCGGCGGAGAATGCGGGAACTGGCGTGCCGGGTTCGGTGCAAAGTCTCGTGCAAGCGCGGCTGGATCGACTTGATCCCACGGACAAAACTGTCTTGCAGGCTGCCTCTGTACTCGGCCAGCTCTTTGAGAAGGAGGCGGTAGTTCACCTCCTCGACGGCGCAGATGCAGCGTTGGAGCGCCTTGTCATGGGTCTCCTTCTGCGACGCCAGGGCAGCGGATTCATTTTCCATCACGCGCTCATTCGCGACGCCGTCTATGACGGGCTGCTGAAAAGCCGGCGCCGCGAGTTGCATCGAGGCGCCGCGCAGTGGTATCGCGAGCGTGACCCCGTCCTGCGTGCCGAACATCTCGATCGGGCGGCGGACTCTGCGGCGGCGCTCGCCTATTGCGACGCAGCGCACTCACAAGCGGCTGGATACCGCTATGAATTCGCGCTCCGGCTAGTCGAACGAGGGCTCGCACTAGCGGCCACGCGTACCGACCGCGTCGCGCTCGAGTGCCTGCGTGGCAACGTCCTGCATGACGTTGGTGACATGACGTCGGCACTCGGCGCGTTCGAAGCCGCCCTCGAGGTTGCCGCTACGGAAGCTGAGCGTTGCCAGGCATGGATCGGGCGTGCCACCGTGAAGCGGGTCATTGACGATCTCGATGGGGCATGGGCCGATCTCGACCGCGCCGCCGCAGCAGCCACTGCCCTGGGGCTCGTGCGCGAAGAGGCGCGCATCCACTTCCTGCGCGGCAATCTGTGTTTTCCGCGCGGCGATATTGACGGCTGCGCGCGTGAACACGGGCGCAGCCTTGCTCTCGCGCGCGAGGTGCACGACCACGAACAGGAGGCGGCCGCGTTGGGCGGGCTAGGAGATGGAGAGTACATGCGCGGCCGGATGATCAGCGCGCACGACGCCTTTAGTCGTTGCATCGAAGTGTGCCAACGTCACGGGTTCGGACGAATCGAGGTCGCCAACCTGCCGATGCGCGCCATCACGGCCTGGTTTGCAGGCAAGGCGAGGGATGGACTCGACGCCGCACTCGCCAGCGTCACCGCGGCCGAAAAGGTCGGTCATCGCCGGGCGCTTGCGATTGCCCATCATGCCGCGTATCACTGCTTGCACGATCTCGCGGAATGGGATCGAGCCTGGGAGCATGTCGACGCGGCGTTGCAGCACGCGCGCGAGTTGAAGGCGAGGCGCTTTGAAGGGGAGGCTCTCGCGTATCGCGCCGAGTTGCATCGGGTCGCAGGGCGCCAGAATGAAGCACTTGATGATATCGGGGCGGCTCTGGCGATCGGTCGGGAAACGGGCATCGTCTATATGCAGCCGTTTTATCTCGGTGTCCTTGCGCGCGCAACCGACGATCAGACTGTCTTCGAAACTGCGCTCGCAGAAGGCGAAGCGCTGCTCGCCGCCGGGGCGGTGAGCCACAATCACTTTCTCTTTCGACGTGACGCGATAGACGCATGCATCGACCGTGGACTGTGGGATGCGGCCGCGGCCCAAGCGGCGGCCCTTGAGGATTACGCCCGCCGCGAGCCGTCGCCCTTTTCCGCCTTTGTCGTGGCGCGGGCACGCGCGCTCGTCTCGTACGGAAGAGGTAATCGAGACCTGGCATCGCTGACCGAACTCCAGCGGCTCGAAGAAGAGGGGCGTAAGTTAGGTTTCCTTCACGCTCTCCAGGCGATCGACGCCGCGCTCGTGGGCCAGGCGAACAAAGCCGAATAAGATCGAAGCGAGAGCGGCGATCGTCTCACGTCGAATTCGAGCCGCAAAATCTCGCTTGCGTGAAAGACTTGTCCTCGTACATGTAAACCGCAAAACCGCAGGCAACGTGAACTGGTACCGGCTGATCGTTCGGCGAGTGCCGCCGGCACCTCCGGATAACCTCGTCACGCTGCTGCTCTACTTCGGTCTGGGCGGCGCACTGTTCTTCCTGCCGTTCACGCTGATCCGCGCATATGGCTACATCGCAACCGAAGCGGGCGCGGCGCTGCTGCCGGTGCCGGTCATCATCGGCTTGTTGTCGCGCTTCACCGGCGGGCTGACGAGCCGCTTCGGTTCGCGGGTCCTGTTGAGCGCCGGCCCGGGCAGACAAACCGAACCTACTGCTACCGCGCCACATCTCGACCCGACTTGCGCCGGTCGTTTCGACAGCGGCCTCAGAGCGTTAGACGCTGGAAGCATGCCGCTCCCGCTGTGTCGTCGAACGGGTCGATTTCAGTCCCGCAATCGCGATCACTACGCCTGCCGTCATGACAGCCCCGGCCAGCATCGCGGCTGCGTGCAAGCCACTGACCAGGTTGCTGCTCGCCCCGACAACAAGCGATCCGAATACACCCACGCCCAGTGCGCCGCCGATTTGACGTGCCGTATTCAGCACGCCTGATGCGACACCGACGAATCGCGTATCGATGTTAGCGAGAAGCGCAGTATTGATCGACGGTACGGCCAGCGCGACGCCGACGCCAATCGCTAACAACGGCGCCGTAATCGTCAGGTAACTGCTACTACCTTTGATCAACCCAAACGAGAGGAAGCCAACCGCCGCCAAAGCCTGCCCGACAACCATTGGAAGACGGTAGCCGAATCGTGCCGTCATGGCCCCGGAGACGAGATTGGCCACCGTCACAACGGCTGTCATCGGCAGAAAGGCCAGACCAGTCTCGAGCGGCGTATAACCCCGTACGCTCTGGAAGAACAAACTCATCGCGAACATCAACCCGTAGTAGCCAAAGTTGAGCGAGAGCCCTATCAGCGAACTCACATTGACGACCGGATTCCGGAACAGTGAAAGCGGCAACATCGGATGTCGTTGCCACTTTTCCACCAGCACGAACAGCACGCCGAACACAACAAAAAAAGCAATGCATGTCCGGACGGCAGGACTGTCCCATCCACGCCTGCCGCTTTCGACGACGCCGAACATCAGCGCTGCAAGCGAGACTATCGCCAGCATCTGTCCCGGCAGGTCAAATCGGCGCGCTGCGTTGCGAACGGTATCGGGCGCGTGGGCCAACGTCAGCCAGATTCCGGCAACGCCGAACGGCACGTTGATCAGAAAGATGCTTGGCCAACCAAAACCGTCGACCAGCAAGCCACCCACGACCGGGCCTGCCCCGAGGGCCAGCGCGGCCGTCCCGGCCCAGATACTCACTGCCTTTGCTCGCGATCGAGGGTCGGGGAAGCTCGCATTGAGCAGGGATAGCGACGACGTCACGCATAATGCCGCGCCCACACCTTGCGCGATCCGCGCGGCGACGAGCGTGGCCGCACCTGGAGCAAGGCCGCACGCGACCGATGCCAACGTAAAGATCGCAAAGCCGCAGGCGAACACGCCTCTCGCGCCCAACCGATCACCGAGCGCGCCCGCGCTCAGCAGCAGGGAGGCAAAGGCCAGGGTATAGGCATTGAGCACCCATTCGAGTTCCGTGGAACTGGCGGATAGGGTTTCCCGAATGCGACCGAGCGCGACGTTCACGACTGTGACATCGAGACAGATGATGACAAAGCCAAGGCTGGCAGCGAGCAAAGCGAGGCGCGGTGATCGCGCGGATTGTGTGTGCATGATGAGCGGTCCGGGTTGGGTCCGATACGAACGAAGCGTTCGAGCGTTGGCCACGGTCGCACTCTAATCCCTCAGCAATTGTTGATAAATGGCATGCGGATTGGCACAGAATCAATTAATATTTTGGAATGGACCTTCTCAAAGCGATGACCGTTTTTGTGCGTGTGGTCGAGACCGGAAGCCTGACGGCGGCTGGGCTTGCGTGTGACCTGTCGCCTACGATGGTCGGCAATCACCTGCAGGCGCTGGAGGCCAGACTTGGCACGCGACTGATCCACCGCACCACGCGCAAGCAGCAGATCAGTGCGTTTGGACGGGCTTACTACGAACGATGCGTGGAAATCCTGGGCCTCGTCAGCGATGCCGAGCGACTAGCGCTCGATCATCTCGTGACCCCTCGCGGACGCCTGCGCATTACAGCACCGGTGATCTTCAGCAACGAATGCCTGATTCCCGCAATCGTGGATTATTGCGGGCGTTACCCCGACGTCCAGCTGGATGTTGTTGCCACTGATGCGTTGTCAGATTTGGTTGAGGACGGGTTGGAAGCTGCGATTCGGATTGGTACGCCGGCCAATCCCGATCTCGTTGCGCGTCCACTGCAGCCGTACCGCCTCGTGCTTTGTGCGTCACGCGCCTACCTGGTATCGAACGGTGTGCCGGCGACGCCGGAGGAGCTGGGATCTCACCAATGCCTCACTTATGCGTATCCACCGCGTTCCGAAATGCGTGCAGCGCAACCCGAATGGATGCTGTCCGGCCCGAACGGGCGCGTAAGTGTCCCGATTGATGGACGCCTGAAGGTCGACAATGCGGATACGCTGCGCAGAGCTGTACTCGCTGGCATGGGCATCGCGTTGCTACCCGCAATTCTGGTGGATGCAGATCTGAAGGCGGAGCGATTGGTCGAGGTACTGCCAAAATATGCGCCCCCCGCCCGGTCGGTCAATCTGCTTTATTTGCGCGATCGTCAGATGACCCCGAAGCTTCGCAGCTTCATCGATTTTATGGTGGAGCGCTTCGGGAAAGTCTCCGACTCGGAAACCTGAGGATAAGTGCAGAGCATCTGACCGAGTGCGGCCAGGTGCGGCCTCTCGAGCCTGATTTTGGTACGGCCAGTTGCGACTCATAAGCCGTCGTTCGCTCCGCGCCATAGGACCGGCTCCGATCAATCAGCTATAGAGTGGCATAGTCGCTCCTGAACCGCGTCGACGCATTCCAGCGCCGCCGGCAACACGGAATTCATGGACGAAGTGCTATAGAACAATTGCACGGTCTCGAGAAAGCTCGCGCCAGGCAGCGCGAGGATGGCGAGACCGGCACGGCCCGCTCGCTTGCGCGCGACGGCCAGCGGCATCAGCGCAAGGAACGGATAGTTCGCCAGCATGGTCTCGTTGGTCGGCAACGAAATAGACTGCACGCAGCCATCGGGGAACGCGAGTCCCGACTGGGCTAGCCAGCTTTGCAAAGCGAGGTAGGTCGGAGCCTCCTTCGGGGGCAGGATCCAGGGCGAACCGGCAAGGTCTCCCGGTACGACGTTTCTGCGGCTCGCCAGCGGATGATCTCGCCCGCACACTACCACGATCGGATCGTCCATGATTGCGCGCGACGCAAATTCGCTGTCGCCGAAACCTGCCGGCTCGGTGCGGCTCAACACGAAATCGAGCGATCCAGTCGCGAGCAAGGGAAAGAGACGGTCGCTAGTCGCTTCGTGCAACGCAACGTTGACGTGCGGCGCGCGCCGCTTTAACTCAAGTATCCACTCCGGCGCGAACACCGGCAGCACGGTGGCGACCGCACCCACGGAAATCTTGCCGGAAAGGCCACTGGTGAGCGCGTCCACTTCGTAGCGTGCCTGCTCGAGTTGATGGAACACCTCTCGCGCGCGCCTCGTGAGCGTCTCGCCGACGGCCGTCAACTGGAGCCGGTTGCCGACCCGCGTCATGACCGAAACGCCGAGGCCGGCCTCGAGTTCGGCAAGCTGTTTCGATATGGCGGGCTGCGTCACATTCAGCTTTTCGGCAACCAGCCGGATTTGCCCAAGACTGTCGAACAAGGTCAGCAGCCTGAGGTGGTTCAGTTTCAGTCCGGCCTGAAAAAACCGCTCGATCGGGTCCACGGCGTTCCTCATGACGAATAACTTATGGTTATGCGCTTTCGACAAAATGTCAATTGCTTGTCATGCGTCCACGTACCATGATTAGTCTCAGGAGACCGCCGCACCCACAGCGCGCCCTGACACACCCACCATGAATGCCACGAACGTACTGTTCATTCTGTCGGACGAACATCAGCACGACCTGATGGGCTGCGCCGGCCACCCGTTCATTCACACGCCCAATCTGGATGCGCTCGCTGCTCGCGGCACGCGCTTTCGCAACGCCTACACGCCGTCGCCAATCTGCGTCCCGGCGCGCGCAAGCCTCGCGACGGGACGCTATGTGCACGACATCCGCTGCTGGGACAACGCCATCGCGTACGACGGGAGCACGCCGGGCTGGGCGCAATATCTGACGGCGAGCGGCATGGTGACCGACTCGATCGGGAAATTGCATTACAGGAGCGAGGAGTCGCCCGTCGGGTTCCGTCATCAGCATCATCCCGTACATATCCTTGATGGGATCGGTCAGGTTTGGGGCTCGGTGCGCAATCCGCTGCCGCAAACCATGGGGCGCTCGCCGCTTTACGACAAGATCGGCGCGGGCCTGTCGAACTACAACCGCTTCGACATGCGTGTGGCCGATACGGCTGTCGAATGGCTCGGCGAGCAGGGCGACAACACGAAGCCATGGGTGTTGTTCGCGGGCCTCGTCGCGCCGCATTTTCCGTTAGTGGTGCCACAGGAATTTCTCGATCTGTACGATCCCGACACCATCGAGCTGCCACTGTTGCATCCATCGAGCGGTTATGTGCGGCACCCATGGGTCGAGCGGCAGGCGGTCCACATGGATCATGACGCTGCGATCGGCAGCGACGAGCGGCGTCGGCTGGCCACGGCCTGCTATTTCGCGCTGGTCACTTTCCTCGACGCCCAGCTCGGCAAGATTCTGGCTGCGCTCAAGGCCAACGGTCTCGACGAAACGACCACGATCATCTACAGCAGCGATCACGGCGACAACCTCGGCAAGCGCGGCATGTGGAACAAGTGCCTGATGTACCGCGACTCGACCGGTGTACCGATGATCGTCGCTGGACCGGGCATTCCCAAAGGCAAGGTATGCGAAACGCCGGTGTCGCTGATCGACATTCAGAATACGATCCTGGAGTGTACGGGTTGCGCGGCACTCACCAACGCGAGCCGAGGCGAGTCGCTGGAGAAACTGGCCAATGAGCCGGATCAGCGCGAGCGTCTTGCGTTCAGTGAATACCATGCGGTGGGCTCGGAGACTGCGGCTTACATGCTCGCGGATGCTAACTTCAAGTACCACCATTACGTTGGCCTGCCGCCCGAACTGTTCGATTTGCGCCGCGACCCGGAGGAGTTGCATGATCTCGCGGCACTGCCGGACTATGCGGGCGTCGTAGACCTGTTCGAGCGGCGTCTGCGCGAACTGCTCGATCCCGAAGGCGTGGACCGGCTCGCGAAAGCCGATCAGGAACGTTTGATCGAGGCATTCGGCGGACGGGAGGCGGCTCTGCGAACCGGTACACCCGCGGCGACGCCCGTGCCGGTCGAATAGGATCCGGTTCGACGGACGGCGGAACAGACAAGACAATAAATAGCTGGAGACAATGCGATGGCCTCAGCAGAACTGGCAGCGGCGGGGCATGACCCCGCGCGCCAAACCCGATGGAAAACGGTCATCCTCGCGAGCCTCGGCGGCTCGCTGGAGATTTACGACTTCATCGTCTACGGCGTGTTTGCCCGGGAAATTGCGCGGCAGTTCTTTCCGGCTGCGGACCCGATCGCCTCGTTGATCAGCACCTTCGGCGTGTTCGCGATCGGCTATGTGTCGCGGCCGCTCGGCGGCATCGTGCTCAGCAGTCTCGGCGACCGCTTCGGGCGACGGCTGGTGTTTCTCGTCTCCGTGCTGGCAATGTCGGCCTCGACCGTCGGCATCGGCCTGATTCCCGGGTACGCGTCCATCGGTGTGATGGCGCCAGTGCTCCTGATTCTGCTGCGCCTCGCGCAAGGGTTTTTTCTCGCGGGCGAACTGCCTTGTTCGATCACCTACGTGGTGGAGGAAATCCCGCAACGCGCGAGCTTCGTGAGTGGCCTCGTCATCTTCTGTCTGAACTCGGGTGTGCTGACGGCCACGCTGATCAGCCTCGCGCTGCATGCGGGCTTGAGCGCCGAGGCCGTGTTGTCGTTCGGCTGGCGGATCGCGTTTATTTTCGGCGGCGTGATCGGGCTCGTCTCGTACTGGTTGCGCACCTCGCTCGAGGAGTCCACGGAGTTTCAGCGCTTGCGCAGCCATAAGGTCAAGCGGCCGTTCCGTATCGTGCTGACGGCGTATCCGAAACAGGTGGCGGTGGGCGTCGGCGTGGCGGGTATCGTGAATGCGTCGAACAGTCTGCTGTTCGTGGTGTTGCCGTCATACATGACAACGGTGCTACACATCTCGCCAGGTCTCGCCAGCGCCGGTCAGAACATCGGCATCGCGACCATGTCGGCGTCGCTGTTGTTCTTCGCGTGGATTGGCGATCGTGTGGCGTCGCGCCATTGGCATCGCATCGGCTCGATCCTCATGTTGCTCGGCAGCTATCCGTTTTACCGGTTGATTGCCGCGCATGAAATCGATCCGGTCTTTGCGTTCGTCGTGATCGGCTTTGTCGGCGGCCTGGTCAACGGTTCGTATGCCTATCTGCTCGCGGATCTGTTTCCGACTAATGTGCGCTTCAGCGGCATCGCGTTGTCACTCAATCTTGCCACCGTGATCTTCACGGGCATCACACCGCTCGTCGTGACCCAGCTATTGCACAAGACAGGTTCAGCGGCGGCTCCGGGATTGTTTCTGGTCGGCGTTGCCGTGATCGCGATGGTGGCCGGATTGGGCCTGAAGCGCTTCGGCGGACAGATCGGCTGCGTCGCGGAAAGAGGCTGATCGATGCATGACACAGCAGACACACGATATGACGGACTTGCAACGGACACTCATCGAACAACTGGGCGAGCAGTGCGTGTCGCTCGACGCGGGCGTGCTGGATGCGCACGCCGGCGACTGGAGCGATGTCGAAAAGCGGCGCCCGCAACTGGTGCTGATGCCGCGCACGCCTGACGAAGCGGCGAAAGCGCTCGGAGTGTTGTCGAAGCTCCGCCAGAAAGTCGTCGTGCACTCATGGGCTGCGGACAAGGGCAGGCATCGAACAACGCTTAACGCGGAACAACGCTTAACGCGTGCTGCCGATCGCAGCCTTGCGAGGTTCAGGCCGCGTATGCTCATTGCATGAGGCTGCACCCGGGCCAGTAGCTGTCGTTGGCTGCGTCGGTGATGTCGCCATTCGAGCGACGGCAGATATTCAACCCGCTTGTCATTGAGCCCGCCCGTTTGCACGCGATTCGACACCGGGCCACTATCGAGCAGAGCACGGTCTTCACTCAGCCATGCAAGTGCTTTCCCCGGCAAAGGCGTCGCCGTTGAGAACATAACATTCTTGTTCTCAAGGCGCGCCAGTGCAGTCAAAGGATGCGGTTGGACTCAAACATTAATGTCCTTCTTCGTTGCCGGGCTTCAGGGGCGTTGCGAACGTGTCAGGGCTTGAAGAGCTGGCTGTCAGCATCTAACGTGCCCTGTACGACCTCGGGAGACAGCCATGGCCAAAATCGAAGCGAAGTTGGCGGAAATGGGATTGGTGTTGCCGCAGCCACTACAGATGCCGGCCGATGTGCGCATGTCGCTGCCGTTTGCATGGGTGCGTGTGAAACAGCCTGGTTGCGCGTTCTCGCGATGATCAACGTCGCGCCGGGTTTCGACCAGACGCCGCGGATCGCGAATGGTTTCTCGGATCTCATCCTTGAGCTATTCGGCCCAGACATCGGGGCACATGCTCGCTCCGCAGTCGGCATGACGTTACCTCTCAGTGTGCCCGTCGAATGCGAGGCAGAGGTTGAGTTCGACTGACCGTACTGATCGTTATATCAAGGTCATTGAGTTTCTAGCGCAAGTCTTGCGGTTGACATTACGTTAGGCGTCAATCGAAAGGAAGGCATGAAAATGACACGCGTCCGAGTTGAGGGTTTTACCATCTCGCTTGACGGATACGGAGCTGGTCCGAATCAGGACATCAGGAATCCGCTCGGCGTGGGCGGAACAGATTTGCACCAGTGGTTAGTCCCGACACGCACGCTCCAACGGACCCTATTTGGCGCCGACGGCTACCACCGCAGTATTGGCGATATGCCATGCACTGGGAGTGGTTGGGATATCCGGCGTTCGTGGCGATGCTGGCGGTGTACTGCCTGATGGTGTTCAAGCCGGCTTTGTAGGCGATATAAGAGGCACTCCGGTTTGCGGGTTACCCGCCCAGGCGCGCACGTCCAATCGGACATTGCCTGCACGCAGCGCGTGTAGTCCGGCCAGCGCCAAGGGATCACTTCGGGGCAAATCGGCCAGTTGCAGATCTTCGACGTGTCGATCAAAATTGACGACAATGTTCCCAAGGAACGATTGCGAGTCGTGCTCCGTCGTCGGAGACGCCGCTGAACCTAAAAGGCAACATGAGACGACTGTTCGCCGCTGCGCTCGCAGCCGCCTCTTTCGCGACTTGCGTTCATGCGCAAAGCAAGGCGTCCGGCCCGCTCGGCACGCCCTCGGGCAAACTGCAATTCGTGCGCGTCGACCACGATTTTGCGGCTATGCTCGACAAGGAAATTTTCGATCGCTTCAGCGCGAGCACGCTCACGCATTTCGATGACGTCGGCAATGCAAATGACAGCGTCACGCGGACGCTCGTGCAGACTGATTCCGGCCCGATGCTGTACGACTTTCGCCACCAGCCGCCACTTGTGCAACGCTCGGGTAAGCGCGTGACGGTCAAGCGCGTGTTCTGGCAAGGCGATGAAGTCGTGATACAAAGCTCGCAAGGCTGGTTCCGATTCAAGCGCGGCGTGTTGACGAAGCTGCAGTCGTCTACAACGACATACCACTGATTACGCGCGTACCCCGAACACACGAGCCAGCGATGACATACATCGTCTCGCCGTGCACGCCGTTGTTTTTTCAAGTTGCCTTAACCTCTTGTGGGTCTAGCTGAGCCCGTCGTAGCAGGACAGGTTTCGGCCAGGAGCAGCCGGTCAATCGTGCATCTCCAAAACAGCCATTCACGAAGATTTTGACCCGCAGAGCATTGCTATACTGGTGGCGAATATTCCAGGCGACTCAAAGGTACGGTCAATAAAAATCATGAATAACCTTGCCAAAGATTTACTCGCACATACTGCCGTTTTGCTGGTTCCGACAATGATTTCGTGCGCCGCGACCGCCGCAGATGCGCAACGCGATCCTACGGCCGTCCTCAACTCGCTGGCGGACCGCATATACGTTTTGGGAGAAACGACCGGCAAAGTCGACGATATGGTCGCCGCCGAAGCAAACGCGGCCAAGGAAGTCCGCCAGTATGTAGCGGGGGGCTCGACCGACGGACTTCTCGCAAAAGAAAAAGGCAAGCAGTCCCCTCTAGCGGCCGCTGCCTACATGGGCTATCCAAACGTTGTAGCGGCGCTGCTTACTTCCAGTCTTGTAAAGGCCCATATCAACGACGCCGATGAAATGGGTGTGACACCGTGGATCGCCGCGAACTTGTCTATGAGGCAGAGTTTGTGGGCATGCAATCCTGCAGTAGTCGACAATCCGTTCAAGTTTGTGCCGATGTTAGTTACACAGCCTTATTACATATCTAATCCAACACCTCCGTATAAGAAAACGCGTGAGCTGCTGGAAGAAGCGGGAGCGTCCTCCGACATGGCTAAGGCAAAGGAGGTGTGGCTCGCAAACTGCAAGAGCCAAACAGAAGAGACAAAGACCAAGGTGCAAGCCAGCACTGACGTGCAACAGACTGTTCAGGAGCTTGGCGCGGCTGATTTGACCTCCCTGATGATCAAGCTTCGGAAGAAGGCCGCAGAAGCGCAAAAAAGCAGTGACCGGTCCCACCGGACGCTACTGACCGTCCGCTTTTCCAAGCTGGGTATTTCCGCTATGGGTCGACAGCGCCTATTCGATTTCTCCGAGACCGGTCATTCAGGAATGACCAAGTGCGGGGAGACTCGGGTGACTGACGTGCACTGAACTCCCGCCGCAAAGGGCGTCGTCCACGTTGCCGTCACCATCCTTTCAATCAGCGGTCAACATGAAAGGCAACGGCCACACGGTCCAACGAATTCGGTATACGGGCGGCATCATCATGCCAGTGGAGGGAGTTCGAAGAGATCATCGTACCCGTCTGAGGCACTGGAAGCGCCGTCGACAAAGCCCGTCGCACGTAGGGACTGTTGTGCACGGTGGCCATCGCGCAAACGGCGGCGTCGCGGGACTCCGAATCGGCGCCGCATCGGTGCTGCACGCGATGCCGCGCTGCCGGTTAACATCATCAGTGGCGTCCGGACTCGATGCATGTCTGGGCTGGGTCATCCGATCGACATGGGGCGGGGCCGTGACTTGCCGCAAGCTGAGCGTTCACGCACTCGTACTCTGCGCCGTGGGTGCATTACTGGGCAGCGGCGCGGCATCGGCAGATGAAGTCAAGGTGATGATTTCGGGCTGGTTTGCGTCAGCCTATCGCGATCTGGGCGCGCAATTCGAGGAAGCGACCGGCGATACGCTGGTCACCGTCTGGGGGCCCGCGGTGGGCACGGCCGCGAATGCCATCCCTGTGCGACTTGCGCGCGGCGAGTGGGCCGACGTGCTGATCGTGGTCGGCTATGCGCTCGACGATCAGATCAACGCTGGCAAGGTCGTGTCTGGCAGCAAGGTGGACTTCGCACGCTCGGCAATCGGCATGGCGGTTCGCGAGGGGGCGCCGAAGCCGGATATCAGCTCGGTCGACGCGTTGCGGCGCACGCTGCTCGCAGCGAAGTCAATCGTCTATCCGGACGACGCGAGTGGAGTCTATATCGGCAGCGAACTGTTCAGGCGTCTCGGTATCGAGGGGCGGGTTGAGAGCAAGAGCCGCATGATCCCGTCCGAGCGGGTCGCAAGTGTCGTCGCGAACGGCGAAGCGGAGATCGGATTTCAGCAGGTCGTCGAACTGTTGCCGGTGAAGGGGGTGACGGTGGTCGGCAGTTTGCCCGCGGAGGTACAAAGGTACATGGTGTTCTCCGGGGGCATCGCCACCAATGCGAAAAATCCAGCCGGCTCAGAGGCGCTGATCCGTTTTCTGTCGTCGCCGGACGCGGCGCCCGCAATTTCGAGGACCGGGCTCGAACCGCTTTCGGCGACGCCTGCGAAATGAGCGAAAACGCGTGTCCTATGCGCCGGTCGACCTGAGTGGCCGGCGACTTTCCGGGAACGGCCAACTGCGGAAATCGGTGCAGGGCCGACCATCGCGATGCCCGGCCAGATCAGCACTTGCGAACTTGGCCATTAAGCCCGTTGCTCGGCTCCGCAGTAGTCGCAGCGTGGAAAAACCGATTGCGCTCGGGCACCGGAGTGATCCATAAGCGAACGTCTATGATGTTGCAAGCAATGTCTGATTATCGTGAAAGTACGTGCGGCTCTATGCTCGCTTCTTGCAGTCAGAAAGTTTGGGGCGGGGTGATGAGGCGCACCACTACCGCGTTATGCACTCTCGCAGCGCTGCGAGTGCGCGGCAATAAGGAGACGACGCGGTCTGCGCCGCGTATCAATGTAAATGACGACCACCATTATTTTTTCCCATGCTGCCTGTCTGGATCATCGCCCGGGCCCTGACCATCCGGAATCGCCGGAACGTCTGAAGGTCGTGTTGCGCGCGTTGCAGTTGCCGGAATTTGCGGCGCTGGAATGGCGCGATGCGCCGATGGGCACACTCGATCAGGTGCAATTGATCCACGACCAGGCCTTCGTCGATGAAGTCATGGAGACCGCCCCGCAGCATGGTTATGTGCCGCTCGATGCGGGCGACACAGTGATGTCGCCAGGCTCCTGGGAAGCCTTGATGCGCTGCGTCGGCGCGGCTTGTGCCGGCGTCGATGCGGTGATGAACGCGCAGGCGCGCAACGCGTTTTGCGCCACGCGTCCGTGTGGTCATCACGCCGAGCCAGCGAGGGCAATGGGTTTTTGCATTTTCAATCAGGCTGCAATCGCTGCGGCTTACGCTCATGAAGTACACAAGCTGGAGCGCGTCGCGGTCGTCGACTTCGACGTCCATCACGGCAATGGCACCCAGGCAGCATTTTTCAATCGCCCGGAGCTGTTTTACGCCTCCAGCCACCAGTCGCCTTTGTATCCCGGTACGGGCGCCGCATCCGAGACCGGCGTGAACCACAACATTGTCAATGTCCCGTTGCCCCGTGGGTGTGATTCGGCACTCTTCCGTGCACGGATCGAGTCCGACATGTTGCCGGCGCTACGCCAGTTCAGCCCCCAACTCATCGTTATTTCGGCAGGCTTCGACGCGCATCGACTGGACCCGCTCGCAAGCCTGAACCTCGAGGACAGCGATTTTTGTTGGATTACCAGTGAGTTGATGCGCATTGCCGATGCGACGTGCGAGGGGCGCATCGTTTCGATTCTGGAAGGGGGTTATAGCCTGGAGGCCCTGGCCACTGGCACGATGGCGCATGTCCGCGCCTTAATGAATGCTGGACACAAGAAACTTCGCCTGAAGATGCTGTATCGTGAACGCCTCCGCGTGTGCACAGAGCCCACGATCTCCGTAGAGATGCCTTAGATGACCCCACTCCACCGCAATCCAGCTTTCTACCAGTTGCTTACCGATAGTTACGCTCGGGCGCTGGGTCTCCCCCTAGTGCCGCAGGCCATGACCGTGGCCGAAGCTTCCGAATGGCTCTATGAGAGTGCACCGTTCGCAGTACTTGCGCACAACACCGACCCCGACCCGGTCTTTATTTATGGCAATAAGGCCGCGCAGCGCCGCTTTGAATATAGCTGGGATGAAATCACCCGACTGCCGTCCAGGCTCTCAGCTGAGGCCCCGAATCGCGAGGAGCGGCAGCAGTTCCTCGCACGCGTACAGCGGCTCGGCTATGAGGCAGGCTACAAGGGCGTGCGTGTCACCAAGTCAGGCCAGCGCTTCATAATCGAGGAAGCAACACTGTGGCAACTTCTCGATGCGGAAGGCAAATTGCACGGCCAAGCAGTTGTTATCCCGCGCACGCGTGACATTTGATCGCGCATACCAATCGTTTATGTATGAGAGCCCTAAGGAGGTAGCTGCGAGGGGGAGCAGATCCAAAGTGGTGGCGTCGAACAGCTGCGGGAACTTACATGTCAAATCCGCCCATTCGGGCGAATTTCCGAAATGGCCGAAGTCCGGCCCGGGCGCCAGTCAATGGCAACGGCCGTTGCCCCTCCGGAACCCGCCGTTTGCCGGGCAACTTGCCGAATGTCTCAGAAGGGTCGGCTACTGCCGGTCGCGGCAGGCAGCAGGCGCATTGAGCGTGGCAATGCAGCCATAGAGCGGCGCGTTATGTCTTAGCTAAGCTTGCAAACGTCCAATCTGAGAGTCGTCTATCGGATATATTCGAACACGTGATAGCCCGACTCCAATTCTTCGGAGGATCGTCAAAATTGGCACAGAGCAACTGCGACGTCGTCATCGTAGGTGGCGGTCTGGGCGGAGCGACGCTCGGGCGCTCATTGGCGATCCGGGGAATCCGCACACTGGTGGTAGAGTGCGAGGCAGTGTTTAAGGACCGCGTACGCGGGGAAGGAATGCACCCGTGGGGCGTCGCGGAGGCACGTGCGCTGGGGATCGATGGCCTGCTGCGCGACAGCGGTGCTCATGAGGTGCGCTGGTGGAAGCGTTACTTCGGACCTGTGCCGCGCGACTGCCGCGACCTGGTCGAAACAACATCGGCGCACTGCGGCTGCCTCAATTTCTACCATCCTTCGATGCAACGCACACTGCTCGACGCGGCCGAAGCAGCCGGCGCGATAGTACGCCGGGATACGGCAGTCGTCGGGGTCGAGCCTGGGGATGCGCCCGCCGTGCGGATGCGGACGGTTCACGGCGAGGAGCGTGTGTCGGCCCGCCTGGTGGTCGGCGCAGACGGTCGCCGGTCGGTGGTCCGCAGTTGGGCGGGCTTCATCGTGAACCAGGACCCGCCACGGCTAGTCATTGCCGGCGTATTGCACGAAGGGCTCCGTGCGCCGGAAGATGCGGTCCAATACTTCCAGAATCCGTCGTGCGGGCAGGGAGCCTTGATCTTTCCGATCGGCCAGCGACGGTTCCGGTCCTATTCTATATCTGGGGTCCCACAGCGGCGTCCTCTTAGCGGCAGCCGGCACATCGCCGAATTCGTCGATGCCTGCATCACAACCGGCGTGCCCTGCGATTGGTACGCTGGTGCAAGCGTCGCTGGCCCGCTCGCGTCTTATCCCGGCGCCGACTGTTGGGTCGGTCATCCGTATCGTGACGGTGTGGCATTGATCGGCGATGCAGCCGCCGCCAGCGACCCGTCGTGGGGATGCGGGTTGTCGCTGACGCTGCGGGATGTCCGGGTGCTACGCGACTGCCTGCTCGGCACCGACGACTGGCAGGCCGCCGCACATTCGTACGCGCAACAGCACGACCGCTATTACCTGGCGCTGCACCGCGTCGAAGACTGGCTCACCCAGTTGCTGTACGAGACCGGCCAGATGGCCGACGCCCGCCGCGCACGCGTGTTGCCGCATTGGGCAAATGAGCCGGACCGCGCGCCGGATTTGTCAGGACTCGGGCCAGACACCCCAAGCGACGAAGCAGCGCGTTGCCGCTTCTTTGCTGAGGACGTCGATTTACCCGCGGGCCAATGAAAGCGCGAGTCAGAAAAATCGCTTTTGCTCTCACGAAACTTTCGGGGTGTCTGTGCAGCGCCGTCGATGAATGGTGGCTTTCTTGGGGCGCAAAGATCAGCAGTAGCCCGACATACGGAGTTCGCGACAGGCAGAAGCCGGCCATCAAGCGACGGTCGCGCTGCTTTTTCGAATGTCTGGTAGCCCAGCCATAGCGGCCGCTTACACCAGCGCGCTGTAACTGCCTAGCCCATCCACGACTATTCCCGTTGAACCGATGAACTGGCACTCGTCGTGCAGCACGTCTTTACTAGCTTGCGATACCTCAACGTGCCAAAGGCGTTGTGGTGCCACCCATGTCGACGGGCAGCCACCCTGAGTCATTGGCGTTGGACTGAAGCTCGGGCAAGTGTGACGACGGCTGGATTCTGATCATTTGTCCTGCGGCGCCAGCAATATGTCGCCCCTGGCAGTGCGTTGCACGCGAATCTCCATGCCTTTTCAGGCTCGGTCGAGGACGGAAAGCGTGATTCAGACTCGTCAAGATATGATGCCCTGTTGCCTTGCTAATCGTACTGCAGCAGTTCGCCTGTGGACGCCCAGCTTTTCGAAGATCCGCCGCCAATACCACTTGACTGTACTCTGAGCGAGGCCCAGCGCTGTCGCGATTTCATCATTGCCGAAGTTCTTTGAAGTTAGCTCGAGTATCTGTCGTTCCCTATCAGATAGAACACTGGTGCTGTCGATATGATGTGCAGTCGCTCCAACGCCGATTTGAACAGCAGGAACGTCCTTACCAGTCGCATATTGCAGAAGCCGCAAGTACTCCAGGGTCGAGGCTTCCGGCTGAGGTGCTGTGGCTGCAACCTCCCCGACTATCTTCTCCACAACGGGACCCTCGTCTATAAAGCTTCTTATAAAGGGGCCCCGCGATCCCCAGTGCAGCGCATCGACCATGCTGCGGCGAGCTGCCGAGACTTCGCCAGCGCGGTATTGCAGATATGAAAGAAGGATCGACAGCCGTATAGCGGAACGCAGGCACCGACGATCCCGCGTCCAGCCGAGCCAGCGGCGAATGAGCCCTATCGCTTGCGGCAGGTTTCCCCTTTCGCATTCAAGCCGCGCCGTCGCAATGGCGAACTGTTCCTTTGCCGTATCGACGTATCCCGCCGGCGATACGTCCCGCAGACCCTCAGCATAGCGTGGGTTCGATGCGACGATTTCCGCCTCGCGGACCTGCCGGTCAGCGATAAGAAGACGCACCCGCTCGGCGAGGACAAAAGCATGCAATCGAAGCATGCCGTATCTGTCTGCGATATGGGTCGCGACGTCCAATGCAGCGTGTGCACTGTCCTTGTCGCCGCCGGCTATTGCAAGACTGGTGGTGGTCAACTGCCTGGCGATGACGGAATCGGCAATCCCGAATACGGGCGAAAGTTCGCTACATTCGTTAATCAGCTCACGTGCATCGTCAAGGTGGTTTTTCTCATAGAGTATTTGCGCGAGTTGTGTGCTCGGCATTGCAGAAAGCGATGATTTCTCACCCTGAATGCGGTTGGCTAACTCACGAGCTTGCCGAAGCGACTGTTCAGCCGCCTGTAGTTCGCCGCGCATAAAATAGGTACCACCCACTACCGTGTCTAAAAACACGTTTCCGTAGACTGCGCCACCCGCAACAAGTTGTCGGCGAATAGCGTCAGACTCAGCCTGCGTGAGGTCGCAGGCGTAGTGCTCCCGGCGAGACAACGTGATTGCTGTTGCGATGGAGGCGCTCATGAAGTGATCGCGGTGGCCGAACCTTGTGTGCCAGGCGGCACCCGCAGACTCGACGCCCCGGAGGTTATCGGTGAAGACCATGAGCATGACATTCCGATGCTCCAGCTTCGCATGGAGATTCAGAGTAGCATCCGAAGAACCGGGCGCGGCGCCATTCTCGTCAAAATGCTGTTCGCCGCGCGCAAGTTGGGATCGAACGTTCTTGATCTCGTCGCGTGCCTCGTCGAACCGCCACTGGATTTCGTTCGTCCATGCCAGCTCCAGTTGTAGCCGTAGCAATCTGTTCAGTATTGTTGCCGGAAGCCGGGCTGCAAATGAATGCAGCATGGACGTTTGACCCGTTGCAAACAAACTAGTGCTGGCTGCATCCAAAAGTTCGCCCGCCCGTACCGGATCGCCGCAGGCGAAGGCGTGTCGTATCGCGTCTGTGATGAACCCGTGGTTCTCCAACCAGACGCATGCGCGCCGATGATATTCCGGCACAATGGCTCGTCGGCTTTCTGGCAGTCTTTTACGCAATAGCTCTGCAAAGAGATGGTGATATCGATACCAGACTCTTTCCCGATCGAGCGAGAAAAGGAACAGGTTTCTCGACTCCAGACAGTCGATCTTTGACCGACTGTCATCCCGTAGAAGTACTGCATCTGCAAGTTCCGGATTGAACCTGTCAAGCAATGAGGTGGCCAGCAAAAACTCATGCATGTCGTCGGGCAGCGACTTGACCACTTCTTCCATGAGGAAATCGCCCACATCGCGATCGGCGCCAGTGAAGTCCTTGATGAAGGCTCCGGCGTCGCCCGTGCTTTGGATCGCAAACGTCGCAAGTTGCAAGCTTGCGGCCCATCCCTCGGTCTTCTCGCGTAGCTGTTCCACTTGTGCCGGCGATACCACTATGCCTCCGGCAGCGTCGATCAGCGCGGTTGTCTCATCATTCGAGAATGCCAGGTCATGGGTTGTGATCTCATGAAGCTCCCCTAGCGCCCGGAGTCGGGCAATCGGCAATTTCGGAACGTGGCGCGCTGCGATGATCACGTGCAACCGCTCCAATGGGGCGAGTAGTGCTGCGCTGACAAGTTCAAGAACGTCGGGATGTTCGATGAGATGAAAATCGTCGAAGAACAGATAGAGGTCTTGCTTTAGGGACGCCAGCAGATTCAATAGTTCCGTCTTCAATGCAGCGGTCTGCGGAAGGTAACCCGCACTCACGGCTTGCCATGCAAGCGCGCTTTGGAACGTTTCAGGCCCCCCCACGGAAGCACTAATCGCTCGCCAGAGATGCGCGAAGAATCGCATCAGGTCGTTGTCATCCCGGTCAATACTGATCCAGGATACCGGATATCGCTGGACCGCAAGGCTTTCGAGAACTTGCCCTAGCAGACTGGTCTTTCCATAGCCCGCCGGTGCCGTGATCAGCACGAGCCGACATGCCCGGTGTCGCGCAACATCACGCATCAACCTTTCCCGCTTTAAAAGTTGATGCTTCTGCTTCGGCGGCAAAAGCTTGGTGTCAATTGTCGATAGACCGGCGGTATCCGGTAACTGCATAGTGTCTCCATTCGTACATTCGCTTTCAAAGCTTACGTCTCTTTCCTGTGCATGAGTGTGTCATCCGACCCCAGAAGATCCGGCTGCGACCGCACGACATCCTTAAGCGAGGGCTTATTCGGCCTGGCGGATGCCATCGCCGCCCGGTGGTAGCGGTCTCCATCACATTCGCCAACGATAGCGCGGAACGTCAGTCGCTTGATGGTTTCGAAGCCGGGGGAAATCCCCAGCCGCCCTGCTTGGCGCTCACTCGGGCCGGAGTGAAGTTGGAGTTCACACGAAGCCGCCGGCTAACCGCCGCGCCGGTTCCCAAAGGACGCGAACGATCTCACATGCAAACCTGATCACGCAACACCGAAGTGATTCGCGACCTCGTCATCGGGTTTTTCCTAACCTTTTCCGTCTCATCACCCTCCCCAACGGAGGGAGCGATGTCCGAATGGCTTTTGTAGACTTGCCATCAAGTAAGCGCGAAGGGCCAGAGACGAGTGGAGTGAGTTAGACGTTCACAGGAAAAGTTGAGGCCAGAGCCGTCGCAGTCCGCCAGGATTGCATCCAGCATAAATTGGCTGAAGTCGTTGAACGCTCTGTGGGTCGGGCCGCCACCTGGCACGCGCAAGTGGGGCATGGCAGAGCCGACGGCACATAGTTGGAGGAAAGTCAGATGAACACCTCAGAGATGTCGTTGCGTCTGATGGTTGAAAAATGGTTGGCGTCAACTTTGACGACCTCGCTCCGGATAACCCGGTTCAGTCACGCACGCTGCGCTCACGGACGCTATGTGCGGGTTGAGGCGTCACGGCGGGAGGGCATGGTTGCACTTTGCTTCTTTCGACATGCAGACGGTGCGTGGCGTGTATTCCCGCCTGATCCGGGCCGCCCAACCATAGGTCTTTATCCAGGTGTGTGAACCCGAACGGTCGACAACAAGCCTTCATCGTTTCAAGTGGCAAACAAAGAAATAGCAAAGCGAATTTCTAACTCGGGACACCAGTGTCCCGACCAAATTTCAAACGGAGACAAACATGTTCCTTCGGAACTGCTGGTATTGCGCGGGTTGGGATTATGAAGTGAGCCAAGGCAAGAGCGCATTGCTCAGCCGCCGCATCGCCGGCGAACCGCTGGTTCTTTATCGGAAGCCTGATGGCGCAGTGGTGGCCATGGAGGACCGTTGTTGCCATAAGCAGGCGCCGCTGCATCTTGGCCAGAAAGAAGGTGACTCGATCCGATGCATGTACCACGGAATGAAGTTTGGGCCGGACGGAATCTGCACCGAGATCCCTGGCCAGGAAAAAATCCCCGGGAAAGCGTGCGTTCGGACATTTCCGGTGGTCGAAAAAGACAACTGGATCTGGGTGTGGATGGGTGATCCTGCAAAGGCGGACCCCGCGCTGATCTGCTTCGCGGTTGGCCCCAGCGATCCAGAATGGAACATCAAGACTGCGAAGGTCAGTGTCAATGCGAACTACCGCCTCGAAATCGCAAACCTGATGGACCTGAGCCACCTCACATGGGTCCATCGCAATACTTTTGGCGGCACCGACGGGTACACGAAGGTTCGACCCGAGCACACGATCAAACCTCGCGGTGTCGACTCCAAATTCTGGGTTCGCAATGTTCCCGCTCCGGTGTTTGCTCAACATCTGTTCCCGACGGGTTCGCTCTTTGACCTGAACTTCGAGGTGCAGATGACGGTGCCGTGCAATTTCGTTCTTCATTTCCAGGTATGGACGGCGGGGACGGCCACCGACGGACCTTCTAACGGGAACCTGGTGCTGGATAGCTATACCTGTCAGGCGATCACTCCTCGCGATGAAGATTGGGTGGACTACCACTACTCCTGGGGCTCAAACGTTGCGACGGATGGGCCTGGCATGAGCGACATGCTCTACGAGGCCGTCAATGCCGCGTTTCTCGAAGATAAAGAGATGCTGGAAGGCCAACACCGCAACTTGAAAGACCGGCCCGACGTGAATGGAGTCAGCATTGTTCACGACGCTGGTCCCGGAAAGCTGCTGTGGGTGCTCGACAACTTGCTGAAAAAGGAAGCTGCGGGCGCCCTTGAGACTGCTGATCTGTCGTAGACGGCGGGGTGTGCGCGGTCGTGCCACGATCGAACCACGGAAAATGAGCGACACGATGAATCGTCCCCAACTGGAATTGGTAAGAGCACTTCTGGCGGATTTCAGGAATCACCCGCCTGAATCGCTGGATGCCCTTCGGCGTTCTGTAGATGAGCGCAACCGGCAATTCCGATTGCCTCAAGAGATGCGGTTCGACCATGTAGAGGTCATTCGTGCCGATAAGCCAGCTCTGCACATGATCATGGGAACGCCCGTGAATGGGGAAGAACAGGAAATTGTTCTGTATCTCCACGGCGGCGGGTTCGTCGTAGGTGATGCGGAGGGGTTTCGAGGGTTGGCCGGCACGATCGCAAATGACGTTCAGGCGCGCGTACTTATAGTCGACTATCGGTTGGCGCCGGAAAATCCCTTTCCGTCGGCGGTCGAGGATGCAGCCGATGCTTACGAATGGCTGCTGAGCAACGGAACGCCTGCGTCAGCCATTGTCATGGCCGGCGATTCCGCCGGGGCCGGTCTGGTGCTATCCGCACTCGCGGTAGCCCGCAATCGAGACCTGCCGATGCCGACAGCTGCAGCGCTCTTTTCCCCATGGACGAACCTGTCGCTCGACGGAAACACGATTGCGTCCAAGCAATCGGAGGATCTGATGCTCGATTCGGATATGTTGCGTGGCTGCGTGCAAGCGTATTTGGGCAACGCAGCGATCACGGATCCGCTAGCCTCCCCCGTGAGCACTGATCTTCACGGCTTTCCGCCGATGCTGATTCAGGTCGGATCAGCGGAGATACTTCTTGACGACTCGGTTCGGCTGGCTTCAAGGGCGGGCGCGCACGGGGTAAACGTTCGTCTCGAGGTCTGGCCACAGATGCCGCATGTCTGGCATTCGTTCGCGCCCGTGCTGGACGAGGGTCGTCTAGCAATTCGTGAAGCGGCCGCGTTCCTGCGTAGATGCCTCGTTGAGCGACATGGAAGTTTAGCTACCACGGAACGATATTGAGCATCGCCGCAAAGCCGCGCGCGTCGGTCGCTCCTTAGGTGTCACAGGGCGAGCTCGCAGTGGAAGGGTGGGTCGTGCACCGATCGAAGCGGCAGACGGCATGGACAGCCGCAGCGGTTGATGCAGCTTGCCGACATGCGTATCGCATAGATCTTGTAAGAGGCACTTTATGTCATCACGGAACGACGCGTTTTCACTCATGCGCCTGGACGCAACGTATTGGGCTTGTGCGGATTGCCGCAACGCGATAGATGCGGAAACGCTCTTCATCGAGGACGGAATACTGCAGCTAGGCTCGATGGAGTTAAAAGGACGCCGGGCGATCCGGGAATTTTTTGCCGCTCGCAACGAAGAGAACGCGCAATCAAAACGCCATACCCGACACGTTGTCAGCGGATTGGACGTGAGCGTTCATGATGCGGAGCACGCGACACTGGACTCGATCGTAGCGGTCTTCGCCGGACACGGAGAGTTGCCGATAGCCTCGGACGTTCCGTCGACCATCGCGGACGTCAACGACGTTTGCGTGCGCGGCCCCGAAGGAGAATGGTTGTTTGAACGTCGGATCATCCGCCCTGTTTTTGTAGGGCCGGCAGCAGCCAAATTTGCTCGTTAAGAATGAAAGTAAAGGAGAATGCGATGGCCAATCAAGATAACAACGTCCAAAGCGGGCGAGGCTATCTCGCTTGCGTACCCCACGTCCCGCTGGTGGCGGTTCAAGGGCGGGATGCTAACCGGGATTTCTGGACGGTGTACGACGACCGGGTCCGCGAATTCAAGGAGTTCGATCCAGAACTGGTGATCGTGTTCGGCGGAGATCACTACGACGGAATCCACCTGAAACTGATGCCACAGTTTGTTGTGGGCCAGATCGCCACCGCGCTGAACGATTGCGGCGGATATCCTGGTCGGCTCGATATTCCGCGAGACGTCGCGGCGGCTGCCGCGACGTATCTGGTAGAGCATGACTTTGACGTCGCTACGTCCTTCGCAATGGAAGTTGATCACGGCTTCTCCAATGTGCTCCACCACTTCCTTGGCGAGCTTGACGCGAAGCCGGTGTTGCCCATTCATATCAACACGATTGCGGATCCGCGTCCGACGTTTCGACGTTGCCGTCAGATTGGTGAGGAGATCGGCCGTTTCGCGAGGACCCTGAACAAGCGCGTTGCGTTTCTCGGCTCGGGAGGGCTTTCGCATCAGACCGACTTTATCTTCCCTCAATACGATACGGCTCCGAATGAGGTCGTTCGCGACTACATCGTTCACGGAGGGAGCCACGGAGCGCTGTCGCGTGACAAGTGGATGGCCGATGTTGGGACCGGGATGGACAAACTGAGCGGCGATCTGCTGAGCGGGAGCTTTCACGCACCGTGGATCAACGAAGACTGGGACAAAAAGTTCCTTGACGCTCTGACGAGCGGGGACCTGAAGGTCTTTGATTCATGGACCGATGCCGACGTGCTTAAGGCAGCCGGTTATGGCGGTGGCGAAATCCGGCAATGGATCGCGGCCGTGTCGGCAGCGCAGGCGTTTTGCGACGGTTCCAGGCTGACCGTCGATTACTATTCGCCCGACACGACGCTAGCCGTAGGCGTCGGAATCGTGCACGCCCGCTAAAGTCAGACCGGCATCAAATGCCTGGTCGCGAGAACGGCAGGATTAATGCTCCCATGTTTGCGACCGCCATCAAATTCAACGCACCGACGGAGCGAAAGCTTAAGGAGTCAATTGTGTCTGCCAACTCGAGACATCATCCCAAGGTTCTGCTTCTTCATGGTTGGGGCGGATCTTACGAAAAGGTGTGGAAATCCACCGGCTTCGTGAGCCAGTTGGAAGAAGCGGGCCTGGAACCTGTCGCCGTCGACCTCCCGGGCCACGGCCACGCCCAAGGCTCATATGACCCGGCAGACTACTCCGATCTCGCAGGCGAGGTGCTTCTTGGTCTGCCGGACTCGGTCCCGATTTACGGTATTGGGTACTCGCTCGGCGCAAAGATCATACTCGAGATCGAAAGGCGGTCCCCCGGAAGATTCAGCCGATTGATACTTGCAGGCGTGGGCGGTAACGCCTTTGCTCCTGAAAAACTGGGTCACGTTGTTGCATCTGCATTAGAGGAAGGCGTGACTTCGGACACGCCGGCAGGCGTTAGAGCGCTTGTCGAATATGGAATCGCTGCAGGCAACGACGCCCGGTCGATCGCGGCGTGTCTGCGCCGGCAGCCAAATCCGGTCCTGTCACCTGCGGCCGTTGCCAACGTCAAGTGCCCTACGTTGCTTGTCTGCGGGTCGCAAGACTCGATTGCGCTTCCGCTTGAACCATTGGCGGACGCTTTGCCGCGTTGCAGCCTTAAAGTGTTGACAGACATTGATCACCTTCACTTACCGGAGTCGGACGATTTCAGAAACGCTGCGCTCGCATTTCTTGCTGCCTGACGACACCTCTCCAATGGTCGGATCTCAAGTCACGAACGGATTATGAACAAAGTCATCATCACCTGCGCGGTTACTGGCTCCATCCACACCCCATCGATGTCGCCATACCTGCCGGTCACGCCGGAACAGATCGCTCAATCGGCGATTGAAGCAGCGCAGGCAGGCGCCGCGATGGTCCATTTGCACGCCCGCGACCCCCGCGACGGGAGACCTACGCAAGATCCGGACATGTTTCGCCGGTTTTTGCCTCAAATTAGCGAGGCAAGCGATGTGATCGTTAATCTCACCACTGGCGGTGCCCCCACGATGTCAGTGGAAGAGCGGTTGCAACCCGCATTACAACTGAAGCCTGAGGTCGCGTCTCTCAACATGGGCTCGATGAACTTCGGCCTGTTCCCGATGCTCAACCGCTTCAAGGAATTCAAATACGACTGGGAGCAGTCTTATCTCGAGGGGAGTGACGATCGCATCTTCAGGAATACGTTCAAAGACATTGAATTCATTCTGACTTCGTGCCGTGACAACGAAACTCGCTTCGAGATCGAGTGCTACGACATTGGCCATCTCTACGCCGCAGCACACTTCCTTGAGCGTGGACTGGTTGAACCGCCGCTTTTCATCCAGTCCGTATTCGGGATCCTTGGCGGCATCGGCGCCCATCCCGAAGACGTCTTCCACATGAAGCGCACGGCAGACCGGTTATTCGGCAACGACTACGTGTGGTCGGTGCTTGGGGCGGGTGCGAATCAGATGCGCGTATGCGCGCTTTCAGCGTCGGTAGGCGGCAACTGCCGCGTCGGGCTTGAAGATTCATTGTGGGAGGGGCGCGGAAAGTTGGCCAGGACGAACGCCGATCAGGTCAAACGTGTCCGTACCATCGTCGAGGCGCTGTCCCTGGAAGTCGCGACGCCTGAAGAAGCTCGCCGCCTCCTGAAACTGAAGGGGCGTAGCCGAGTGGGGTTCTAGAAGTGGTTGGCGTCGTCCGCTGGTCATAGGGAGGCGGACACTTCCCATCCAAGGACAAGCCATGCTTTAACTTAGGATAGCGAATCATGCTAGATGGTGAAATTCAGGTTAGGGTGTCGGCGAAGCGGCTCGAAGCCGATGGCGTTGCCAGCTTCGAGCTGGTATCCACGAATGCGGATCCGTTGCCGCCATTCAGTGCGGGTTCACATATCGATGTGCGGATGCCGAATAACATGGTTCGGCAATATTCGCTTTGCAATTCTCCGGCAGAGAGTCATCGCTATCTGATTGCGGTACTCCGTGACCCAAACACCCGGGGCGGTTCCGCTTACATGCATGACATGGTCCATGAAGGCCAAAGCCTGAAAATTAGCACGCCGAGAAATTTTTTCGTGTTGGATCGCGACGCAAGAAAGAGTGTTCTTGTCGCTGGCGGAATCGGCGTGACGCCAATTCTATGCATGGCCGAGCGGCTTGCGCATACCGGGGCGGAATTCCAAATGCACTATGCGAGTCGTTCGCCGAACCGAACTGCATTTGTGGAGCGGATTCGCTCGTCATCGTATTTTCCGCAGGTTCAGTTGCATTTCGACGACGGACCCGCATCGCAGCGGTTCGACGCAGACAAGGTACTACGGGTGCCTAACGCGTCCACCCATCTCTACGTCTGCGGACCTGGTGGCTTCATCGATTATGTGCTCGGGACCGCAAAGCGGCTTGGCTGGGCCGAGACAAATGTGCACCGGGAATACTTCGGCGCCGCTGCGCAGCCGAAAGACGCGTCCGGGGAGTCTTTTGAGGTTGAAATTTCGAGCACAGGGGAAGTGTTAAACGTTCCCGCGGAGAAGTCGGTCGTGCAGGTCCTCGCAGAACACGGAATTGATATCCCGGTGTCCTGTGAGCAAGGGGTGTGTGGCACCTGCGTGACCAGATTACTCGGTGGCGAACCGGACCATAGGGACATGGTGTTAACCGAATCGGAACACCGCAAGAACGATCGCTTCACGCCTTGTTGTTCACGGTCGAAGTCAGGTCGACTCGTCCTTGACCTGTGACCCGATTAAGCGCTTCTGAATGGTACGGGAACGGATCACGTCAGCGCGACTTTTGCATCACTCACGTCATCTGTCAAATGAGCGAATTCTTTAAGAAGGTGTGGGAGCCGCTACGGTGCCCGGTGGCCCGGATTGTAACGGTCTCGCTAAAGGCGATCGACCCGTCCGAGATTCGTGACCAATGGTCGATCCTCGGCGCTTTTCTCTGCGAGGCGCTGCTCTACGACGGCCTGGGTCACCAGGCAGCCCAGCGCTTCGCAGACGATCGCGGATTCATAGTCAGGAAGTGATCTGCCCATGGCTGACCTTGCAGTAATGGGCCGCAAGAAGCTGGAAGTTATTCATAAAAAATATTCGGAGACAAACATGAACCATCGAGTGCTGAAAGGTGTCAAGTTCGCGGTATCGTTTTGCGGCATGAGCGCGTTGAGCGGTGCGGCGCTCGCAACAAACGGATCGTATCTCACCGCAAACGGACCGTTCGCGTCAGGCATGGGCGGAGTGTCGATCGCTCTGCCGCAAGATGCCACGGCCGCCGCGAATAACCCGGCGGGAATGGCTGAACTCGGTGCACGCTTCGATATGTATGGCCTCTTGCTGGTGACGCAGGCGGATGCCACTTTCGGCTCAACGGCTAACAAGTTCTACTCACGGGGTATAGTCCCGGTCCCAGGGGGTGGATTTAATTTTCAGATTTCCCCGCAGTGGACATTCGGCGTATCGGTGTCCGGTGCGGGTCTCGCGTCGAATTACGGGCGTCCGCTCCTGCCTATTCCAGGGGCCGGAGACGCAAAGGCAAGTCTGACGGTGGTGAACACTGCCCCAACGGTCACATACAAGCCGCTGCCTAACCTGGCGATAGGTCTTTCGTTGGTTCTGGGAGTTGAACAGTTTCGAGCAAACGGTGTAATCGGGGCGGGCCCTGACGGTGTCCCCTTTGCTGTACCGAGCCATGGGAATTCTTGGGCTGCTGGTATCGGCGGCGGGATTGGGGTTTTGTGGACCCCGGTTCCGGCAGTCACGCTGGGAGCGACCTACTACACCAAGACCTGGTTCAGTGCACTGAGCGGATACAAGAACGACCTGTTCGCCCCGAGCAACGGACACGTAGACAGTCCGGCTCATTATGGTGCCGGCGTTGCTGTGCGTCCCCTTCCGGGTTTGACGGTGGCAATGGACTACATGCGCATTGAATGGTCGAAAGCCGCTGGTTACAACATTCCGTCGAGCTTCAACTGGCATGACCAGAACGTGTTCCGCGTCGGCGCCTCCTACGACCTGACCGACCGTTGGACGATCCGCGCAGGCTATAGCATGGCTAATAGCCACCTCGACTCGGATCACACATTGGCCAACTTTTTCGCCAACGGGATCAACGATAGGGCAGTAACGGCCGGCGTTACCTATGCGATCGATAAGCGCAACCTGATAACAGCGTCGTTCGAATATGACATCCCGCGCACCATTGTCGGCACGGGCCCAAGCACTGGAACCAACATCAGCACGAATCTCCAGTTGTATACGATCGGCTATACCCACAAATTTTGATCGATGTGCGAGCCTCGACGCATCGTGAGCTTTAAACGCACGACGCAGGTCGGCGAAAGATTGACTGAAGAAGATGGCAGGATCTCACCGGGAGCAACCTCTTTGTGCACGGTCTTGCGTCCAGCTATCTGATTAGGCTTATCAGGACATCATGGAAATGGAAAATGCATGTGAACGGAGCTTTCGCGAGGTATTTTCATCCGGCGGCACTCCGCTTTTCGGTTCCTTCATCAAAACGCCGACTTCGCACTCGGTCGAGATAATTGGCGATCTCGGCTTCGACTTCGTAGTCGTCGACGCAGAACACGCTCCATTCGACAGGGGCGCGATAGATATGGTGTTGCTGGCTGCAAGAGCGGCCAGGGTTGCCGCGATCGTACGCGTTCCTGTCACAGCGCCTGACTATGTTCTCGCTGCCCTTGACGACGGCGCGACCGGCATCCTGGCGCCCCATATCGCCTCCGCTCGCGACGCCGCGGATCTCGTATCCTGGTGCCGTTACTCGGGCAAGCGGGGGTTCTCAAATTCGCCTCGCGCTGGCCGATACGGCGGCAAAGGCGTGTGGCAGCACATCGATGAGGCGGATAAAACAGTGACCGTCATCGCGATGATCGAGGACGCGGAAGCTGTCGAGCGAATCGACGAGATTGTGGGTGTGGTGGGACTCGACGGTGTCTTCGTTGGACGGGGTGATTTAGGTGTCGCGCTGGGCGACCGGGAGCCAGGCGCGCCGCGCGTGAAAGCGGCGACGGACAAAGTGATCGAAGCCGCACGGCGGGCGCGCAAGCCCGTGTGCCTGCTGGCGGCCAATGCGGCCGAGGCGGCGGAATTCCGGGTAACGGGCGTTTCGGCGTTCGTGATTTCGTCCGACCAGGGCTTCATGCGAACCGCCGCGAAATCTGCCTTGGGCGAATTTCAGGTCGCTTGCCAACGCCACAACCAGTGGCAGGAACCCTTGTAGGGAATGACCATGTACGATCAATCGGACCCAAGATCGACGCTTTCGTCGAATGCTCCGCCGGCTAGCGAGTTCGCTGCCGCCGAATATCTCCGGTTCTATGCTACGAGGCCGCAGGAGAAATCCGAAAAGATGAAGGTCTGGTATGGAAGAGGCCAGAACTTCGTCGTGGCCTATGCCGAGGCGCTGGCTGGCGCCGAATATCTGCGACAGGAGCAGCCTGATGAGTACGTGATCCTTGTCCCCGACCCATCGACGTCCATTGAAATCCTATGGGCCGGCGAATCAAGGAAGGTCGTCGGGAACTCGATTGTGTTCGTGCCTTCCGGCAACAGCGCTATCCGCGTCACCGGGCCGGGGCGGATCGTGATGATGTTCACAACGCGCAGCGAAGATCTTTGCGCCAAAGCCTCGAATGCAGATGCTTACCGCACCGCCCATCCCAACATCCCGGCATTCGAGCCGTGGCCGGATCCGCCGGGGGGATTCAAGGTCCGCCAATATAGTCTGGACGTTCCAGACCAGCCCGGCCGCTTCGGGCGCATCTGGCGTTGCACCACCTTCATGGTTAATGTATTGCCGGTTCAGAGCGGTCCCCGCGACGTAACAAAGCTCTCTCCGCACTACCACGACTCCTTTGAGCAGGGTTCGTTTGCGCTGGACGGAGCATTCATGCATCACCTGCGTTGGCCCTGGACGTCAAACCTCAACAACTGGAGGCCAGACGATCACGAGTATTTTGACGCCGCGTCGCTAGCGGTCATCCCGCCGCTCGTCATTCACACATCGCGGGGCATGGCGCCGGGAGTAAACCAACTTGTTGACATTTTCTCTCCTCCACGTGCGGATTTCTCACAAAAGGATGGTTGGGTTCTAAACGAACGCGACTATCCAATGTCCGGCTCGCAATGATGATTTCATACGTGGCGTCCAGCTTTGACCGTATTGGGACGCCCCGCAGTCTTACGATTCAAAGGGACAGCTTTGAAAATGGACATCCGTAAAATTGCAGTCGTCGGTGCCGGGATGATGGGACAGGGAATTGCGCAACAATGTGCGATCTCGGGCCTCGACGTCGTTCTGCTGGACGTTTCGGAGATTGCTTTACAGAAAGCAGCGGCAGCAATCGCACTCGGCCTTGCGCGCCTCGCCGAACAGGACAAGATCACCGGGAAAGACTGCGACGGAGCTTTGATTCGAATTCGTCAAAGCACGGACTATGCGTCTGCCGCCACCGCCAATCTCTTCATAGAAGCGGCCACTGAAAATCTCGCCTTGAAGGCAGACATCCTCGGCAAGATCGAGGCCGTTAGCTCACCGGAAGCGGTGATCGCCACGAACACCTCGTCGCTGTCTATCACCCGGCTATCGGCCGTGTTAACTAATCGGGCGCGCTTCATCGGCATGCACTTCTTCAACCCCGTCGCTGTTCTCCAACTGGTCGAGGTCGCGCGAGGCTTGAGTACATCTGACGCGACCCACGCTGCGGTCTTGCGATTCTGCGAGCGGATCGGAAAGAGGCCAATATCCGTTCGCAACAGTCCGGGATTTCTCGTCAATCGATTGCTGTGCCCGATGATTAACGAGGCGATTTTTGCCCTCCAGGAGAACGTCGCAACGGCGGAAGAGATTGATCTCGGTATGAAACTTGGATGCAACCAACCTATCGGCCCCCTTGCGCTCGGTGACCTGATCGGTCTGGATACCTTGTTGGCGATCATGCAGGTGCTGGAGTCCGACTTCGGTGATCAGAAGTTCCGTCCTGCTCGACTGCTCGTCGAAATGGTGGACGCTGGAAGGTTAGGCAGGAAGACCGGCCGCGGCTTTTTCACCTACGGTGCATCGACAGTTCGGCAGGGCAAGGTTGCCGCGGCGAGCGAACGATAGACATTTTTCGCGGCGCGAAAGGTAACCGGCTCAAACGGTTATCGCCATCGTTTTCCGGTAAGGAGGTTGCGATGATGTTAGGTAGCGTGCACTACGAGGGCTGCGCCCGCATTGCGTTGCGCGTCGGCGAAGAAAGCGTTGCGATACTTGGACGCAGCGGCGACGGATGCCCCAATCATATGCTCGATGTGATTCGCGCATGGTCCGATGCGCGCAAAAGGTTCAGCGAGGCACTACCCAATGCACCGGTGGTTAGGGCCGATCGGCTTAGCTGGCTGCCCCCCGTTGGAGCGGCCGCCAAAGTGATAAGCGTCGTTTTTGACGGTACTACGGCTGCGGCATCACGGGCGACCGTCACAATGAAATCAGCGTCGTCTTTGGTGGGTCATCTCGGGACGGTCTCTATCAAACCCCGATACGGCGGGGTGTTCGCACGTCCCGCACTGGCAGCCCTCGTCGGCGTTTCCGACGTTGGTGAAAGCCCGCGGCAGGTGCCGATATTTGGTTACACGCTGATGAACGACATCACGGCACCCGATATGTGCCGGGCGGGGCGCTCGGACCGGGCGGTTGGGGAGGTGCCAGGGATCGGCCGTGATGTAGACATGCCCGGTTTCTTCAGTAGCATCGATTCGTTTGGACCAATTGGTCCCTTCATTGTGGTCAACGACATGGACGTCGACCTCCAGGACGCAGCGGTAGTTTCATCGGTGGATGGTTACGAGTGCGCGCGCTGGTCTACCGCCGCGTTACCGGGTTCCATACCCAACATGCTCTCGTCGTTGTCGGAGTTTGTCCGACTGCGGGCAGGAGACGTTGTTGCATTTAGCATGATGGGCGGATCTTCCATCGTCAGCAGTGGCGCGGATTTAGCCGAGGCACGTGGCGAGGTGAAGATCGAAATACAGAACCTGTGCACCCTCGTCAATCCAGTGAGGCGTCGCTGATTTCCGAGGGGTGCATTTTCCGACCGCTCACCCGTCAAATATGGGTAAGGCGCCGTGTTGCTGCCGGCAGACGGCAAAAGCGATGGTCGAGCGGTCGCAGGTAAGTAACTCGAGACTCTATGGAAAATGTATATGTTAGTCTTGTAGACGGCATCTCACATGTCGTCTTCAACCGCCCAATGCGGAAGAACTCGTTGACGAACGAAATGTACGAGGCGCTGATAGGCGCCATTGACGCAGCAGCGCGCTGTCTCGACACCAAAGTGCTATTGCTATCCGGTGCGGACGGCGTGTTCACCGCCGGGCATGACCTCGATGGTTTCATTGAGCGTCCGCCGCAAAGTATCAACGCTCCCGCCTTTCGCTTCCTGTCCGCACTGGCTCGGTTCGAGAAGCCTGTTGTAGCTGCTGTCGAAGGGGTTGCGATTGGTATCGGTGCGACGATGTTGATGCATTGCGATCTTGTCTACGCGGCCGAGGACGCCCGCTTTGCTATGCCATTTGTGAACCTTGGGCTGGTTCCGGAGGGTGCATCGAGCCTGCTTTTGCCACGCCTGTGTGGTCATCACCGCGCAGCCGAGGTACTTTTGCTGGGCCAGCCAATAGCCGCAGCCGACGCGCACGCTTTGGGCTTCGTCAACCGGGTACTACCGATCGGCGAGGTCTTGCCATTCGCTATCGCGCAGTCAAAACGGCTGAGCGCGCTTCCCGCTGGATCCCTGCGGGAGACCAAGAGATTGATGAAGACCCCATGCGAAGGTGATGAAGCCACCTTCACACAGCTGGCGCGCGAGGTTGAGCTGTTCGTGGGGCGGCTCGGCGGTCCGGCAGCACGCGAAGCTGTCGCAGCATTTAAAAACAGGACAAAGCCAAATTTTTCAGGCATGGCCTCATTCGTCAATGCTGTCCGGACGTATACGTCGAGCCTACTTCACGGGTGGTTCATTTCGTATCACCAGTTCCATGAACCCTGAACTTAAGTCGTGCTCGCGGGAGAAGCGATGTTCAGGAAGAAGTGCCAGCAATATTTCCGCTGTTGTACGGACCGTGCAACCGTGTCCAACATGACCACCGAACACTCGACCGCGCGGGTCGGCAACCGACATGTGCAGATGCGCTCCATCAGATGATAGGGATCCAGCGAGCGTCAGGATTTCCAAATCGTCGCGCAGCTCAGTCGGATCCTTGTCTCCGGCAAATCGCAGTTGGGCAACGCTGAGGCTCCCGATGCCCTGGATCACGAAGGCCGCTCGCAACTTGACCTGAGGCAGCACGTCTTCAAGGGCGACACGTAGATCGTCGCCGGGAAAGAGGCGTAACGGATGTGCTTGCATCGCTCGGTTCCAGGTTAGGGGCTTGATGACAGGTTAAGGCGGATTGAGCCTGGCCGCCATTGAGCGCCACCTTCCGCGCATAGCAGCCGTCGCAGGGGGAACAATCGGGCAACTGGTGAGGTTTGGCATCAGGCAGAGAGCGGCCACTCATCGCCGGTGGCCGCATAGGTGTACCCGATGCAGCGATGCCCGATCAGGTCCGCTGGCGCTGTCGGAACTCCGGCGCGAGCCAGATAGGCCGGCGACGCGCACAGAATGTTTTGCGATGTCGCCAGCTTGCGGGCTGCGTGGCTAGTCGAGCCGGCGCGCGAGATGCGAATGGCGAGATCGTAGCCTTCATCGACGATACTGCCATCAGGACTGAAGCCTATATTGCTTTCACGGGCCAAGGCATAGGGCAGTGGCCGACCAAATGCATCAGGAGATAGAACATGCAACGCTTGACGGGAAAAGTCGCCATCGTGACGGGTGCCAGTGCGGGAATTGGCCGCGCTACTGCAAAGCTGTTCGCGAAGGAAGGCGCCAAGGTGGTCATTGCGGCGCGCCGCGCGGCGGAACTTGAAACGCTCGCTGCGGAGATCGTCAGCGAAGGCGGCGAAGCCGCGTATCTGGCCGGCGACGTGCAATCGGAGGACTTCGCGAAGGCGCTGGTCGCACTCGCAGTGAGCCGCTTCGGCCGTCTGGACATCGCCTATGACAACGCCGGTACGCCTCCTGGCGGCATCCGACGTACAAGACCCGATGTCGCCATTTTCACTTCATCCATTGAAAGGAAATCACTCATGGACCTGAATCTGACAGGCAAACTCGCACTGGTGAGCGGCAGCACAGCCGGCATCGGTCTCGCTATCGCCAGCACGTTGGCGCAGGAGGGCGCTCGTGTGATCGTGAACGGCCGCTCCCAGTCATCCGTGGATGACGTGGTCGCGCAGCTGAAAGCGGAGACGGGCAGCGACGTGCAGGGATTTGCGGGCGATCTCAGTACGGCCGCTTCAGCAGAAGAGCTCGCGCGACGCTATCCGGACGTGGAAATTCTGGTCAACAACCTGGGCATCTTCGAGCCCAAGCCGTTTGAAGAGATCCCCGACGCGGACTGGCAGCGGTTCTTCGACGTCAATGTCTTGAGTGGGGTACGCCTCGCTCGCCTGTTTTTGCCTGCGATGAGGCAGGCCAACTGGGGGCGCATCATTTTCATTTCGAGCGAAAGCGCGGTGCAGATTCCAGCTGAAATGATCCACTACGGGATGACGAAAACCGCGCAGCTGGCGGTCTCGCGCGGGCTCGCCGAAGCCGTTGCCGGCACCGGCATTACAGTCAATAGCGTGCTGCCGGGGCCAACGAAATCGCGGGGAGTGGGTGAATTCGTGGAGACCCTTGCAAAGGCCGACGGCAAATCGTTTGAAGCGTTCGAAAAGGAGTTCTTCGAGAAGGTCCGTCCCACATCGCTTATCAAGCGATTTGGTTCGCCGCAGGAAATCGCGTCGCTCGTGGCCTATGTCGCCAGTCCGCTTTCGTCGGCCACGACGGGAGCTGCGTTGCGGGCCGACGGGGGCGTTATAAAGAGCGCCTTCTAGACCCACGCCGGCAGCGTGTATCTTGTTGGGCCGGCTTCTCCACATGTTTCCTCGGTCAATGTTCGACGCGACCGGCCCGGCTGAAGCGCTGCCCTTGATTTCGCGTTGAACCGAAGGGCCGAAGAGGGGCGCGTGCCGCCGATCGCCGTCAGTCGGAGACGCAGCCTGTTCCGGACATTCGCGACCGCTCTCCATAGCGGATCTTCGCACTACCGCCGATCGCAGGCCCCCTCAGACCGACCGTCGCCGCCCGCCGGATCCACCGGAACAGGCCTGGCTCAAGGCTTCGTGCTCGTGTCCTGGTTCCGGAACGCGGCCTCTCCGGCATCCGACACCTCGACCCACTTCCTGTCGGGCGCTGCGTCTGCGACGTAGCTGTCGTGCCAGTTCCACCACTTGTAGGTTGGGGTCTGAGGATAGCCTTCGGGCGAGTCCTCCCAGACCTCCTGGCGGCCCAGCGGCGTGATGTCGAGGTAGTTCCAGGTGCCTCCCATCTGCTCGTCGCCGCGGTTGTTGACGAAGTAGGTGCGGAACACGCGGTCGCCGTCGTGGTAGAACACGTTCGTGCCGTGCCACTCGGCCACGCCGAAGTCGGCGTCGAAGCTGTCCGTGAGGGTGAACCACGGTATCTCCCAGCCCATCCGCGCCTTCAGCCGTGCGATGTCCGCCTGAGGCGCACGCGAAACGAAGACGAGGGTGGTGTCGCGGGCGTTCAGGTGGGCGAGGTGGGCGACCTGGTCGGCCACCATAGAGCAGCCCCGGCAGGCGTGCTCGGGCCAGCCGAACACGCCCGGCTCGAAGAAGGCGCGGTAGACGATCAGCTGACGCCGGCCGTCGAACAGGTCGAGCAGGCTGGCCTTGCCCGCGGGCCCTTCGAACGTATACGCCGTTTCCACCGCCATCCACGGCATGCGCCGGCGCTCGGCGGCCAGCGCGTCACGGGCGCGGGTCTGAGCCTTTTCCTTCACGAGCAACTGTTCGCGGGCCGCCTCCCACGCCTGCGGCGACACGACCGGTGGTGTGTGCATGGCAGGCTGTCCGCCTTTTCGTCCATTCTCGGTTGATGTAGTCATGGCTTTTGCAATCTCCTGGTTTGGAAGAATTCCCGCGCCGCGTGGCTCAAGCGCGATTCCATTCGCTGCGCATGGCGCGTGGTTGGGTGTGAGATAGCTTGGCACCGAAAATCGAACGTTGGGAGTAACAAGTTTGGCGGTATTCCGATATGAAAGCCCTCGTGGCAAGCGTTTTCTGCTTTATGGCATCCCGATTCTGGCTAACGTAATGGCATGCTCGGGGCATGCTGTCACGCACAAACCGCACGCCCGGCAGGCGTCGGCGTTTGGTGTGTACGCGACCTTCATGCCGTGCGCGCGCAGCTTGAATTTCTGCAGCGCTCCCAGTTGCCGGTAGTCAGCCGTGTCGATGCGGCGGATTTCGAAAACGTGCTCGGGACAGACTTCCGCGCAATCGCCTTTGCCTTCACACCGCTTCAAATTGACCACAGGAGCAATCACGCCAGCGGCTTGCCTGCAAGCGGATGTCGATCCGGTGCTCATGCTCGATCCTCCTGGGGCTTGCCGTTAGCGGGCGATATGCTTTTATGAAAATTTTCGCGCTCCTCCGCCGTCATCCGTTCCCACCGACGCCAATGCCGGCGGCCGTGCCAGCCGCCATGACCTCGAAATCCGCCAAACAGGATTCGGCTCAGGATCAACAGGCCCAACGCGTGCGGATAGTCGATCGAACGGCCCCCGATGAATAGCGCCGGGACAACCCAATTCCATAGCGCCATCACCATCCAACCCAGTACTGCAATGCCCACCAGAACCAGCAGTGCTTTGCCGAAGCATCTCAGTCTGAAACTCATCTACCTGCTCCTTTAGATATCCAGTTCGTCATACACGGCTTGCAGGCGAACGCGCAAATGCAGTACCGCGTAGCGCTTGCGTGCCAACAGCGTGTTCACGCCGACACCGCTCCCGGACGCCAGCTCCTTGAAGCTGCGCCCTTCGAGTTCGTGAGCGACGAAGACGTCACGCTGATTCGTTGGCAATTCGTCGAGCGCGTCTTGCAGGGCTTCCAGCAGCACTGACCTTGCATAGACGGCTTCCGGGCCGGCGTCGGTTGCCGGCAGCGCAAGATCCAGTCGGTACTCGGCGTCGTCGGCGTCGTCGGCCGTTTCGGTCAGCGGTTGCTCCCGCTTCTTGCGAAAGCGGTCGATGATGCGGTTTCGCGCCACGCGAAACAACCACGCGCTAACCTGTTCAATCGGCGCGGGGAGCCGGTAGGCTTGCACGAACTCGTGAAATACATCCTGCAAGATGTCTTCAGCTTCACTCGGATCGTGCACGCGATGCCGGATGAAATTGCCGAGCTTCGTACGCTCACGCAAAACAGTTGCAGTGATGTCGCTATCTCGTTCGATCATCGAGTCCGGGGTGCGCGGCGGTTCCATACGTCTGTAGACGATTCACGATCAGAAATATTGTCGGCGACGGAAAAAGCGGCGTGACTGCTTTTCCGCAACCCGGCACGCCAATAGTCATCTTGTAGCCGGGACTTTGCCATGGCCTGGCTGGCGGCTCTTCACATGATCGATGAAGGCGCGCAGCTTCGGCATGATCTGCCGACGGCCTGGATAGTAGAGAAACACGCCCGGTGTCACCGGCGCGAACGGCTCCAGCACGTGCACCAGTTTTCCCGCTTTCAACCCTTCGGCGGCCATCGGCTCAGGTAGCTGGGCAAGGCCTATGCCCTCGACTGCCGCGCCAAGCATGGTGGGAAAATCGTTGGCGATGAGGGGGCCGGATACGGCGATCTCGATCGCGTCGCCGTTGTCGTTGAATGACCATAGCGCGAGCGCGCCGCTGGATCGCCGCCATCGCAAGCATGCGTGTTGGCGCAGATCGTCCGTGTGCGTGGGCCGCCTGCGCCCTGCGAAGTAGGCAGGGCTGCCGACGACGATGAGACGGAACGGTGGCGTCAACGGTACCGCGACCATGTCGGCGTCGACGAACTGACCCAGCCGGATACCGGCGTCGAACCCTTCCGCTGCAAGATCGATCAGCGCCTCGCTTGCGGCGATCTCCACTTCGACCTCGGGATAAGCCTCGCAGAAGGATGCAATCAGTGGTTCCAGCAGGATTGGCACCACCGCGCGCGGCACTGAAAGACGCAACAATCCGGCGGGCCGCTGGCCGAGTCCGCGCGCAACCTCACTAGCGGCGACAAGCTCCTCGAAGGCCGGCTTTGCGCGCGAAAGGAACCGTTCGCCGGCTTCGGTCAGGCCGACACTACGCGTGGTGCGTATGAAGAGCGCTGCGCCAATGCGCGCTTCGAGTACACGCACCACCTGACTGACGGCCGACGGCGTCACTCCGAGTTCCGCGGCTGCCCGGCGAAAACTGCGATGCTGGGCAACGCTCAGGAACACCTCCACGCCATCGAGCGCGCCCTGCCTGACTGTGAAGTTCTGCTTCATAGCCCGTCAACATTGTGATGAATAGTCGCTCGCGAGAGGCCATGGTACACCTACGCCTGCAGATGAGGAGTCGCGCCGATGTCGACTCGAAAGCCCTGAACAATCCGCCAAGACCGTGGAGGAACCTTGCAATGACTGATGCACTTGATGGCGTGCGCGATCACTATCGCGCGACCGGCCTGACCGAGCGGCTGAGGATCGCGCTCACGGTCCTTGGGCCGGAGGATCAGCGGCTCACGCCGCAGCAACTGGGTGTCCTCGACCAGTTTCACACCCGCGGGCTGGCTGCCACCGCCGAGCTTGCCGGATTGGCCGGGATCACCGCCGACATGTCGGTGCTGGACGTCGGTTCGGGCGTTGGCGGGCCGGCCCGTTTTCTGGCTGCAACCTATGGCTGCCGGGTGACGGGTATCGACCTCAGCGAACCGTTCGTGGATGCCGCGCGCTATCTCACCCAGCGCACAGGGCAGAGCGAACAGGTGTCGTTCCACACCGCCAGCGCGCTGGAACTTCCCTTCGACGACAGCTGTTTCGACGTCGTATTGCTGCAGCATGTGGCGATGAACATCGCCGATCGCGCACGGCTTTACCGGGAGATCCGACGCGTGCTGAGGCCAGCTGGCAGGTTTGCGACGTTCGACGTCGTCGCAAACGGCAGCGAACCGTACTACCCCGTTCCCTGGGCGCGAACACTGGCCACGAGCTTTCTCCTGACGGCCGATGCAACGCGCGAGGCGATCGAACCAGCAGGTTTCCGCACGCTGGCATGGCAAGACGACACCGAGGCCGCAAAGGCCTGGATCACCCAACAGCGCGCATCGGGGCCGCCGCCCTCGCCAAATCTCGGCGTGGTGATGGGGCCGGACTTCGCACAGCTTTTCACCAACCTGGGGCGAAATCTCCTGGAAGGCCGACTCGGTATTCTCACTGCGGTGTTCGAGGCCGAGCCCACGAAGACCTGAATTCAGATGGAGAACCGCTGATGACCGCCGCCCTTATTCCTGCTGGTATCGTCCCGTCGCGTCCCGCTTGGCGTAGCCTGCTTTGGATTGCCCCGCTGACGGTCCTGTGGATTGTGTTGATTTACTGGCAGCCGATTATCCCGGCCAGCGGCGTTCCGACCACGGCCCACCAGCTGACGGCCCACGCGGTTATCGCGGTCGGTTTGTGGCTCGGCCTCGAAAGCACTGACCTGACGCCGGGCCAACGCCGCGCGACCTGGCTGGCGGTCATGATCCCAGACACGCTTTGGTTCGCTGTCGCCTGGAGCGCGGCGATCAATGGCGTCTTTCGCGCGGACGCCTCGCCCTCACCTGTGCCGTTGCTGCCGTTGGCGATCTTCCTGCCGGTGATGATCGGCGCGCCGCTGTTATTGTTGTCGAAGAGGGTGGGGCAGGTGCTCGATGTGATGCCGGCGAGCTGGCTCGTCGCTCTTCAGATTTACCGCGTATTCGGCAGCTGGGCCCTCGCTGCCTGGCTGCATGGGGTGCTGCCAGGCGTGTTCGCATTGCCGGCGGGAATTGGCGATGTGCTGACCGGCCTGTTCGCCGTGCCGGTGGCGATCGCCGTGGCGAGCGGTACAGCTCAAGGGCGGAAGGCGGCGATAGCCTGGAACATTTTCGGCCTCGCCGACTTCGCCGTCGCGATTGCCTTGGGCATGATCACCTCGCCCGGCCGTTTCCAGTTGATCGTTCCGAATGTGCCGAGCATTGGCGCCGGCGCTTATCCGGATGTGCTGACCCCTGCTTTCGTGGTGCCAGGCTCGATCCTGCTGCACGCGCTGTCGCTGCGCCAGCTGATCCGACGACGCACCGGCTGATCTCCTTCCTCAATGTGCCAGACGACACGCAACATGGTCCGCAACAGCGTGCGGATCACGCGGCCGAGTGCGCGGAACGCGAAATACAGCAGCGTTCCGTGCACATGCTCGCTCAATCCCCGCCGCCATAGAGTGCATTCAAGCGATCTAGCGTGCCGTCCTTTTGGGCACGCAGCAATTCCTGATAGACCTCCGCGCGAGTCTTGCCAACGTGGGCACCGCTCATGCTGCTGCCCCCGGGTGTGCCGCCGACCGCGTCTGACGTCATAGCTGCGTTGCTGTCGGTTGCCGTAGTGGATGTGCCGGCGTCGTCGCCCGCATAGGCCAGCGAGAGGTAAGCATCGGCAGCTTTGAATATCTGCAATCGCCAGGATCTTGGCGGTCGGGCGAAAACCTTCATTGAATCTGCGCGTCCGACGTTCTAATGTCTAGTGGCGCCGTGATCCAACGCTGCACGCTGGCTCTCGCAGTGCGTGGTGCGTCGCATTCGAACAATAAACAAGGAGACACGGATGAAACCCATCCCGATCGCAGTCTGGACTCAAGCGGCAATGCTCAGCGCCGCGATAGTGGCCGCAGCGCTCGTCCCCACAGCACGTGCCGACGATCACGACGGCGGCCGTTCAGCCGTGCATAGCCTGCCGCCGTTCGTCGTGGCAAGCAGCCTCAGGACAACCATGTATGACGGCATCAGCAACGACCTGCTAACCGCCGGCCTCGGCAAAACCGGACTCGCGGGCGCAGCGCCCGCTATTGCGAACCCGGGGAGCCCGACGGCTGCCGAGTTGCGGCGGCTCGCGATCTGGTCGAATTACCGCGCGCTCGTCGACATGACGGCGAATGGCGGCTACGGTCGATTCTGGGGACCCAATGTCGACCTGTACGGCAACGACACCCTTGGCGAAGGAAAAATTGCCGGCACCGAATACCTCGCGTATGCCGACGACGGCAGTGGCCGGCATAACGTGAGTCTGCTGGTTCAAGTGCCGGCGAGTTTCGACCCGGCGAACCCGTGCATCGTCACGGCCACGTCGTCGGGCTCGCGTGGCGTCTACGGCGCCATTTCGGCGGCCGGCGAGTGGGGGCTCAAGCGCGGCTGCGCGGTCGCCTATACCGACAAGGGCACCGGCAACGGGGCGCACGAGTTGAGGACCGGTCTCGTCACGCTGATTGACGGCGTTCTTGCCGACGCCGCCACGGCCGGGCCCAACAGTCTCTTCACCGCCAACGTACCTGCGGCCACGCTGGCCACCTACAACCAGAGCTTCCCCAACCGCTATGCGTTCAAGCACGCGCATTCGCAGCAGAATCCGGAACAGGACTGGGGCGCGGACACGCTCGAGGCCGTGAAGTTCGCCTATTGGGCCTTGAACCGGCAGTTCGCAACGCTCGCCGACTCGTCGCATCACGGTGTGCGCTACCACCCGGGCAGCATCACCACGATCGCGGCGTCCGTGAGCAACGGCGGTGGCGCGTCGCTCGCGGCCGCCGAGCAGGACACGAGAGGGTGGATCACGGCGGTGGTCGTCGGCGAACCACAGGTCAGCGTCCGGATGGGCGGGAATGCGCAAGTGATCGAGGGCGGCCAGCGTATCGCCGCGGCCGGCAAACCGCTGGCGGACTACATGACGCTCGCGAACCTGCTCCAGCCGTGTGCCGCGCTCGCGGAGGCCGCCGCCGGCGCGCCGTATCTCACGGCGCTGCCCACGGCGACGACGACGGCTATCCGCCAGGCTCGCTGCACGTCGCTCGCGGCGGCAGGCTACGTGCGCGGCAGCGACACGCAAACGCAGGCGAACGACGCGCTCGCGCTGCTGCACGAGGCCGGCTATGAAGCCGATTCCGACGTCCTGCACGCACCCATGTGGGACTCGCAGGCCGTGCCGGCCGTCGCGGTGACGTACGCCAACGCGTACACGAGGTCGAGCGTGATCGACAACCTGTGTGGTTTCAGCTTCGGCACGACGAACCCGGCAACGGGCGGAGCGGGCTTTACACCGGCTGTCTCGCCGATGCCGACCGTGTTCGGGCTGGGCAACGGTGTGCCGCCGACCAACGGCATCAGTCTCGTCTACAACGTCACGCCGCAAGGCGGCGCCGATCATCGGCTCGCGACGCCCGATGCAAGCTTCGCCGGTGCGGCATGCGCGCGCGCGTTATGGACGAGTCGGGACCCGCGCATGCGGGCGAGTGTCGAAGCGATCCGCCTGAATGCGAACCTGCATGGCAAGCCTGCGATCATCGTGCAGGGCCGCAGCGATGCGCTCGTGCCGGTGAATCATGCCTCGCGCGCGTATCTTGCGGAGAACAGCGTGAGGGAAGGCTCGCGCAGCCAGTTGTCGTTCTATGAAGTGACGAACGGACAGCACTTCGACGCGTTCCTCGGCGTGCCGGGCTTCGACACGCGCTTCGTCCCGGTTCACTACTACAACATCCAGGCGCTCAACCTGATGTGGAGCCACCTGAAGAACGGCACGCCGCTGCCGCCGTCGCAGGTGATCCGCACGGTGCCGCGCGGCGGCACCCCGGGTGCTGCGCCGGCGTTAAGCCTGGCGAACCTGCCGGCTATCGTGGCGAATCCGGGGAGTAATGCGATCGGCGTGAGCCACGGGGTGGTGAACGTGCCGCACTAAAGACGCGTTGTGTGACCACACAACGACTAGTGGATGCTGCGAGACGTCTCGATAGCGAATTTCGCATAGACGATCCAACTATCGAGTTCGTCATCTGTCTGCCGGTATTGGCGAGCATGAGCGTGCTCGTCAATTGGCGGCTCATCTGCTAGCCACTGTTCCTGTCAGCACGGCCTCAATGGTGTCTAACCGAGACATGCACCCGGCGCATCGCAGTCAATCCCCCACTGACGCGGGCATCCTGGTAGGTGCGCTGAGATGCAGCGTCCTGCCGAGCGAGATGCATGGCGCTTCGATGAATCGATACGAAAGCGATGCGCTTGCACAGAGCAGAACGAGATATGCAAGACCGACAAGCCAAAATGCCGTCACGCCGGCGAATGCGAACGAGCGAACTGCGGGAATGGAAAAGAGCAACGTGAGGAACAGCCCCTGGGTAAGGTAGATGCTATAGCTAACTTGTCCCAGCATCCGCGCGGCTCGACTCGTCAGTAGACCGAATAGTGTAGAGCCGGAGCAGATCAGATAGAAGAAAAGCGAGTAGAACGCGACCGACATCGGGGACAGCGCTTCGAATGCATGCGGCGCAGCAAACATGGCGGCAAGCAGAAACAACGCGGCAGGCGACGTAACGCGGTCGCCGAGATGGAGCCGATGGCCCGTATGATGAAGTGACGCGGCGCTCATCCCGGCAAGGTACAGCGAGGCGAACATGGGCACCGTCTTGTGGCTCGTCACCGCCGCGACGAGCAGGCAGGCGGCCAGGCCGAGCAACGGGAAGAGCACGCGGGTCTTCTTTCCGGACAGCAGGGCCAGCACTGGCAGGCTCGCGTAGAAGAACCACTCCCAACGCAATGTCCACGTTACGCCGGCCAGGATCAGATCAGCCCTCGGGTGGCCGTTCACCGTATGCGGCACGTCGACGATGCCCAACCCGAGCCAGCACAGCACCTGGTACGCGACGCTGCTTGCCGACTCGTGCAGTGTGAAACCGGTGCGCGCAAAGACGACAAGCAGCATGAGGCCGACGACGAACAAATACATCGGAGCAATGCGAAACAGACGGCCCATATACAACTTCAACCAATCGGTCTTGGTGCCGGTCCGAAGGACCTTTTCCCAAAAGATGAATCCCGTGATCATAAAAAAGAGCGGAAACGACTGGAAATAGCCGATCACGCCTTCCCATTCGCCCGTCTCGATGGCTTTGTGGGTGTGCAGCAAGTGACTGACGGCGACATTGATCGCAAGAAAGGCGCGTAACCCATTTATCTCGGCGTTGCGTGCAAGCGGCGAACTCGCGGACACGGCGTTCGGCCGTGCTTGCCATAGCTGGAATATCCCGAAGGTGGTCGTCAGCAAGGCGATGCTTATCAAGGCAGGGGAGTAACCGATCATGACGGCCTCTTGTCTATTGTTTCTATTCTCGCGATGTGCGTTATCCCCGCGCCTGCATTGTGTAGGGCCATGCTACAGCGGGTAGAGTGGAGAAGCGGTTTGGGGCGGAGAAAGGCGAGTCTGTGGCGTCAAGGGTCAGGGTGGAAGCGCACATACTGACACTGACGCGGTGTAGACCGCATTGAATCTGTGACCGGTGCGACAGTAAAACGGCATCGTCGAATTGCGGATGCGCCTCTAAGCATATCTCCACCGGTTTCCCGCGGAACGGGAAAAATAATCACAGTGCTCCGAAGCCCCGGTCGGGGTCGCCAAACGTTTGCGCCATGGCGTCTGATTCGCGCCATTACGTCTGATGATTGTGCGCGTTAAAGATTTGCGTACCGGATGTCGTTATCCAGTCAAATAACGCAGGACCATCGGACATGTTCATGCGTCAGCAAAACGCGGGCAGAACGAGGCAATAGCTCTTCGAGGGAACGAATCGTGAATCAACAAAAATCGCCATGGTCGCGCACAGCGGCACCGGGCGAAGTCATCTATTCTGAAGGCTTCGCGGGCGATGCCGTCATCTACGTCATCGCGGACGGCAAAGTCGAAATCTCCACCCATTGCGACGAAAAGAAAATCATTCTTGCCACGCTGGGAAAGGGCGAATTTTTTGGGGAAGCGTCCTTATTGCCGTCCGAACCGCGAGCGCACACCGCGAAAGCACTGAGCTTCTGTCAATTCACGGTCGTCGCGGCAAACGTAGTGGAAGAGGAGCTTGGGCGCGTGTCGCCGCTGCTTCGCCATATCGTGCGCACCATGATTCGACGGGTGAAGAAGAAGGACGATGTCCTTGCCACCTATACGCATGCTGATTTCCTGCCAGGTGTTGTTTCGTACGCTCATGTGCTGGCTCTGATGGCGGGTGCCGACAACGCGGACAAACTGGATGGACGTACACGCCGTGCTCAAGGGGAGGAGTTCTCGGTGCCTCTGCCCGAAGTCATCAAGAAGTGCCATGCGATTGCCGGCCATTCCCGTCCGCATGTGATGGCCATGCTCAAGCGGATGGAGAAACTCAACCTCGTCACGCTCGAACCGGGCCGCTCCGATCGCCTGACCAGCACGTCGGCGCGATATTCAGCGCAGGACGGAGCAACCAGCCGGCAGCTCGTGACGTTCGATCCTGTACGGATCACCGAGCGGGCCCAGCAGGTGGCGGACCACGATTTCGACATCTCGATCGGCAGTGAGCTGGAACTGATCGAGCTGGCCGACCTGGAAGCGCTGATCGGCGTCGAGAAGACGGTGATTCTCAACAAGCTGTCCCACGGGGAAATCGCCGAGGATATCTTCGCGTTTCGCAAGACCAAGGTATTGAACTATGTCGAGGAAAAGGGCGTCGCGTATTTTTCCCGGCGAAATGTTCGTGGCCCAGGCGAGCTGAAATCGCTCGACGATCTGGAGTTTGTCGACCAGCGTACCTTGTTCGAAGCCGTGAGCGCTTTCGACACCTACGACCTCGCGAAACTGCTCTCCGCGTTGGAGGGCCAGCCCATCGCCGAACGCCTGCTGTCGGTGATGACCGAGGCGAGGAAGAAAGAAGTGTCGTGGGTCATGCGGCGCGACATCAAGATCGATCCGCTCGAGATTGCCGAGATCGAGGAGCGCTTCCTCGAGACCGTGCGAGCGATCAAATCTCCGGCGGCCAATGCGGCGTCGCTTTCCAATCTGGATGCCTGACACGTGGTGCACGAATAGCAGGCTGTTTTCACTTCGAGTCCAATGGCTGAGATGGCCGTTCGAGAGGATGTATGGATCTTTTGACGCTATTTGGCGCATTGTTCGGCGTGGCGGCCATCGTTGTCGGATTCTCGCTCGAGGGTGGGCACTTCACCTCGCTTTTTCAATTGCAGGCCTTTGTCATCGTATTGGGCGGCACCCTCGGCGCCGTGATGATCCAGAACACCTGGGCCAGGTTTTATGACGGCGTCAAGCAACTGCGCCTGGCATTCGTGAAAGCGCGGCAGGTCGACCGGGACAGCTTGTCTGTCCTGCTCGAGTGGGGCGATCAGGCGAAGCTGAACGGCATGCTGGCGTTCGAGTCGATAGAGGCGGGCGGAATCAGTCCGTTTGCCAAACGAGGATTGGAGCTGCTGGCAAACGGCGTATCGACTGCCGTGCTCGAAGACGCCTTGCAAAGAGAACTGGATGCGTATGAGCGCAATCACATGGCGGCTGCGCGGATATGGCATCAGGCGGGTGGCTACGCGCCGACGTTCGGCATCCTGGGAGCAGTGCTTGGCCTGATTCAGGTAACGGGCCATATGCTCGAGCCCGCGCAACTCGGGCAAGGCATTGCCGTCGCTTTCGTGGCAACGCTTTACGGCCTCGCGTTGGCGAATCTGGTCTTTCTGCCGTTATATGGAAAGATTAGAGCGCAGGTGGATAGCGAGTTGCGCTTCAGGCGTTTATACCTCGATGGTTTGCTCGCGATATCGCGCAAGGAGTCGCCTCACACGATCGAAACCCGGCTGGCGGGCGACGTCCGCGAGAGATCGGCTGAGTTGTTGGGATAGCGGGCTTCGATCGGTTGGCGACATGTTGCTGGGCGCCCGTTCAAACACAATCTGGAAATAGGCGTTTCGTGTATGAACACCTACTCGGTTAACAAGCGCCTTGCGTCAGACAACGCCGGCGATCGGAAAGGCGACGATGCCGAGGAGCAGTCGGGGCGCTGGCTGATTTCCTACGCGGACCTCGTCACCACGCTGATGGTGTTGTTCCTTGCGCTCTATGCGCTGCAGCTGGCGAAAAATAGAGAGCTTGAAATAAAGATGCTCGAGCGTCGCGAGGTGAAGGCGGTGACGGGCACCGGCAGCGCTAACGCGCCTGTCGTTGCGCCCGGCGCGCCGGATGCCGCAAGGACGCAGCTTCTATCGTTGTTGGCGCCGCTTCAGGACAAACGGCAGATTACGATTTCGAATGTCGCACAGGGCGTTGAAATCGCAATCAACGCGAAAATCCTGTTCAACTCGGGCGACGCGCGGTTGTTGCCCGAATCTTTCGGCGTGTTGAACCAGGTCGCCGAGGTGCTGCGCGACCATTCAAAAAACAACATCCTTGTTGAAGGGCACACGGACAGTGTTCCGATATCGACGGCGAAATACGAATCCAACTGGGAGCTGTCGTCGGCACGTGCTGGGGTGGTAGTGCGATTCTTCGCCGACAAAGGCATCGAAGCCCACAGGATGGCCGCGATCGGCAGGGCTGACAATTTCCCCCTGATTATCGGCGACGCCGCGGCAGCGCGAGCCGCGAATCGCCGCGTCACGATCCTCGTGGAATATTGAGTCGCAAGACGCGTGAGCGCGGCGCGAATATGTCTCTCAGGTTCTGGTCACCCTCGGCCAGGACACTTCTTGAGCCGGCCTCGCGCCGGCTCTTTTTGACCGGCGTCGAACATATGTTTTACACCACCACTTTGCGACGCCTGGCGAGCGGAAGGGGGGCGTGCCTCGCGACGCCAGAGCATCCCGCCGTTAGCTCACCCCCTCTTCTGCCTCTCGCGCGAACGCCGTCCTGCTCAATCACTTCCGGAAAAGCGATGACCTGATCCAGCACACCGAGCCTTTTCCATGCGGTGTCTATGAGCGGCAGCGGGATCATGTCGAGTTGCGAAGCCGATCTGAATGATGCAGATTGGGCTCGATTGTTTCAGCATTTCCGCGGTTCGCTTGACCGTGCGTCTCAGTTTTGCCGATTTTTCGATAACAGGATTACACTTCAGCCGCATAGCAGGCCGCGGGCACAGCGGCCACAGGAGACAGCATGGACCTCTTCATGTCGATGGAAGCGTTCGTGCGGGCCGCTGAAGCGCAGAGCTTCGCCGGCGCCGCACGCCAGATGGGCGTCGCCAAATCGGTGGTGACCTCGCGCGTCAAACAGCTCGAAGACCATTTCGGCGTGCCGCTGTTTCATCGGTCGACGCGGGCCGTGCGCCTGTCGGAACTCGGCGAGACGTATTACCGCGAGTGCGCCGAACTGGTCAACAAGGTCCACGACCTGTCCGGACGCTCGCGCGGCGATCCGCAGGCGCTGGCCGGCACGCTCAACGTCCACGTGCTGCCGGGCTTCGCACTCGGACACTTTTCGCAGACGCTGATCGAATTCCGCGCCGCGTACCCGCGCGTCGAGTTCGTCGTGACCGTCAACGACCGGGTCATCGATCCGGTTCAGGAAGGCTTCGACCTGGCGTTGCAGATCTATCCGCCGGCGTCGAACCTGCTGGTCGAGCGGCGCCTGTTTCCGGTGCGCGGCGTGCTGTGCGCCGCGCCCGGTTATCTGAAGGAAGAGCCGCTGATCGAAACCCCGCTTGACCTTCTTCGGCACGATTTCGCCCGCTATTCCTACTATCCGTGGGGCGACAAGTGGCCGCTGATGCGCGGCAACGAATGCTTCGAAATCGCGCTGAATCCGGTGCTGAAAACCAATAGCGTGCACCTCCTGCTGGAGTTCGCGCGAGCCGGCGCGGGCGTCGTTTATCTGCCGACCATGGTCGCGGCCGCCGATCTGCTGGAGCATCGCCTCGAACGGGTGCTGCCGGAGTACGCGGCGCCGCCGCTGTGGCTGTCGGCGGTATATCCCGCCTCGCACCGTTCGACCACCAAGGTCAAGGCTTTCGTCGACTTCCTGCGCGCCCGTTACCTGCGCGAACCGCAATGGGACAAGGCGCTCGGCATTGCGCCGCCGGACGACGAGAGCAAAAGCGTCGGCGAGGAACTGGCTGAAGACTGAGGGCTGCCGCGCGCCCGTCCGGGTTCGCCACCAGGTAGTTTCCCTGGCGGGATTTTGGTGCACCCATGGTTCGCGTTTCCCGACCCTCACAACATTGCTGTTGGGCCTGCCGCCACTTAATCTTCGAACCAGGCAACGCGTTCGTAGATCAACTGGAGACAGACATGCAACAGACCTGGTTCGGCAGCCTGGACAATTATCGGAAGGGCTCCATCGAAATCATCAAGGGCAAGCCGGAGCATTACGCGATGTCGAACGTGTTCGACGTGGCGAGCCGCGCTGAGCCCTACGAGAAAGTCGTCGTCGGCAAGAATCTCAAGTACGTGATCGAGACGCTGCGCGCGGAAGGTTCCTCGCCGTGGTTTGCTGCGTCGCACGACGAATTCGCGGTCGTGCTCGACGGCGAGATCGACGTCTATTTCATCAAGCCCTCGGACGGGCCGCTGGTCGACGCGCAGACCGAAGGCAGTGTGCGGCTCGACGGCCAACCGTCCGGCCAGTCGATGGGCTATGTGCGGCTGCGCCGCGGCCATCAGGCGTTGCTGCCCGCAGGCGCCGCCTATCGGTTCGAAGCGGTGACGAAAGGCGTGCTGCTCGTGCAGACGATTCTCGGACGCTATTCGGTCGAGAAGTGGGCCGATATCTGCATCCACTGAATCCCGCTACACGATCGATCCTCTCCTGGAGCCCATCATGGACAAACCCAGCACACTGCAAAACGTCACCGCGAGCGAGGCCGACGCGGTGACCGGTTATCGCACATTCTGCCTCGGCGATTTCGAATTCAGCCGAGACGCTTATTTCGCTACCGTCAGATGGCCCGCCAAAGGCCAGACCCGCTCACACCAGATGCACGCCGACGACTTCCTGCGCGCGATGATGCGCGATGTCGCGTGGGGCTTTTTCTACGGCTGGGTCAACTTCGACGAAGTGATCGGTACGCGCAATCACTACGGCAAGGTCGACATGTATGCCGGCGCGTATAACGCGAGCTTCAAGGAAGCGGGCGTCGATCATATGCAGCAGTTCGACACGCCGCTCATCATGGCGACCTTCAAGGCGATCCTGAAGGATTGGGTCAACGAAGGCTTCGATCCGTTCGCCGCGCCCGAAGAAACCGGCTCCGCGTTCGGCACCAAGCATGGCGACAACATCGCCGCGATCGAGCGCACGCGGATCGCCACCAGGCGCATGCCGGGACTCGAAGGCGATTCGCCGCTGCGCGACGACCTGCCGGTCAATCGCCAGTTCGCCGACGTCGGTCAGGACGAACCGGAAATTCATGCGGAGCCCGGTTTTGAAGGCGCGTTGCATGCGTTTAGCCTCTTCAAGTACCTGTCGCGTTCGGACGTGACGTGGAATCCGTCGGTGACGTCGGTTTGTCAGCAAAGCCTGTTCTGCCCGACCACCGAGGAATTCGTGCTGCCGGTGTTTCATGGCAACGACCGCGTCGAGTGGTTCCTGCAACTGTCCGACCAGATCATCTGGGATGTTGCCGACAAGGATAGCGGCGAGCCGCGCGCGCGCATCACCATGAACGCGGGCGATATCGCCGCGATGCCGGCCGACATCCGTCACAAGGGCTACTCGCAGAAGCGCTCGATGCTGCTGGTGTGGGAGAACGCCACGCCCGATCTGCCCAAGCGCTACGAAAGCGGCGAACTGCCGCCGTATCCGATCCAGATCTAACGCTCAGACATTCCCTCCGATCGTCGATCGAACGGCGCCAGACCGCTGGCGCTGCGGGGAATGTCACGTCCAAAGCTTTACTTGCGCGGAATTGACATGCAAACGCAACTCTTCATCGGTGGCCGCTTCGTACCGGCCGCAAACGGCGAAACGCTCGCCTCCCTCAATCCGCACGACAACTCGGTGATCGCCGAAGTCGCGTTGGCCGGGCCCGCCGACGTCGATCGCGCCGTGGCAGCGGCGAAAGCGGCGTTTCCGAAGTGGAGCAATCTTGCCGCGATGGAGCGGGGGCGCCTGCTGCTCAAGCTCGCCGATGCGATCGAAGCGAACGCCGACATGCTGGCGCGTCTCGAATCGCTCGACACCGGCCACCCGATTCGCGACACCCGCAATCTCGATGTGCCGCGCACTGCAGCGACGTTCCGCTATTTCGGCGGGATGGCCGACAAGTTCGAAGGCTCGGTGATTCCGGTCGAACAAGGTTTTCTGAACTACCTGACGCGCGAGCCGGTCGGCATCGTCGGGCAGGTGGTGCCGTGGAATTTTCCGCTGATGTTCACGAGCTGGAAGATGGCGCCTGCGCTCGCCGCAGGCAACTGCGTGATCATGAAGCCCGCTGAACTCACGCCGCTGTCGAGTCTCGCCATCGCAGAACTGATGGCGGAGGTTGGATTTCCGGACGGTGTCGTCAATATCTTGCCGGGCCTGGGTCACGTGGCCGGCCAGTACATCGCCGAGCATCCGGAAATCAGCAAGGTCGCCTTCACCGGTTCGACGGCGGTGGGCCGCAAGATCGTGCAGGCGTCGAGTGGCAATCTGAAGAAGGTGCAGCTCGAACTCGGCGGCAAAGGCGCGAACATCGTGTTCGGCGACGCCAATATCGACGCCGTTGTGCAAGGCTCCGCATTCGCGATCTTCCACAACCAGGGGCAGGCGTGCATCGCCGGCTCGCGGATGATCGTGCATGAATCGATCGCAGACGAGGTGCTCGAGAAGTTCACTGCGCTGAGCCGCACGATCAGGATCGGCGATCCGCTCGATCCACTGACTGAAATGGGACCGCTGACCTCGCGCCAGCATCGCGACCGTGTGCTGTCGTTCGTCGACGTCGCGCGCGAACAGGGCGGCCGCGTGCTCGCGGGCGGCAAGGCGCCGGACGACGCTGCGCTGGCGAATGGCTGCTACGTCGAGCCAACCATCGTCGCAGCGTTGCCGGAGCATCGGGTCTCGCAAGAGGAAGTGTTCGGCCCGTTCATGACCGTCACCACATTCCGCACCGATGAAGAAGCGCTCGCGATCGCGAACGGCACCGAGTATGGTCTCGGCGCGGGCCTCTGGACACGCGATCTGCAACGCGCGCATCTGATTGCTCGCGAGATTCGCGCCGGCATGGTGTGGATCAACTGCTACAAGCGCGTGAGCCCCGCGTCGCCGTTCGGCGGCGTCGGCGCGAGCGGCTACGGCCGCGAGATGGGTTTCGAAGCGATGCGCGAATACACGCAGCCCAAGTCGGTCTGGGTCAACGTGGATGCGCAGATTCCGCCTTACTACCCGCGCTGAACCGCCATGGAACCGTTCATTTACAACGGCCTGCCGTCACGCGTGATCTTCGGTGCGGGCAGTCTCGACCAGCTCGACCGCGAGATCGGTTTGCTCGGCGCGACGCGGGCGATCGTGCTGTCCACACCGCAACAACGTGCGCAGGCCGAAGCGCTGGCCGCAAGCCTCGGCTCGCGGGCGGCGGGCGTCTACGCCGAAGCGGTGATGCACGTGCCTATAGAAACGGCTCACGCGGCGCGCGACTTTGCCGCGCAGGTCGGCGCCGATTGTGCGATCGCGCTAGGCGGTGGTTCGACGACGGGTCTCGGCAAGGCGATCGCGCTCGAAACCGCGCTGCCGATCATCGCGATTCCGACCACCTACGCTGGCTCCGAGATGACGCCGATTTACGGCCTCACCGAGGGCGGCGTGAAAAAGACCGGCCGCGATCTGCGCGTGCTGCCGAAGACGGTGATCTACGACCCGGCGTTGACGACGTCGCTGCCGCCTGCATTGTCGCTGACGAGCGGCATCAACGCGATTGCGCATGCAGCGGAAGGGCTCTACGCGCAGGACGCGAATCCGATCATCGAGCTGATGGCGGAAGAGGGTATCCGCGCGCTCGGGCAGGGGTTGCCTCGCGTGATGCAGCAGCCCGGCGATCTCGCGGCACGCGGCGACTGCCTATACGGCGCATGGCTATGCGGCGCGGTGCTCGGCAGCGTCGGTATGGCGTTGCATCACAAGCTGTGCCATACGCTCGGCGGCACGTTCAACCTGCCGCACGCGCAGACGCACACGATCGTATTACCCCATGTGCTCGCCTATAACCGCGAGGCCGCACCGGATGCGATGCAGCGTATCGCTCGCGCGCTGCACGCCGACGATGCCGCGCAAGCCGTATTCGACCTCGCACGCGATCACGGCGCGCCCACCGCGCTGAAAGACATCGGTCTCATCGCAACCGATCTCGACGTCGCGCTCGATCTCGCGCTGAAGAACCCCTACTGGAATCCGCGGCCGATCGAACGAATCCCGTTGCGCGCGTTGCTCGAAGCCGCCTTCGACGGACGACGACCGGATTAGCGCACCCGATCCCACTCACATAAAAAATTCAGGAGACAACCATGGACGCACATTCCTTCGATGCGAAGCGTCGCCGCTTCGTCACACTCGCGGCGGGCGGCGCGCTTGCCGCGACGACCTCGGCGTTCTCGCCGCTGGTCTTCGCCTCCGGCCCGCGCACGCTGAAAATCGGCTACGTCTCGCCGCAAACCGGACCGCTCGCGCCGTTCGGCGAAGCGGACCGCTTCACGATCCAGCAGATGCAGACCGCGCTGAAAAACGGCATCGTGATCGGTGGAAAAACCTATCCGGTGTCGATTGTCGTCAAGGACAGCCAGTCGAATCCGAACCGCGCCGGCGAAGTGGCGAACGATCTGATCCTGAAGGACAAGGTCGACATCATGCTGGTGTCCGGCACGCCCGAGACCGCGAATCCGGTCAGCGATATGTGCGAGCTGAACGAGATGCCGTGCGTGTCGACGGTGGTGCCGTGGCAGCCATGGTTTTTCGGCAGAAAGGGCGATCCGAAGAAGGGGTTCCGCTTTACCTATCACTTCTTCTGGGGCCTGGAGGATGTGATTGCCGTTTTCACCGGCATGTGGCAATCGGTGCAGACGAATCACAGCGTCGGCGGCCTGTTCCCGAACGACGGCGACGGCAACGCGTGGGGCGACGCGAAGCTCGGCTTTCCGCCGGTGCTCGCGCAAAAGGGCTTCACGCTGAAGGACCCGGGGCGCTTCCAGAGCATGACGCAGGACTTCTCCGCACAGATTTCGTCGTTCAGGCAGGCGAATGCGCAGATCGTCACAGGCGTCGTGATTCCGCCCGATGCGAAGAACTTCCTCGTCCAGGCGCGTCAGCAAGGCCTGAAACCCAAAGTGATTTCGATCGGTAAGGCGCTGCTGTTCCCGACCTCGATCGAAGCGCTCGGCGACCTCGGCGAGGGTCTTTCCACCGAGGTGTGGTGGTCGCCGTCGCATCCGTTCAAGTCGTCGTTGACGGGACAAAGCGCGCGGCAACTCGCCGACGACTACGAGCGCGTGACGTCGAAACAATGGACCCAGCCGATCGGCTTCGCGCATGCGCTGTTCGAAATCGCGGTCGATTCGTTAAAGCGCGCGAAGGATATCGATTCGAACGAGTCGATCCGCGACGCGGTGGCGTCGACCAGGCTCGACACGCTGGTCGGCCATGTCGCGTGGGGCAGCGGGCCGGTGAAGAATGTCGCGAAGACGCCGCTGGTCGGCGGGCAGTGGGTGAAAGGACAGAAGCATCGCTTCGATCTCGCGATCGTCAATAACCAGCTCGCGCCGAGCGTGCCGCTGTCAGGCCCGCTCAAGCTGATCGCGTGAATGCATAGCGGAGAGCGGCGATGAACCCAGTTCTCAGACTAACCGGCGTATCGAAGCGCTACGGCGCGCTGCAGGTGACCGACGACATCAGCTTCGAAGTCGAACGCGGCGAGACGTACGGCATCCTCGGCCCGAACGGCGCCGGCAAGACTACGTTGTTCAACCTCGTCAGCGGCGACGTGCGGCCCGACCAGGGCAGCGTCGAATTCGACGGCGCGCACGTGAACCACTTGCCGCCGCATCGCCGCTGTGCGGCGGGGATCGGCCGCTCGTATCAGGTGCCGCGGCCGTTCGGCGGCATTACGGTGTTCGAAAACCTGCTGGTCGGCGCGACCTTCGGCGGCGAACTGGCCGAGCATGCCGCGTACGAGGTCTGCATGGATGTGCTCGAACGCACCGGCCTCAAAGCCCGCGCCAACCAGTTGGCCGGCACGCTGGGGCTGCTCGACCGCAAGCGCCTCGAACTGGCTCGCGCTTTGGCTACGCAGCCGCAACTATTGCTGCTCGATGAGATAGCAGGCGGCCTCACCGAACCCGAAACGCACGAACTCGTCGACGAGATTCGCCGCGTCAAGGAGCGTGGCGTGACGATCGTGTGGATCGAACACGTCGTGCATGCGCTGCTCGCAGTGGCCGACCGGTTGCTCGTCATCAACTTCGGCAAGCGGCTTGCCGAGGGCCTGCCCGCCGCCGTGATGGACGATCCCGAAGTGCGGCGCGTGTACCTCGGACTGGAGGCATGACCATGTCGGCATTACTGGAGACACGCGCGCTGAGCGCGTTTTACGGCGACTTCCAGGCACTGTTCGGGATCGACGTGACGGTCGCGCCCGGCGAGGTGATCGCATTGATCGGCTCGAACGGCGCGGGCAAATCGACCTTTCTAAAATCGGTGGCGGGCCTGCTCCGCACGCGCGCCGCCGAGCAGATCCTGTACCGCGGCGAAGCGATTGGCGGCGCGGCTGCGGCGAGCATCGTCGGCAAGGGCATCGCGTTGGTGCCGGAAGGACGGCGTCTGTTCGCGAGCTTGACCGTCGAAGAAAACCTGTTGCTCGGTGCCTACAGCAAACGGCCGGGGCGCTGGAATCTGCAAAGGGTCTACACGCTGTTCCCGGCGTTGCAGGAGCGCCGTCACCACGCGGCCACCGCATTGTCGGGCGGCCAGCAGCAGATGGTCGCGATCGGCCGTGCGCTGATGAGCAATCCCGATCTGCTGATGTGCGACGAACTTTCGCTCGGCCTAGCACCGGTGATCGTCCGCGAGATTTACGCGGCGTTGCCCGCGATCGTCGCGGACGGCATGAGCGCGATCGTCGTCGAGCAGGACGTGCAGTTGGCGCGCCGCGTGTCGTCGCGTTTCTATTGCTTCCAGGAAGGACGCGTGTCGCTTACGGGTGTATCGGCCGAAGTGTCGGACGAGGCGATCACGCAAGCGTATTTTGGAGCGCTCGCATGACTACGTTCATCAATATCGTCGTGCAGGGCGTATTGCTCGGCGCGCTGTACGGACTCTTCGCGATGGGGCAGTCGCTGGTGTTCGGCGTGATGCGGCTCACCAACACCGCGCACGGCGACTTTATCGTGCTGCTGGTGTTCGTGCTGTTCGCGCTAACCAACTATGCGCATCTGCCGCTCGCCGTCGCGCTAGTGCTGCTGCTCGCGATCGCTTTCGGCGCGGGTTATGCAGTGCAGTACACGATCCTCAACCGGGTCAGCAGCCGCGATCCGCTGCCTTCGCTGATCGTCACGTTCGGCTTGTCGATCGTGATCCAGAACGTGCTGCAACAGGTGTTCTCCGCCGATCCGCGTTCGGTTGCAACCGGCAGCTTCGAGTCGAACAGCATCACGCTCGCGGCCGGCATCACGCTGGGCTATCTGCCGCTCGTCACGCTGGTGGCGACCGTCGCGCTCGCCTTCGCCATGCAGTGGCTGTTCGGCCGCACACCGCTCGGCCGCGCGTTTCGCGCCACCTCCGACGATCGCGAGATCGTGCAACTGATGGGCGTCTCGTACCGCCGCACCTATGCGCTGGCGATGGGCATCGCGTTCGTGCTGATCGCGGTGGCCGCCGCGCTCTATTCGATGCGCACCGCGGTCTCGCCGACCGATGGCCCGGCGTTGCTGCTGTATGCGTTCGAAGCGGTGATCATCGGCGGCATGGGTTCTTTCTGGGGCACCTTCGTCGGCGGCGTGGCGCTCGGCGTTGCGCAGCAGGTGGGTTTTTATCTCGATCCCGGCTGGGGCATCTGGCTCGGTCACGTGGTGTTTCTCTGCGTGCTGGTGGCCCGGCCGCAGGGCTTGCTGCCCAAAACCGCATAGAGGTTCGACATGATCATGCATTTGAACTCGCCCGCAACGGGCTTCGAAGTGCGGCGCGCGACCCGCGCGAGCCGCGTGGCGGTGATCGTGCTGCTGATCGTCGCGCTGGCGGTGGCGAGCGCGCCGTGGTGGGCCGGGCGCGACGCGATGCGCGATTTCGTGCAGCTCGCGTCGTATCTGGTGTTCGCGCTGATGTGGAACCTGCTGGCGGGTTATGGCGGGATGGTGTCGATCGGGCAGCAGGCGTTCTTCGGTATCGGCGGCTACGGGATGCTGATCCTCGCGAACTATTGTGGTATTTCGCCGTTCGTTGCCGTGCCGATCGCGGCGGTGGTGGCGACGGTCGTGGCGATTCCTGTGTCGTTGGTGGCGTTCCGGCTGGAGGGCGGCTACTTCGCGATCGGCACGTGGGTGATCGCGGAAGTGTTCCGCCTGACAGTGGCGAACGTGTCGGTGCTCGGCGGCGGTTCCGGCACCAGCCTGACCGCGCTGCAGGATGTGCCACGCGTGCTGCGCGAATCGCTGACGCTATGGCTTGCGCTCGCCATCGTTGCGGCGGCGATCGGACTGCTGTATCTGTTCCTGCGCTCGAAAGCCGGCCTCGCGTTGACCGCGATGCGCGACAATGCGGTAGCAGCCAGCAGCCAGGGCGTCGATGTGAAGCGCGCGCGGTTGATCGTGTATCTGGTGTCCGCGTGCGGCACGGCGTTGGCCGGCGGCCTGTATTTCGTCGGCAACCTGCGCATCTCGCCCGATGCCGCGTTCTCGGTGAACTGGACCGCGTTCGGTATTTTTATCGTCATGATCGGCGGTCTGGGTACCCTTGAAGGGCCGATTGTCGGCGCGCTGATCTTCTTCTTGCTGAACCAGTTCCTGTCCGATTTCGGCGCGTGGTATCTGATCGGACTCGGCACGCTGGCGATCGTCGTAACGATGTTCTTTCCGCAAGGACTGTGGGGCTTCGTGTCGCGCCGCTACGGCCTGCAATTGTTCCCCGTGGGCCGGCGCGTCGTGTTTCCCGACGCCGGTCCGCCTCAGCAATCCTCGCCAGGCCGAGCGACCGATTCGCTCGACGCGCCGTCGGCGGCACACCGCGCATGAGGTCGATGATGAACGACGAAACCATCCATCCGCTTACCCAGAATGTGCTCAAGACGTTTGCCGGCTGCACCGATCCGCGCCTGAAGCAGATCATGAGCGCGCTGGTCAAGCACCTGCATGCGTTTGCCAATGAGGTCGAACTGACCGGCGACGAATGGCGCCGCGGCATCGAGTTTCTCACTGCCACCGGCAACAAGTGCAGCGGCATCCGCCAGGAATTCATCCTGCTGTCGGACACGCTTGGGCTTTCGATCATGGTCGATGCGATCAACCACGAACGCGCGGGCGACACCACCGAGAGCAGCCTGCTCGGCCCGTTCTATCGCGCGGGTGCAAAGAACGAAGCCTTCGGCGCCAACATCGCGCGCACGGAAGGCGAGCCGACGCTGATTCACGGTCGTCTCGTCGACGAGCGCGGCGCGCCGGTGGCCGGTGCGCTAATCGAAGTATGGGAAACGGCGAACAACGGCATGTACGAAGGCCAGGACCCCGATCAGCCCGAGAGCAATCTGCGCGGCAAATTCCGCTCGGGGCCGAACGGCGAATACGCGTTCAGAACCATCAAACCGACCAGCTATCCGATTCCGACCGACGGCCCGGTCGGAAAGATGCTGATGGCGACCGGACGTCATCCGATGCGGCCCGCTCACGTCCATTTCATGATCGAGGCGCCCGGGTACGAAACGCTGACGACTGCGCTGTATTCCGCCGGTGACCCGTACGTTGAATCCGACGCGGTGTTCGGCGCTAAGCCGTCGCTCGTGATCGACTACGTGCCGAACGATAACGCGGCAACTGCAAAAGAGTGGGACTTGCCGAGCCCGTTCTTCGAAGTCACGCGCGACTTCGTGCTGTCCCAGCAGCATGTATGAGGAGGCACGGCAATGAACGCGGCGAGTCCCGAATCCCGGGCGGGCTTCCTGTGCGCGCTAGACGACATTCCTGACGGCGGCGCGCTTGAAATTGCCGCGGAGCAAGCCGGCGCGCCGGGCGTCGTCGTGTTGCGCCGCGGCGACGAAGTCTGGGCCTATCGCAACATGTGCCCGCACTTTTCGATTCCGCTGAACTATGAGCCGAACACCTTCTGGGCCTACGACGCCGAATTGCTGATGTGCGCGCATCACAGCGCGATGTTCCGCTTCGAAGACGGTTTGTGCATCGACGGTCCCTGTCAGGGCGCGGCGCTCACGGCGGTTGCCGTTCGCATCGAGCAAGGGCAAATATTCAACAACGGCTGAAGGGAGCAGACGCGAAAACGGCAGTCTGCTTTCCGGCAACCGCTCAGGACCGGCCGGGTTCAGCGATGCAGGTTTTCAATACTGTCGGCGTCTCTGCAGCGTCGGCCTGGTAGAACCCGGGGAAACGTTCGAACTGCCGTTTCGCGTCGGCCGGGTCGACACCCTCTTTCAGCACCGCGCTCGAAAATCCGGTTCTTTCCATCTGTACGAGCTGGTCTATCAAGACGTCGCCGGTCGCGCGTAAATCGCCCTTGAATCCGAGCCTGCGGCGCAGGAGATAGGCTTGGCTGTACGCGCGTCCATCGGTGAAGTGGGGGAAGTGCAGGTCGATGCGTGCAATCTGTTCAATCTGGCCGGCAAGTGTCATCGGGTCAGCGTCGTTGCCGAGCTGGAGCGAGGCCGTGACGCCGTCGGCGAGATGGTCTGCTGCCGTCAAAATTCGCAGGCGAGTACCGTTTGTCACAGGGAAACCTCCGCCTTCCAGCGAGCGTCGTTGGCTGCTGCTTTGAACGGCTCCAGGCCGACGCGCTTCAAGGTTGGTGAGCAGATGGACGTTCGCGCTGGCAAGGTCTGCGTCGCAAGCCGCTTTCCAGAGCGGGAACAGGTCATCGGCATGAACCCAGGGCAGCACGATGTTTTGCGTGTGCGTCACGCGCGCTTCTCCTGCGGAAAAACGCTCGGCCAGCTCGGCGACAACATCGAGCTGGTCGGCGGACGCGTCGCCAGGCGCCTGAAGCAGGCGTTTGAACGACAGCGTGACAACGCGCATTGCCGGATGCTTGTGGTGCGCCACGTTGCGTTGCAGCCAGCGGCCGAAACGCGGATGGGCCTGCGCTTGCGAACGCAGGTCCGAACTGACACTCTTGTCGCTCCGGCGTATCCGACTGTTCAGACCAGGCGGCACGAACGACGCACTGACGCGGTCCAATTCGGCTTGAGGGATGGTGTGCGGACCACCGTCGCGTTCGACGATCTGGCGGAACTCCTCGTCTACTTCGTCGATATATCCTTGACCCTCGGCCTTGACCAGAATCTTGATGCGCGCCTTGTATTTGTTGTCGCGTCGGCCGTAGCGGTTATATACCCGCACCACCGCCTCGATGTAGTTCATGATTTGATGCCACGGCAAAAAGTCGCGCAGCACCACGCTGATCATTGGCGTGCGGCCCATCCCTCCGCCGACTGTCACCCGAAAACCCAGTTCGCCTGCGTCATCTTTCAGGAGCCGCAGACCGACATCGTGCCAATCCGTCGCGGCCCGGTCTTCGGTCGCGCCAGTGACGGCAATCTTGAACTTGCGCGGAAGAAACGCGAACTCGGGATGCAGCGTCGTCCATTGCCGCATGATTTCAGCAAAGGGCCGCGGGTCGGCGATTTCGTCCGGGGCGACGCCGGCGCGCTCGTCGCAGGAAATGTTGCGGATGCAATTGCCGCTGGTCTGAATGCCATGCATGTCGACGCTTGCGAGCAGGTCCATCACGTCCGCTGCTTTCGACAGGGGAATCCAGTTGAACTGGACATTGGTGCGCGTGGTGAAATGCGCGTAGTGCGTCGGCAAGTGGGTGGTCCCGAGCTTTCTTTGCGCCTCGCAGGCAAGCCGGTATATGTCGGCCTCGGGCTCGTCGTATTCCCGCGCGATCCGGGCGAGCATGCGCAATTGCTCGCTCGACAGTTCCCCGTATGGAACCGCCACACGCAGCATCGGCGCGTGCCGTTGCACATACCATCCGTTTTGAAGGCGGAGTGGGCGAAAGTCGTCTTCGCTGAGCTTCCCGGACTGCCAACGCTCGAGCTGGTCGCGAAACTGCGCAGCGCGGCTGCGCACGAATGATTTGTCAAACTCGGTGTACTGGTACATGGTCCGGTGCGTCCGCGGCCACACTTTCGATGAAACTCGACGTCGTGAAGCCAAGCCTGGTCAGGGGCCAAAGATAGAGGCAGCGGCGCTTGCTGAAAAGTAGCAGATGCCGACTAAAACGCGCTAGCAGATGGCGAGCGAGGTCGCGGCTGTTGCCGGCGGTAGCAGGAGGAGAGACTGCTGCGTCAGAATTGTTCGCAACTGCTACTATTTTGCACGGCCTGCCCGGCTCAAACTATTGCTTGAGATGAAGCAATCCAGCCTTGAGAGGGTGATGCCATGAACCTGTTGAAAATGACGCGAATCGTGCTGTGGAGTTTCTTTGGCGTTCGCCGGGGCGCTTCGCATCAATCCGACATGGCGGCCGTCAAGCTGCCCTTGTTGCCGCTAGTCGCGGTGGTGCTCGCCGGCGGGTTTGGCGCGATGCTGTTCGCCCTCGCGAAGCTTGCGGTCAATGTGGCGCATTGACGGGTGCTACGCATTCGGCAGGGGAGCTGTCATGCACGGCTCGTTGCCTCATTCGCCAGCACGTTCAAGCAGCGAGCACAGCGTTTTGACAGCGTTCTCCATTCTGTCGCTCCACGGATGGCCGAAATTCAAACGAACGTGGTCCCGGAACGCGTGCTTCGCGGAGAAAACCGGCCCCGGTGCGATGCTGATACCGTTCTCAATCGCGAGGCGGTGCAATTTCATCGCATCGACACGCGATGGAAGTCGAACCCACAGAAAATAGCCTCCGGAGGGGCGCGTCCAGTGCGCATCGTCCGGCATCCAGCGGCGTAGCGCGGTATCCATCGCAGCCAGCTGACTGCGAAACGAGCCGCGCAGTTTCCGTAGATGCTTGTCGTACCCGCCGTGCTGAAGATAGTCCGCTATTCCCGCTTGGGCCGGGATGCTGGCCGATAAAGTGGTCATCAACTTAAGGCGCTGCACCTTGTCGGCGAAACGGCCTGCCGCAACCCACCCGATGCGGTATCCGGGTGCGAGCGTCTTTGAAAACGAACTGCAGTGCATCACGAACCCTTTCTTGTCAAAGGCCATGGCAGGCAGAGGGTACGTCGGCGCATGATGCAGCTCGCCGTACACATCGTCCTCGATGAGCGGCACGTCATGCTGGGCAAGCAGATCGACCAGCGCTTGCTTCTTTTCCCGCGACATCGCCGCGCCGGTCGGATTCTGAAAGTTGGTCATGAACCAGCATGCCCGAATGGGGTGCTTGTCGAAGGCATCCGCTAGCGCCTGCAAATCGACGCCTGAAACAGGGTCGGCCGGAATCTCCACCGCCCGGAGATCGAGGCGCTCGATGGCTTGCAGCGCCGCGTAAAACCCCGGTGACTCGACTGCCACGACGTCTCCCGGACGCGTCACCGCCATTAAACACAGATTGAGTGCTTCCAGCGCGCCATTGGTGACGACAATCTCTTCCATCGGCTGGGCAATGCCCATCCCCATGTACCGCAACGAAATCTGGCGACGCAGTTGCTCGTTTCCCGGGGGAAGGTCGACCACCGTACTCCACGGACTGATCAAACGGCTTGCATGCCCGAGCGATTTGGCGAGGCGCTGAAGTGGAAAAAGCTGTGGAGAGGGGAACGCCGAGCCCAAGGGAACGATGTCCGGGTGCTTCGCCGCCTCGAGCACCGAAAAGACCAGGTCGCTGATTTCGACCTTGGCCGACTCCAGAACGGGAGGCGGGCGTGGCGTCTGCCGCTGTTCAAGCGCCGCACCCGGTGCCACGTAGTAGCCGGAGCGCTCGCGTGCCCGGATCAAGCCCCACTCTTCAAGCAGATAGTAGGCGCGAAACACGGTCGACTGGCTGACGCCGTGCTGCGTCGTGAGTTGTCTCAGCGAGGGCATGCGAGAGCCGACGGGACGGCTGCCCGAGCGGATTTCGTCGGCCATGGTGGTGGCCAGCAATTCGAAGCGTTTCATTTGACGGCTATGGTTCGTCCGCCTTCATCCCGTGAAGGTCTGCGGCGGGACTTTCTCCGACAACCGGGTTAGTGAGCAGGCGATGTTGCCCTGAATGCGGCAGTTGGGCAAGGTGTCGCGCATTGACACGGCGGCTCCGGCGCGCTGGTGTTGCGCCCGGGCCAGTGGATGGAAAGTACCTCAGTACCTCGTCGTTTTCACACGCAATTGAACGCGCCAATGCGAAGCTGCAATTGGTTATCCAACCATGTTGGTGCAATATTCTGCGTATCTTTGAACGGTTGGCGAAAGGGTGGATGACATGACAGACGACGAACGCGCGATCCGCAACCTCGTAGACGCGTGGCTTGGCGCGAGCAAAACTGGCGATTACGCCACCGTGCTGAGCCTGATGTCCGACGATGTCGTGTTCATGGTTCCAGGGCAGGAGCCGTTTGGCAAGGCAGCGTTTGCCGCCGCCATCCGTTCGCAGCCGCAAGTCGAGATTGACTCGCATAGCGAGATCCAGGAGCTCAACGTACTCGGCGACTGGGCATTCCTGCGCAACCGTCTCGAGATCACAATCAAGCCGTCGGGCGCCGACGCTGGCGCAGCGGTGCGCCGCGCGGGGTATACGCTGACGATTCTGCGCAAGGAAGCCGACGGACGCTGGCTGTTAGTGCGCGACGCCAACCTGATGACGGCGCAGATCTGACGCGGGCATGCGCAGCAGTTGCCGTGCCTGGAGCACGCAGATGCGGCCTCTATCGCGTCTCGCTCGTCTCATGCGGCGATTGCCCGACCTGATGCTCATTGCAGACGATTGCCGTGAGTAACATGGGAATCACCTGACGCACGACGGCGTCGCTGCCGGCCTGGCGCGCGCGTGTTTCCACTGTCTCGACCGGCCCCGACACCACGGCACCATAAAGGGGCACGGCAATCGCATCGCCGCTTCCCTTCCTGAAGAGCGTGTCGTCCCGCTCGTAACCGAGGACGGCATAGACGTGAAAGCCGAACACCGTCAGGTCGCTGCCGTGAGTCGGGCGAAACGCGTTGACCGAATTTTTCTCGACCCGCATCGGCTTCGAATCGATAAATTGCCCATCCTGCAGCGACGTAATGAATGTGTGGGGACTCGATGTGCAGTCGAACTCGCTGTCAAGCGCATGGGCGTGCGCCGCGGTCGACCAGAGAGTCGCGCGCAGCGCCGTTAGCGTGACCAGAGCGATGCAAAGGTGCGTTTTCATACCGGATGGGTGAGGACTTGTCCGGTCGCTCGCCGTTTCATGTCGGAAGCCACAATCTCTCATATTCACGGGATTCGTGCCGTCGCGAAGTGTGCGGTGGCCCTCGTTGCGGCGGCGGGAAGCCATATTTTTCGTTAAGACAGCGACGCCAGCATGATCGACAATCTTCGGATATGCGCCTTGAACGCGTCGCTCGCTTCGCGATCGCTTGTGGGGCTCAGGTGTGACGTCTCGGCGAGTTCGACCTGCTCCTGGAAATCGTTGGAGACCTTGCGCCTGATGTCCGGTGGCAACGACCGTACGATAGAGACCAGTAAAGCCTCTTCAGCGTGAATCATGCCCAGAATTGAACGGGTATCCATGCAAGAAACTCCGTTGAAGGCGTGGTGTGTGCAATCTAGCACGATCCGCTTTGTTGGCGCGCGGCGTAAAGTCGTCCACTTCCAGGCCGTTAAGACAGAAAGATCATCGTTCTTGTATCAATCTTCCTGAACACTACAACGAACCCGGCAACCGCGCCCATGCACAACAATGCCACCGGCAAACTGACCAACCTGTCCGGCGCCGAACTCAGGCGGGTCGTCGTGGCGATCGTGATCGGCAACGGCTTCGTTGCGTACGATTTCACGGTTTACAGCTTTTCGGCCGTGCTGATCGGCAACCTTTTCTTTCCGTCCGGCAACCCAGCGTCATCGCTGCTGCTCTCGCTTGCCACCTTCGGCGCCGGCTTTGTGATGCGCCCGATCGGTGCGATCGTGATCGGCCACATCGCCGACAGCCACGGCCGCAAGGCGGGCATGGCCGTATCGCTCACGCTGATGACGCTCGGCACGTGGCTGATCGCGTGCCTGCCCACCTATGCGTCGATCGGTCCCGCAGCGGCGGTGCTGATGGTGCTCGCGCGGCTGATGCAGGGGCTCGCGACAGGCGGGGAAATCGGGCCGGCGGCGGCTTCGCTGATGGAATCGGTCGCGTACCGGCACCGCTGTTTCATGGTGAGCTGGCGCGGCGCGAGCCAGGGTGCGGCCGCATTCGCCGCCGCACTGGTCACGGCGAGCACTACCGCTCTGTTGTCGTCCGCGGCCATGCAAAGTTGGGGATGGCGCATTCCGTTCTTATTGGGCGGCCTGATCGGCCCAGTTGGCTGGTATCTGCGCCGCCGTATGCCCGCGGCCTCGAGGCAGCCGGGGGGGCGGCCGAATCCCGGCCGCCTGTTCGTCGAGCACACGCGCCCGCTCGTTTGCGGCATTCTGATGACATCGGCGACTTCGGTGGGCATTTATGTCACCGTGTTCTACATGCCGTCCTATCTGGTTCGAACTTTGCACCGGCCGCCGGCGATCAGCCTGCTGACCGCCTGTCTCTCGGGACTGGTGATCTTCGTAGTGACCCCGTTGATGGGGCGCACCGCCGATCGGTTCGCGAGCCGCAAGACGCTCCAGTACCTGTTTTTTGTGGCGTCGATGGCGCCGGCATGGCCGGTCTTCTGGTTGCTGACCCACGGCGTGAGCGATCTCGCCGCGCTCGTCATCATCACAGCGTACGTCGCGCTTGCGGTGAACAACGACGGTGCGATTTCGGTGCTGATGATGGAAGCCTTTCCCCCGCATCGGCGCGCGGCAGGCCTTTCCGTGATCTACGGTATTGGCGTCGTTGTGTTCGGCGGATTTTCGCCGTTCTTCGTCACATGGCTCATCAATGTGACGGGCAACCCGATGATCCCGGCGTGGTATCTGATGGCCGCGACCGGACTCACGCTCGTCGCGCTGAACCGGTTTCCCGAGCAGGCGCCGGTGGAGGTTGCCGCATACGCTTCGCAGCCGCCGGCGTAATCGAGTGTCTAATGCGCCGGTTTAGTCGGCCGTTGTCGTCACTACGCCGCATGGCTATGTTGCAGGTTCAGCGCGCGCAGACGCATGTCCTGCGGGCTCATGTCGAAGGCGCGGCGAAACGCGCGCGTGAAATCCGACGCGCTTTGGAAACCGAGTCCGTAAGCAATTTCCATGACCTGTAGATGCGGGAAACGGACCAGTTCGTCCGCCGCTTCCCGCAACCTGCGATTGCGAATGTACGCGCCAAGGCCACCTTCGTGCTCGAACCAGCGGTAGACCGTGGCGCGCTTCAATTGCAGCGCCTGAACGATGCTGGTCGGCGTTAGGTCGCCCTGGTGCAGATTGGCTTCGACGTAACGGCGGACCTGTCCCATCACCGCGGCCTGGAGCGCGGCGCGGTCCTTGCCGGTCAGGCGCGACTCCTTGCGAAACGCCGCGATCAGAAGCTGGGCGCCGGCATTTAACGCGTCGGCGGCGCTGTCCGGGTCGAGCGTCGGCATGTCCAGGGCGACGGCCGCCATGTGATCCATCACGAGGCCGGTCAGCGGCGAGCCCAGCTGGAGGATGCGGCCATGGATCGACGCGCCGTCGCGCAGCGCCTCCTCCACCGTCGACGCCGGCAAGAACAGGCTCAGCAGCCGGCAGGCGGGCCGCTCGACCCGAAACGGCTGGTTCAGATCGAACGCGACGATGCCTTGCACCGAGCCGGGCGCGCTGCGCTTCTTGCGCATGCCCGTCACGTTGCCGATCTCACCCTCCACGAACAACTGAAAGACATACTCCCGGCGATGGTCGGTGGAAACGCGCGCCACCGAGCGTTCCAGCACGATCTCCTCGGTGCGGCAGTCGGTAAACACCGATGCGCCGACCGAATACCTGTCGATGTCTCCGCGGAACCCCTCGGCGACCTGTTGTTTTGACGGCACCACGTCGACCACGTGGCCCACGCGCTCGCGCCAGGCGAGCATTTGCGCGTTGCCCGCCAGCGCGTGTGTGCTGAAACGGCTCGTCGCGATGGCGGCGCGCGGATCGGTTGCAGCAGCAGTAGTGTCGGCTGGGCGATAGGGCTGTGAGCGCTGGTTCATGGGTCCGTTGCAACGAGCGAGGCATGCGGTTCGGGCAAGGAGGCCGCGGCGAGCGCAATTTTAACGCTCCGCCGCCTGGAACTGAGACGTATGGTAAAGCCTGACAAAAAAGCCGCGCTATCGTCCAACGACAAGATGCAGATCGTTTTCGCTGGCGGCGCGGCAATCCAGTGCATCCGCGCCCCGTTTTGAAAGCGCAATTGCGCGTTGGAAAGAGCGCCGCCTTGCTGTGCGCGGCGCCATCGAGGCGAATGCCGTAGGCATCGTCTGTCTGGCCAATCAACGGGGTACGAAAATAATGAACGGCACGAACAATCAACCGGGCGCGGGGCGCGGCGGAAGGCGTCCGGCCAGCATGGTGGACAGCCAGTTGGAGCATCTTGAGGGCATGATCCAGTACCTGACGCGTGGGGACGCGGACAGCGCTGGACAGCGGCTGCACCGTGAGTATTGGGAAAAGCGCATACGCGCGCTGGAAGAAACGCACGACCTGGTTGCCATCCAGCGTCGCCGCATCATCACGCTTCTCGACCGGCTGCAGCGGGAAGCGCATATCGCGGTGCGGCGCCGCACGGTGGCCTGAATCGGGTGACAGAGCAGATGGCGGTAACCGGGGTGAGCAGCGAGGAGACCAACTTCAACGCCCCCGGGGCTCGGCGCGCCGAGCCACAAAGCCACGCCGAGCCGTCTGCGCAGCGGCACCACTCACCCCTTTGGGGCCCTTAAACCTCAGAAGAGGTTCCTCAATCCACCGCCAGGACAAACCGGCAATCGCCAGCGAAATAAAAAACGACGCACCAATGCCAACAGCATGTGCCCATCCCGGCACGGCACCGCCGAACAACACCGCTGCATGATGATTCCGCGTCAAATCCGGAATGAGATTGTGATAAAGATAAAACCCATAACTGATACGCCCAAAACTCACGAGCCAGCGGGTCTCCAGCAACCGAATCACCACAGCACTCCGGCAACAGGCAATCGAACACACGAGCGCCGCGATGCAAACCCCATACAAAGCACTGACAACCGTAAACTCGGCAGAACTGCTGAACCGACTCCACACCGGCTCCGCCGCACAAAAAACCACAAGGCAAACACTCAAAATAAACGGTGTCACGCCATATCCCAGCACAGCCCGCAAGCGGCTCTCTTTGTCTGCAATCAGCAGGCCTCCAATCCCGCCTGATGCCAGCAGCCAGAAGTTAGTCAGCGGATGCGTATAGATCGTGATCTCGTGCCAGTGCGCCGCGCGCATCGCCAGCAATGAAGCAAGCCCAACCGCGACAATCACAACGCACACTGCACGATGCCAGCGCGCAGCGATCAACAGCAACAACGGTGCCAACACCAGATAAAACTGCTCCTCGATCGCCAGGCTCCATAGATGCGAGTAACGCCCCGGCCAGTAATGTAGTACCGAGCCGATCCAGAGGTTCGACAGATAAGCGAAATGAAACGGCATGCCGCTAGCCAGTTCGGGGTTAGCGATGCCGAACGCCATCAGCACGGACATCACCACCAGCATCAGGTAATAAATCGGAAATATGCGCAACGTGCGGCGAAACAGGAAACGCTTCAGCTCGGCAGCAAAGCGGCTGGCGCCGCGTTCGATACGCGTACGCTGCGCAGACAGAATGCCGATAATCAGAAAGCCGCTCAGCGCGAAGAAAATCCACACGCCGAGATGGCCGACCTCGCCGAAGTCGCCAAACAGGCGGTGCTGAAAAAACACCATCAGGACCGCGATCGCGCGCAATCCGTCGAAGCCGGCAATCCTGTTGTTCATGTGGTCGTCTTGCAGAGCAACGGCAGCGCGCGAGGCGTCGCCGTTCAGGGTAGTAGTGGAAGGACCGGCGCGCATCGTGACGGCAAAGTCAGCAATGGCAAATAGAGGACGCCGCGAGGACGCTCAAAGGTCCAACCGATCGAAGACCGGGCCGGCGGCGTGTCCGGTCCACATGAATGGCCGCCGTCGAGAGGGGACATCGCTCGAACGTGCGATGTCCCACAGGCGTCCATGAATCCATCCTACGCATGAAAAAATGCGAAAAAAATCGCCCATCGCACTCAGCGATTTTTTTCGGCGGTTATTACCTGCATGTCTCTCGCATTGCCCATCGAAAGCCGAAAAAATTTCCGTGCGATCGAATGCCGAATAATTCAGCATTACCGCACGCCGACAGCCAGGTTTCATATCACTGCCAATGCATGCGCACTTAAAGGGCGGTTGTCAGCGCATGTCGAGGTACTGCACGCCATTGGCGGGAACGTTCTATTGTGGTGGCGTTCCTATGTGAAACAGCGGTTTAAAACGGAATCACCCGGCGCATCGGACCTGCGCCATCTGCGAGAACCCGAATGGAATCACGCCGTGGACGCTCGATCGAAGTGGATTTCTTCCGCGGTATCGTGCTGATCGTCATCGTACTGGACCACATTCCTGGCAGCGCGCTGTCGCATCTGATGCTGCACGCCTATGCGTTGTGCGATTCAGCCGAAGTGTTCGTGTTTCTCGGCGGCTATGCGTCAGCGGCCGCCTATACGGCCGTGCTCGCGCGCCGCGGCGAGAAAGCGGCGAAGATGCGTTTCGTCAAACGTTGCTGGGAAATCTATCGCGCCTATTTGCTGACCGCCGTATTGACGCTATTGTCCGGCGCCATCCTCGCGACGCTGCATCTGAATCCGCCAATGGTCGATCTGTCCGGCTGGGCGACGTTCGCCGTGCAGCCGCTGCGCGAAGCGCTCGATATCGCCATGTTGCGGCGTCAGCCGTATCTGTCGAGCGTGCTGCCCATGTACGTGATCTTCGCGCTGTGCGTGCCGTTCGCGGTGCCGCTGGTGCGCCGTTCAGCGCCGCTGGCGCTTGGGCTCAGTGTGGCGATCTGGGCGCTTGCCCGGCCGCTGGCCGCGCTATTCAGCATTGACGACGTGGCCGACTGGGCTTTTAATCCGTTTGCGTGGCAACTGATGTTCGCGCTCGGGATGCTGTGCCGGTTGCAGCCCGTTAGCGAGTGCTTTCACGCGGCCCGCACCGCTCGCTGGCTCACGTGGGTTGCGGCGATCGCGGTGCTGGCGTTCGCCATCGTTAAACTCTTCGTGCTGACGCAACCGCTGCCCGGCACGCTTAAACAAAACCTTTCCATGGACCGGGTGATCAACTTCGCCGTCATCGCCTGGCTCGCTGCGCAGTTCGTGCGCACGGGCAGCATCGCGCGGCTCGCGCAACGGCTGCCCGCGGTCGTGACGGTCGGCCGTACCGGGCTCGTGTGTTTCGTTACCGGGACGCTGGTGTCGTTGATCGTCGATACCGCGACGCCGCGTACATTTCACGGCTTCGGCGGTACGCTGGTCGGACTCGGCGGCGATCTGGTCGCAATCGGCGCCGTGCTGATGATCGCGCGTGGCTGGCACGGCTGGAGGGGGCCGCAGTCGCGCACGGCGGCCAATGGCGCAGGTTGCGGATGAGGGCGCGTTCGCGCCGCACGCGCACACAAGCTTCACGCACGCTCATCACGGTCGTCAGCGCGATGCTATGGCTGAGCGCTGCCAAGGCGTTCGGCGCGCCCAGCGAAGCGCCGCTCGCGATGCGTTGCGCGGAATTCGCCGGCGCCGTGTTGCCGCCCGAACTCATCGCGATGCCCACCGCCGGCGTGCAGATCGAAAGCGCGGCGATGGTAGGCGCGACCGCGCCCGGCAATCAGCAAGGCGGCGAATATTGCCGCATCACCGGCCGCATCAAAGGGCTCGACGCGAGCACACCCGATATCCGTTTCGACCTGAATCTGCCGCGCCGCTGGAATGGCCGCGCGCTGCAGATCGGCGGCGGCGGGTACAACGGCGTGGTGGTCAGCGGCACTGGCGTGATGCCGTTTTCGCCGGATCGTGCACCGCTCGCGCAAGGCTATGCGACTTTCGGCGACGACTCGGGTCACGTGGGGGATTCGTCGCTCGCGATCTTCGGGCTGGTCGACGAAGCGGTGACGAATTTCGGCTACGCGCATCTGAAGAAGACACATGACGCGGCGCTTGCACTCATTGCGCGCGCCTATGGCCGGCCGCCACAACGGATGTACTTCGCCGGCGGTTCGACCGGCGGACGCGAAGGCTACACGGTGATGCAGCGCTTTCCGGACGACTACGACGGCGTGATCGGCAATTCGCCCGCGCTCAATTTTTCCGGCGTCCGTCTGCTCGGCGTGAAACTCGGGCGGGCCGAATACGCCACGCGCGGCGGTTTCATTCCACCGCAGTTGCTCGAGCACGTGTATCAGCGGACGCTGGCGGTGTGCGACCGGCTCGACGGCGCGGTGGACGGTATCGTCAGCGACGTCGCCGCATGCCGCGAGCACGAAGCGGAAATCATCGCCTCATTGCGCTGCGCCGGACACCGGCCGTCGCACGATGAATGCTTCAGCGAGGCGCAGCTGTCCACCTTGCTGGTGATGCGCGACGGTCTGTCGTTGCCATACCGGCTGGCGTGGGACGTCAGCCGCTATCACGGCTACAACGTATTTCAGGGTACCCGTCTGACCAGCATGCTCGGGCTCGGGCGTCGACCCGACCGGCTGCCAGAGCCGACCTTCCTGGCCAACGGCTACCTGTTCGCGCAAGGCGACGGCTACGTCCGCTATTTCGTCGCGCGCGACGCGAGTTTCGATTCGCTCACATTCGACCCGCGGCATCCGGGGAAATATCGCGCTCAACTGTTCGCGCTATCACAGACGATCGGCGCGATGAACACCGACCTGACGCGCTATATCGCACGCGGAGGCAAGCTCATCACGCTGCAAGGCCTCGCCGACGAAGTCATCAGCCCGAATCAGACGATCGCCTACCATGAAGCGCTGATCGATCGCTTCGGCATCGACCAGGTCAATGCGTTCATGCGGCTTTATATGGTGCCGGGTTTTCAGCACGGCAGCGGCGTGTTCATTCCGTCGGTGGATCTGCTCGGCGCGCTCGACAACTGGGTGACGCGTGGCGCGGCGCCTGAAACACTGATCGCGACCGACATTGCCGCGGCGACCAACGGGCGCTCGCGTCCGTTGTGCCGCTATCCGCTGTTCCCACGTTATGTGGGCAAGGGCCATCTGAATCTCGCCAGCAGTTTCGTGTGCGCGCAACCGTGAGGGCGGGGTGAGCAGGGCCCGCGCGTTTTTAAAGTAAAACAACGACGCGCTGCACGTTTTCCCTCTTTCATTTACATTGCGGGTGCGGTCGCGCATTCGCACCGCCTCCTTCCAATCCAATACCGGTGTCTGCCATCGTCGAATCCATGCAGCCAATCGTCTCGGTTACGAATCTTTCAAAAACCTATGCCACGGGTTTTCACGCACTCAAAAACATCAATCTGGCGATTCGCCGCGGAGAAATCTTCGCTTTGCTCGGCCCGAACGGCGCGGGCAAAACCACGCTGATCAGCATCATCTGCGGTATCGTCAAGGCGAGCGAAGGCAGCGTGACGGTGGACGGCCGCGATATCGCGGCCGACTACCGTGGCGCGCGTTCGATGATCGGTCTGGTGCCGCAGGAACTTACCACCGACTCGTTCGAAACCGTCTGGGCGACCGTCTCGTTCAGCCGCGGATTGTTCGGCAAGCCGAAAAATCCCGCTTACGTTGAAAAGGTATTGCGCGATTTGTCGCTGTGGGAAAAGCGCAATAGCAAGATCATTACGTTGTCGGGCGGCATGAAGCGGCGCGTGCTGATTGCGAAGGCGCTCTCGCACGAGCCGCGCGTGCTGTTTCTCGACGAACCCACCGCCGGTGTCGATGTCGAATTGCGGCGCGATATGTGGAAGCTGGTGCGCTCGCTCGCCGCGAGCGGCGTGACGATCATCCTCACCACCCACTATATCGATGAAGCCGAGGAAATGGCCGACCGCATCGGCGTGATCAACGCGGGCGAGATCATGCTGGTCGAAGAGAAAACGGAGCTGATGCGCAAGCTCGGCAAGAAGCAGTTGACGTTGCAGCTGGATAGTCCGTTGGAGCTGGTACCGCCGACACTGAGCGGATATGGCCTGGATGTCGCGAAGGGCGGCAACGAACTGATTTACACGTATGAAGGCGACGGCGGCCGCACCGACATCATCGCGTTGCTCAAAGCGCTCGACGATGCCGGCATCCGTTTCAAGGACCTGCATACCACGCAAAGTTCGCTCGAAGACATCTTTGTCAGTCTGCTCCGAGGTGATCAATGAATCTTTACGCAATTCGCGCGATCTACAAGTTCGAAATGGCGCGCACGTGGCGCACGTTGATGCAAAGCATCATCGCGCCGGTGATTTCTACTTCGCTTTACTTCGTCGTGTTCGGGGCCGCAATCGGTTCGCGTATCAAGGAAGTGGACGGGATCAGTTACGGCGCGTTCATCGTGCCGGGATTGATCATGCTCTCGCTGCTGTCGCAAAGCATTTCGAACGCATCGTTCGGGATTTACTTTCCGCGCTTCACCGGGACGATCTATGAGTTGCTGTCGGCGCCGGTTTCGTATCTGGAGATCGTCGTGAGCTACGTGGGTGCCGCAGCGACAAAGTCGATTCTGCTTGGCCTGATCATTCTCGCGACCGCAGGACTATTCGTGCCGTTGCAAGTGCAGCACCCGTTCTGGATGATCCTGTTTCTCGTGCTGACCGCGGTGACCTTCAGTCTGTTCGGGTTCATCATCGGCATCTGGGCCGATAGCTTCGAGAAGCTGCAACTCGTGCCGCTGCTGATCATCACGCCGCTGACGTTTCTCGGCGGCAGTTTCTATGCAGTTAACATGTTGCCGCCGTTCTGGAAGGTCGTGACGCTGTTCAATCCGATCGTCTATCTGGTCAGCGGCTTTCGCTGGAGCTTCTACGGTATCGCCGATGTGAATGTCGGCGTGAGCCTTGGCATGACCGCGGTATTTCTCGCGGTGTTTCTGGCGATCGTCGCGTGGATCTTCAAGACGGGCTATCGTCTCAAGTCCTGATGGCCTGCCGTGCGCATTGCGTGCTGACCGGCGCCGCCGGTCGGCACTCGATGCGCACTCGGCCATCACGACACATATCCCTGCGCGACATTGATCAACTGCACGCGATTGCGCACGTTGAACAATTGCCGCAGCCGGCGCAGATGGTAGTCGACGTTGTGCGGCGACAGCCCGAGGAAGTAGGCGATTTCCTTGTCGCGCTGTCCTTGCACGACCGCCTTCAGCACCGCATGCTGCAAGTCGCTCAGCGTGACGCGCTGCTGCTGCGCGGGCGCAATGCCGATCACGCTTTTCGCATGCGTCCAGATGAATTCGTGGATCGTGTGCGCGAACATTAGCGTTTCGGCCACGATCGATTCGGTCATCCAGCGCGGGTTGGCGATCGCCGAGTTGAAGCACAGGCTCGCGCTCAGTTCCGGCTCGGGTAGCGGCATCTGCGTGAGAATCCCGCTTTTGCGGCCGGTCGCCTCCAGCAAGTCGATCAGCCCGCACAGCCGCTCGCTGCGCATTTGCGCACGCGGCAGGTCGGCGCGCATGTCGACCGTGTTCCACAAAAAAGGCAGGCCGGTCGGCGACGCGAGCGCGACGCGCGGATCGAGTTCGAAATAACGCTCGCGGAAATAACGCGTGAGCCACGTCTGCGACTCGTAGCTGGTCAGCACGAACATCGTCTTGTGATGCGCGGTGGTGCGCGTGGCCGAATAGCTGAACGAGTCGAAGCCGAGCTGTTTGATGCGCTGCCGGACGAATTCGATGCGGTCCCGCGCACTGCCAAAACGCACCAATGGACTGATGATGGGCATGGCCCGCCGCGCGGCAGGCGAGGGCGTGCCAATTTCCTCCTCGGTGAAGAGCGTGAGAAAGCCGGCCGGCACCATGCCTGACGATGCCGTGCGGGCTGGCGCCCTGGTTGCTTCAGCCGCGTGGGCTGAGTTCTCCGGTCGCCGCGCGTCGGCCGGGTAAGCCGATTGTGCGGTAACCGCTGAGTTGTAAGTTGCCGACGCCTGGCCGGCTTCGCCTTGCGGCGAACCGGTCAGCCAGTGCGGCAGCGTATCGCATTCGTGTTCCATGAAACGGTAGCTCCGGCGTTCGAAACGCGTGATGGACGACAACCAGGATGATTAACTATTTCCAAATATTACGGTAGCCGGTTCCTTGCTATCATTTTTGAGATCTTGCGCTGACAGCTTGTGAACGGCGCAGGACCCGTAGGGTTCTCTTTTGCGTGCGGCATATTCCAGGAGACGCGATGGCAAGAATTCCAAAGCTGACAACGCAGCCTGATCGACAGCGTGGCCGACCAGATGGAATTGGGCGGTTCACGCGAGTTGTCGCTGGGCGACGCCATGCAGCTTCACGATCCGCTGATCGCGGTGATGCTCGATGCATTGCATCGAGCTGCCAGCGAACCGGCCGACTCGCGTCTTTACGTCGACGCGCTGGCCCACGCGCTTGCCGCACATCTGGCGATCAGCGAACTGGCCGCGCATGCCGGACTCAGCAGTTTTCACTTTGCGCGCGTGTTCCGCCGCGAGACTGGCGAAACGCCACATCAATTCGTCACGCGCTTGCGGCTCGAGGAAGCAGCGAGGCTGCTGCGCGCTACCGATCAGACAGTGCTGCACATTGCGATAGCGGTGGGTTTCGAGAATGCCAGTCATTTCTCCGTGCAGTTCAAGCGTGGCTACGGTGTGACGCCGCTTGCTTACCGGTTGCGCGGCTGAGATCTACGGTTTGCGCGGCGGGCAGGGCTGGATGAGAACCCGCGACCGCCAGCCAGCAACACCGCTGCTGCTGACGTGGCCTGGATGCTCCTCGGCGTAAGCATTGTGCGGCGCGGGAAGATGTCGCAAGCCAAGGCGCGGAACGTATCGCCAGGGGCCGAGGGGATCATCGAGTGGAAAGCCCGATGAGCCGCCATGGCGGCAATCACACACTTTTCGAAGTGTGCTGCGCATTGCGTGGCTTGCAAACTACGAACTTTCGGGGAGGACGCGAGGGGAGAGTTGGCACCTGCTGGCCTCGATGCTGCTTACCCGTTCTTTTTTCAACTGGCCTGACCGGATGCGCGGCAAGTGTATCTGTCGAAGGCGCGCACCGGCCGACAGAATATCGCGCCAACGGCTTGGCCCCGCCGGCGTCTGACCGACCACTCCATTCAACCCGTTACACCGGATACCCAGCGATGACCCAACTTCGAATCACTTCATGCGGCCATGTGTTTACCGCCGAAACCCATCCGGACGCGCCGCAAACCGTGGCGGCCTTCCTGAAACTGCTGCCGTACCGCCAGCAGATCATCCACGTGCGCTGGAGCGGTGAGGGTTGCTGGGTGCCGCTCGGCGACTTCAAGCTGGAAAACGACGGCGCGGCGGTCGGCTTCGAGAATCACACGAGCCACCCGTCGGTCGGCGACATCCTGTTCTACCCGGGCGGCTATAGCGAAACGGAGATCATCCTCGCGTATGGCTCGTGCTGCTTTGCGAGCAAGCTGGGGCAGCTCGCGGGCAATCACTTCCTGACCATTGTCGAAGGTAAGGAGAAGCTGCGTGAACTCGGCACCAAGGTGCTGTGGGAAGGCGCGCAGGATGTGCTGTTCGAGAAGATCCAGGCGGTAGCCGCGCCGGGCTCGCGCGGCGATGTTCAAACACTTACCTGAACAGTTTCATCGCTTGCGAGAGGGTATTCACCACGCCCCATGCCAGCGGCATCGTCACATACAGCCAGAAGACGGCGAGTTTGACCTTGTTGGCCGGATGAACGGCTTGAGTGGTCGACATACGAGTCTCCTTAGGCGCCTTTAGCGAGTTGTGCATCGGTCATGTGGTGCTTGTCGGCCACACGCTGGACCAGCAGATTGCAGACGAAACCGATCACCAGCAGCACGACCATGATGTGAATCGTCATCGTGTAGGCATCTGCTTTTGCAACGCCGTGCGCCACTTGATACGCGCGGATGTAATTCACCAGCACCGGACCTGCCACGCCCGCCGCGGCCCATGCGGTCAACAGCCGGCCGTGAATGCCGCCGACAAACGCTGTGCCGAACATGTCCGCGAGATACGCGGGCACCGTCGAGAAGCCGCCGCCGTACATCGACAGGATCACGCAGTAAGCGAGCACGAACAGCGCGATCTGGCCCGAAGCGGCGAAGCCCGGCACGAGGTAGTACAACACTGCGCCGAGCGCGAAGAAGATAAAGTAGGTGTTCTTGCGGCCGATCCAGTCAGAAGCCGACGCCCACACAAAACGGCCGCCCATGTTGAACAACGACAGCAAGCCGACGAAACCGGCTGCCGCGGCTGCCGTCACGGTGTCCTTGAAACTCTCCTGAATCATCACCGACGCCTGGCCGAGAATGCCGATGCCGGCCGTCACGTTCAGGAACAGCACCAGCCAGATCAGATAGAACTGCGGCGTCTTCAGCGCCTGGTCGATATGCACGTGGTTGCGCGAAATCATCTTCTTCTGATTGGTCGCGGGCGGCGTCCAGCCGGCCGGTTTCCAGTCGGCGGGCGGCACGCGGATCGCCAGTGCGCCGATCGACATCGAGATGAAGTACGCGATGCCGAGCACGACGAAGGTCTCGGCTACGCCGCCGCTGGTTTCGCTGCGGAAGTGGTTCATCAGCGCCACGGAGAGCGGCGCGGCGATCATCGCGCCGCCGCCGAAGCCCATGATCGCCATGCCGGTCGCCATGCCGCGGCGGTCCGGGAACCAGCGGATCAGCGTCGACACCGGCGAGACATAGCCGAGGCCGAGTCCGATGCCGCCGATCACGCCGTAGCCGAGATACAGCAACGCGATCTGATGCAGATGCGCGCCGAGCGCGGACACCAGAAAGCCGCCGCCGAAGCAGCATGCAGCGGTGAACATCGTGCGGCGCGGACCGACGTGTTCAAGCCACTTGCCGGCAAACGCCGCCGACAAACCGAGAAACACGATCGCCAGCGAAAAGATCCAGCCAAGCGAAGTCAGCGACCAGTCGTTCGCGGTGGATTGCGTGATGCCGATGACTTTGGTCAGCGGACCGTTGAACACGGAAAAGGCGTACGCCTGGCCGATACAGAGGTGGACGGCGAGCGCCGCGGGCGGAACCATCCAGCGCGAAAACCCCGGTTGCGCGACGGTGGCCTGTTTGGAAAAGAATGGGGCAGAGCCTTGATTGCCGCTTGGCTCAGTGATGCTGCTCATGGTCGGTCTCCGCGGGCGAATACTTTGTTATCGGCGCCTAAAACAAATGCTTGAGGCGTCGTGGTGTAAAAGTTACGTGTGTCGACGCGGCCCAAAATATGTTTATTAATTTCATATGGCGCGTACATATTTGTGGTCGGCGCTTATCCGGACGAACGATAGGGCGCGCAATCCGGCTTTGCAATATGAGATGTAAATGCATAATGAATAACCTGCGTGACATGCAACCGTCATTCGGTTTGAGACAACGCAGCGCTAATTCACGATGGGGCGACTGCCGAACGGCGCGCAAATGGAAGACCGGAACCGGTAAGAAGGAGAGACAGGTAAAAGAAAAGGGCTCGACTACAAGAAATCCGGCGCCGGAAACAAAGCGGGCCGGCAGTGGCAACCTCGCCACGCCGGCCCGCTGCAACAGCCGAGGCCCGGATCAGACGACCGTGCGTCCGGTCTTCATCTTTGCCGCCACCAGTACCGAGACCAGGCAACCGATCGCCAGATAAGCCGCCACCGGATGCCACGAGCCACCGGCAAAGCTGACCAGCGCCACCGCGATAAACGGCGTGAAGCCGCCGCCGACCACGCTTGCCACCTGATAACCGACACCCGCGCCGCTGTAGCGATACTCGGTGCCGAACAGTTCGGTGAACATCGGTTGCTGCACGCTGACCACCATGTCGTGCGCGACATTGGCGAGCATCACGGCGAAGATCACGATCCACACCGTCGAACGCGCGTCCAGCGCGAGGAAGAACGGCACCGCGCTGAACATGCCGATCAGCGCGCCGACGATATACACGCGCCGCCGGCCGAAGCGGTCCGCGAGCCACGCAAAACAGGGAATCGTCACGCAGCTCACCGCGCCGACCAGCAGGCCGATCGACAGAAAGAACTCGCGCGGCATGTGCAGATTCGCCGTCGAGTAGTTCAGGGCGAATGCGGTCACGATATACATCGTAAACAGCTCGGCAAGACGCAGCGCAATGATCAGCAGGAACGCCTTCGGATGCTGCAGCAACGCTTCGACGATCGGCAGCCGCACGCTGCGTTCTCCGTGCGCGCCGACTTTCTCGACGAACTCCTGCGACTCCTCCATGCTCGAGCGGATCCACAGCGCGATCAGCACCAGCACGACGCTGAACAGAAACGGCAGACGCCAGCCCCAGCTCAGGAACAACGCGTTGTCCATCGAACGGCTGATGATCGTGACCAGTCCGGTCGAGAGCACGAGGCCCACGCCGTAGCCGACCTGCACACCGCTGCTGTAGAACGCCTTTTTCTTCTCCGGCGCGCTTTCGACGGCCATCAACGCCGCGCCGCCCCATTCGCCGCCCACTGCGAAGCCCTGGATCGCACGCAACGTCACGAGCAGCACCGGCGCCCACCAGCCGATGCTGGAGAAAGCCGGCAGCAGACCGATCGCCGCGGTGGACAGGCCCATCATCATCACGGTCAGCACCAGCATGCGCTTGCGGCCGAGCCGGTCGCCGTAATGGCCGAACACGAAGCCGCCGAGCGGGCGGAACAGGAAACCGACGCCAAAGGTGGCGAACGCGGCGAGCGTGCCCATCGCCGGACTGACCTTCGGGAAGAACTCAGCATTGAAGACGAGCGCGGCGACAATGCCGTACAGAAGAAAGTCGTACCAGTCGACGACCGCGCCGACAAAGCTGCCGAGCGCCGCTTTGCGGGCCCGGCTGCGCGCCGTGCGATTGTCGACCAATGCGGCTGTCGGGATGGCGGTAATCATGACGGTGTCTCCTTCGGAACGCTTTGGCTGTTTGTCTGGGGCGGCGCGGCTGATGCTGAGCGCCGGATTCTACCGACCCGTTGCAGGATGTCCGAAGGTTAATGACGTGCCGCTGATCCGACAATCCGCATTCGATGCGAATTGCGCGATCAGCGATCGCGTCTGCGCGAATAGCGCGCGTTTTGCGCGTTTACACCAAGCTTCCGCTGATCTGGATATGCAGTGAACCGTGAGCGGCCCGACCGTGCTACCGTGAGTGTGCAATCCTAAAACAACAGCTGCTGATATATTGAATACGAAATATTGATTTGTGCGGCGTTGCAGCATATGATTGGGGTATCTACTTACTCAATCATTCGGAGTTACAAATGGAACTTGTTCCTCTCCTGCTGCTTGCCGTTGCGTTTGTTGGTCTGGGCTCTGCCGCCACCGTTCTGCTGACCCGCTGGATTCCGCAGCCGGTTGCGCAGCTTGCAGCGCAACATGGCCGGTTCGTCGGTCTCGGCGAACAACGTGCGTTTGCATCGGCGGCGCCGTATCGTGCGCATGTTCAACAAGAGGCGATGAATGTCGTCAGAACTTCAAACTGAAGCAGTGGCCACACCGTTGACGTTGTCATTGCAGCCGATCGGCGCAAGCGCGAGCTTGCGCGATCAGGCGTACGCCATGCTCCGCCAGGCGATTGCCGACGCGGACATCTACCAGACACACGAAGAGATTCGCCTCGACGAACGCGTGCTGAGCGAGTCGCTCGGCGTGAGCCGCACGCCGGTACGCGAGGCGATGACGCTGCTCGAACAGGAAGGCTTTTTACGCATGGTGCCGCGCCGCGGTATCTATATCGTGCGCAAGAGCAAGCGCGAAATCGTCGAAATGATCCAGATGTGGGCCGCGCTGGAAAGCATGGCGGCGCGTCTTGCCACGCTGCACGCCACGGACGAGGAAATCGCCCGTCTGCGCCACATGTTCGACAATTTCCGCGACGCCACGCCGGCCGAGCACATCGCCGAATACTCGGACGCCAACATTGCGTTTCACCAGGCGATCGTGGAGTTGTCGAAGTCGCAGATCATTCTCGACACGATCAAGAACATCTTTATCCACGTGCGGGCGATTCGCCGCATGACCATTTCGCAGAGCGACCGCGCGTCGCGCTCGATCGTTGATCACCTGCGCATCATCGAGGCGCTGGAACAGCGCGATACCGAACTGGCTGAGCGGCTCGTGCGCCAGCATTCGCTCGATCTCGCGGCATTCGTCGAAGCGAATTGCGATTTTCTGGATTGACGCCTGCTCAGGTGCTCGATTCGGCGTTGCGGATATAAAAGGCCTGCGGTGATGAAACCACCGCGGGCCTTTCTGTTTTTGCTGGCTCAACCGCCCGGGCCGGAGCCTCCTCGCCAGGCTGGGCGGGTAAACCGTGCTTGACGGCCCGTGAAATATGGTATGTGATATATCAAATTCCACGAGGAGGCAACGACATGGGAAAAGCACTCGACGGTGTGCGCATTCTCGATTTCACGCATGTGCAGTCGGGTCCGACCTGCACACAACTGCTCGCATGGTTCGGAGCGGATGTGATCAAGGTGGAGCGGGCCGGAATGGGCGACATCACGCGCGAGCAACTGCGCGATATCCCTGAAGTGGACAGCTTGTACTTCACGATGCTCAATCACAACAAGCGCTCGGTCACTATCGATACGAAGAACCCGGAAGGCAAACAGGTTCTCGAAGCGCTGATCCAGACATGCGACGTGCTGGTGGAAAACTTCGCGCCGGGCGCGCTGGACCGGATGGGCTTCACGTGGGAGCGGATTCAGGCGTTGAATCCGCGCATGATCGTCGCGTCGGTGAAGGGCTTCGGCCCCGGGCCTTATGAGGACTGCAAGGTCTACGAGAATGTCGCGCAGTGCGTAGGCGGCGCGGCCTCGACCACTGGTTTCGACGACGGCCCACCGGTGGTGAGCGGCGCGCAGATCGGCGACAGCGGCACCGGATTGCATCTGGCGCTCGGCATCGTCACGGCGTTATATCAGCGTACCAGCACCGGACGCGGCCAGCGCGTGCTCGCCGCGATGCAGGACGGCGTGCTCAACCTGTGCCGCGTGAAGCTGCGCGACCAGCAGCGGCTCGAACGCACCGGCACGATGAAGGAGTATCCGCAATATCCGAACGGGACGTTCGGTGAAGCGGTGCCGCGCGCGGGCAACGCGTCGGGCGGTGGTCAGCCGGGCTGGATTCTGAAGTGCAAGGGCTGGGAAACGGACCCGAACGCGTATATCTACTTCATCACGCAGGCGCCGGTGTGGGCAAAAATCTGCAACGTGATCGGCAAGGAAGAGTGGGCCACCGATCCCGACTATGCGACACCCGCCGCGCGCTTGCCGCATCTGAAGGAGATCTTCGCGGAGATCGAGCGCTGGACCATGACCAAGACCAAGTTCGAGGCCATGGAGATTCTAAACAAGTATGACATTCCGTGCGGACCGATTCTGTCGATGAAGGAAATCGCCGACGAGCCGTCGCTGCGTAAAACCGGCACGATTGTCGAAGTGGATCATCCGTTGCGCGGCAAGTATCTGACGGTTGGCAATCCTATCAAAATGTCGGATAGCCCAACCGAAGTCAAGCGTTCGCCGCTGCTCGGCGAACATACTGACGAGGTGATGGCCGAACTCGGCTATTCGCCCGAGCAGATCAGCGCATTGCGCACGGCCGGCGCGATTTAGGCGCACAGAAACATCGTGGCCCGCCGCTAACCCGCAAAGCTTGGCGCGAAGCCGGGCGGCGCCTTTCGAATCCGTATTGGAGGCAGCAGGAGATGGCATACGAAGATTCCCTCCTGCTGAAAGAGCGCGGCATCGCGCATACGCCGGATAGCCACGCGCAGGCCACGCATTTGATTTGATGCATCACGCAAAATGACGGCGTGATTTCCCTCACGGCAATCGAGCGCGAAGAAGATCACGCCAAAGCGCTTAAGGAGCGATGTATGGATACATGGATGCGGTTCATGTCGAACGACGGCGGCGTTGTGTTCGGCCGGGTCGAAGGCGGCTATTTGCATGAGTACGCGAGTCTCGATCAGCCGGTGCCGACCGGTGCGGTGCTGTCGACTCGCGCGCTGACGCCGCTTGCGCCTTGCGCGCCGGGTAAGGTCGTCGCGCTCTGGAATAACTTTCACGCGCTGGCGGCGAAGCTCGACAAGCCGGTGCCGGCGCATCCGCTGTTTTTGCTGAAACCGGCGGGTTCGGTGATCGGCTCGGGCGAACCGATCCTGCGCCCGCTCAGCTATGCGGGCAAGATCGCCTACGAAGGCGAACTTGGAATCGTGATCGGGCGGCGCTGCCGCGATGCGAGCGTCGAACAGGCCGCCGAATCGATCTTCGGCTACACGCTTGTCAACGACGTGACCGCAGCCGAACTGTTGAACGAAAATCCGCACTTCCCGCAATGGTGCCGCGCAAAGGGCTTCGATACGTTTTGTTGTATCGGACCTTCGATCGTCTCGGGTTTCGACTGGCGCAAAGCGCATCTCGTGACGATGCTCGACGGTGTGGAACGGCAGAACTATCCGCTCGCCGATATGGTGTTTTCGCCGGCCGAGCAGGTCAGTCTGATATCGCAAGACCTGACGCTCGAGCCGGGTGATGTGATCGCATGCGGCACCTCGGTCGGTGTGGGCTCGATCAAGGATGGCTCGACGGTGACGATCACGGTCGACGGGATCGGCTCGCTCAGCAATACGCTGACTGCCGCGCGCGAGGTGGCGGTATCGGCTGCATCGGAGGCCGCCGCAACCGCTGTCTGAATTGAACGGAATCTGGTTCGGTCTGGTTCCTTTGCATCGCGACACGGAGGAGCACGTATGCCGCAAGTGTCTGACAGTATCGCGTGGATGGGCGTCGGCTTTCTGCTGGCAGCCGGCCTGGCGGTTGTGCTGACCGCTGTCGGGCAACTGCCGCTTGTGCGGCGCGCGGCGCGCCGGCCGTACTGGCACGCCGGTCTATTGGCTGCCGCGCTTGCCGGGCTGCTTGCGGCGGGCCTCGGCGCGAGCAGCGGCGTGGTGACTGCTGCCGTGGCGGGCGCCGGTTTCGGCGCCTGGCTGGTGCGGCGGCGCGATTGGATGACGCGACGGCCCATTTTTGTTGCACTGCTTGGCAGTTGCGTTGGGCTCGCGGCGATGGCTGGCGGTTTTACGCGCTACCTGCAATCGGCGCTGTCATCTGCAGCGCAGGCCAATGTCGAGCGTATCGAGTTGTATGGCACGGTATTCATCGGCGCGTTGATCTTCGCGACGTCGGCGATCGCCTTTTGCAAACTACGCGGCTTGCTGGACACGAAGGATGCGAGCACGTCGGCGCACCCGGGCCACCGCCTCGTCAATCTGCTGGCGCTGCTGCTGTGTGGATGGCTCGGCTACGGCTTCGTCACCGAACAGGCGCAGCCGTTCGGACTTGCTGCGCTGCTCGCGACGAGTGCGCTCGCTGCTGCGTTAGGCGCGCATCTGATGGTGAGCCGTGAGTATGCCAATGGACATGGCGTCCGCGCTTATGCATTTGCCGGGCGTTGCCACGGACTCGTACCGGCGCGCCCGGACCCGCTCGCGAACATCGAATGGCAAGATGGCGACGAGCAAGCGTGGATGCTGCGCGAGAAGACGCCCGGCATGGTGCGCGCGGCGGCATACCGGCATGGCCGCGGCTGGCGCCGCGGAAGTGACGGTGGTAGTGACAAAGGCGAGCATAAACGCGCCTGCGCCCGCTACCGCTCGACTCATCGCGCGGCGCGTCGTCAAACATGAAACGTTTTTTGGATTTTCATAGCTTACTTCTTATACACGCTCAATTCCTTCACACGCGTGATCTTCTCGATCAGGTTCGCGCCTTCCTCCATCAGGAAGCGTTTGAAGGCAACCGCAACGGGCGGCAGACGCTTGTTCTTCCGATGCACGACATACCAATTGAGCATGACCGGAAAACCCTCGACGTCGAGTACGACGAGATGGCCGACCTGCAGTTCGAGGCTGATGGTATGCGCGGACAGAAAGGCGATGCCCATGCCGGCGATCACGGCCTGCTTGATCGTTTCGGTGCTCTTGATCTCCATTGCGATGTTCAGATTGGTGAGCCGGCCGGCGAAGCCTTCTTCCATCGAATTCCATGTGTCCGAGCCGCGTTCGCGCACGATAAAGGCCTCGTTGGCCAACTGGCTCATCTTGATGTTGCGCTTGTTCGCGAGCGGATGCGTCGGCGCCGCCACGATCACGTAAGGGTGCGGCGCGAACGGTTCGTTGGTCGCGTCGGTTTCGTGCGGCGGGCGCACCATCACTGCGAGATCCGTCTGATTGGTGGCGAGTTGATGCAGCAGTTCCTCGCGATTGTGCACCGAGAGATTCAGCACCACGCCCGAGTAGCGTCGCGTGAATTCGGCCAGCAGGCGCGGAAAGAAGTAGTCGCCGGCGCTGATCACCGCGACGTTCAACTTGCCGCCGGAGACGCCCTTGAGCTGCCCCATCGCTTCGTCGACTTCGTGGAACTGCTGGATGATCGCGCGGCTGTAGTGGAGCATCTCGGTGCCGGCCGGGGTGAGATAGATTTTCTTGCCCAGTTGTTCGAACAGCGGCAGCCCCGCGTGCTCCTCGAGTTGCCGGACCTGAGTGGAGACGGCGGGCTGCGTCAGATGCAATTCTTCCGCCGCGCGCGAGAAGCTCAGGTGGCGCGCCACCGTTTCGAAAACCTTCAGTTGTCGCAGAGTCGCATTGCGCATCGTCATGGCCGATGTATAAGCAAACGTGAATCAACATAATAACAAACTTTAATTATTAGTAATTCAGCATTGACCCTAGCATGGGTCTGTATAAGAAAGCGGAATTGACGGCGTCGAGCCCGGGTTAACGCCTGGTTTTCCGGAACGGCTGGCGAGCCGGCCAGTCGCGGAAATGGTATCGATTCGTCATTGATCTGAATAAAGAACTGGTTGAGAAAAGCATGAGTTGAGTTAGTCAGTTTTTAAAGAATGGAATTAAAGGCGCAAATATTAAATATTCCCGAACTGCAAGGCTCTTCGGGTCGTAACCATAAGATGATCTGCATACAGCGCGGCGTTTTGGCCCGCTGCACTAAATAGATAGCGGAGACAAGGCACATGGACGATTTCACTCAGCAGACCAAGGCCCGCGTATTCTGGGCGAACCGTTGGTGGCAACTCGTCATCGGCATGATGTGCATGGCGTTGGTGGCCAATCTGCAATACGCATGGACGTTATTCGTCACGCCGATGAACGCGCGGCATCACTGGGGCGAAGCATCGATTCAACTCGCCTTCGCTATCTTCATCCTGACCGAAACGTGGCTTGTGCCGGTCGAGGGCTGGCTGGTCGACAGGTTCGGGCCGCGTCCGGTCGTCGCCGGCGGCGCGGTATGTGCCGGCCTTGCATGGGTCGTCAATTCGTATGCGACGACGTTGCCGATGCTGTATGTGTCGGCGGTCATCGCGGGGATCGGTGCGGGCGGTGTGTACGGCACTTGCGTCGGCAATGCATTGAAGTGGTTTCCCGATCGCCGAGGTCTCGCTGCGGGTTTGACCGCCGCCGGCTTCGGCGCCGGCGCGGCAGTGACGGTGATTCCAATCGCCAACATGATTACGCGCTCGGGTTATGAGCACACTTTCTTCTTCTTCGGCATCCTGCAAGGCGTATCCATTCTCCTGCTCGCGCTGTTGTTGAAGAAGCCGAATTTGCGCCAGGCTCCTGCGCCCAGGAAGAAATTCGCGGTGACCAAGGTCGATTACACGCCGGGCCAGATGATCAGGACGCCGGTGTTCTGGGTAATCTACGTGTCGTTCGTCGCAGTGGCGGCGGGCGGCCTGATGGCGACCGCGCAAATCGGACCGATCGCGAAAGACTGGGGGCTTGCGCGCATCCCGATGACGCTCTTCGGCATGACCTTGCCGCTGCTCACGATGACGCTCTCGATCGACAATATCTGCAACGGTTTTACGCGCCCGCTGTGCGGCTTTATCTCCGACAAGCTCGGCCGCGAAAACACCATGTTCGTGATCTTTATCGGCGAGGGCGTCGCGTTGCTCGGCCTGATGCAATACGGCACCAATCCGTATGCGTTCATGACTTTCGCCGCGCTGATCTTCCTGTTCTGGGGCGAAATCTTCTCGATCTTTCCCGCGATCTGCGCCGATACCTTCGGCAGCAAATATGCGGCGGCCAATGCGGGCACTTTGTACACCGCGAAGGGCACGGCTTCGTTACTGGTGCCGATTGCTTCGGTGTTGTCGGCCACCGGCGGCTGGAACCTAGTCTTTATCGTCTCAGCGGTCGTGACGATTGCGGCGGGCATCTCGGCGAAGTTCATTCTTGCGCCCATGCGTTCGCGCTGGATCGAATCGCGTAACGAGCCTCAAGGTGTGCTGGCTGTTGCGGGCAGCGCGAGCTCGCAGCTCGGTCACTGGCCGGAGCAGACGGGTGAATAGAGCGAGCCGCCCACGCGCGGCAGCTACGTTATGAACGTTTCGTTGCAGCAACTCAAGGTGTTTGTCGCCGTCGCGCGCGAACGGAGCTTCACGCGCGCGGCCCGAGAGTTCGATCTGACGCAATCGGCGGTGAGCCGCTGCGTGCGCGAACTCGAAGATGCCGTCGAGTTGAAACTGTTCGACCGCACCACACGCCAGGTAGAACTGACTCATGCGGGCGCCAGCCTCGAGCGGCGCATTGGCCGCTTGCTCGACGAAATCGAACTGACGCTGCGCGAAGAGCGCGCCGCGTACGACGGACACACCGGCGTGGTGGTCCTGGCGAGCAACCCGGTATTGTCGTCGAGCTGGGTGGCGGAAGGGCTCGCGCGTTGTACGGCGGCTTTTCCTGAGTTGATCGTCTTCGTCAGGGATCAACCGCAAGGCGGCGTGCTCGCAAGTGTCGAGCAAGGCGAAGTCGACTTCGGGGTGGTATCGGCGGCCGAACCTTTGGACGGTGATCTGTTGCACGCGCAAGTGGTTTTCACGACGCCGCTGCACGTGGTCATGCCGCATGCGCATCCGCTTGCGCGGCATGCGAGCGTCGCGTGGAGCGCGTTGCAGGAGTGGGGGCTCGTGACGTTGAACGCCGACGCGGGCGTGCGCGCCGCGCTCGACCTGGCCCTCAGCGCGCATGGCCTGAAACGGCGGCCGGTGCAGGAATTCGGCCATGTGGCGGCCGTGCTGCGCATGATCGAACTGGGCCTTGGCATCGGCGTGCTACCCATCGATGCACATTGGCCCGCGCTTCGCGCGCCGCTGGTGAGCCGGCCGCTGCTTCCCGAAATGAATCTGACGACGATGCTCGTACATCGTCGCAACCGCTCCCTCAGACCTAACGCCGCGGCGGCGTGGGCGCAGTTCGCCATCCCCGCCGGCACGGCTTCGAACGCCGCAGGCGCGGCGCCGTCCGCTACGCACGAATTCGCATGGGCGGCCGCGTCGCCTGGCGGCGCGGTACTGCACGAGCCTTAGGTCCCGGCTCTGGCCCCGGCGGGTCCGCTGCCGGTCGGTCCAGGCTACATCTCACGCAAGGAGCGTCATGATGGAAACTGAAACCGGTCTCAGGCGCCACGATCTGCTGATCGACGGCAAGCGCTTGCCGCCCGGCAACGGCGAATATTCCGTCGACATCAACCCGGCCACCGAAGAACCGATCGCACTGGTCGCGCAAGGCAGCGTTGCCGATGTCGATACCGCGGTGCATGCGGCGCGCGCCGCACTGAAAGTGTGGAACGCGCTACGAGCAGCCGAGCGCGGCCGCATTCTCGGCCGTATGGCCGGCCTGATGCGCGCGAATCTGGAAGAGCTCGCCGCGCTCGAAAGCCTCGACGCCGGCAAGCCGATCTCCGCGGTGATGCGCCAGGACATTCCGGCGGCGATCGATACGCTCGAATACTACGCAGGCTGGTGCGACAAGATCAACGGCCAGGTGGTGCCGGTGCGGCCCGATGCGCTGACCTACACGCTGCGCGAACCGGTCGGCGTAGTCGCCGCGATCGTGCCGTGGAATTTCCCGCTGATGATCGGCATGTGGAAGATCGCGCCCGCGCTCGCGTGCGGCTGCACGCTGATCGTCAAACCCGCGGAGATCACGCCGCTCACCGCGCTGCGCATCGGCGAACTCGCACTGGAAGCGGGTGTGCCGCCGGGCGTGCTGAATATCGTTACCGGCAAGGGGCGCGTGGTCGGCGATGCGCTGGTCGCGCATCCGGGCGTCGACAAGGTGACGTTCACCGGCTCGCCTTCGGTGGGACGCGGCATTCTGCAAGGCGCGGCGGGCAACTTCAAGCGCGTCACGCTGGAGCTCGGCGGCAAGTCGGCCAATCTGATCTTTGCGGATGCGAATCTCGACAACGCGGTGCGGGCGGCGGCGTCGGGGATTTTCTTCAACACCGGCCAGGTGTGTTCGGCGGGTTCGCGCATTCTCGCGCATCGCGATGTGTACGACGAGGTCGTCGAGCGCCTGGCGGCGCGAGCGAAGTCGATCAAGGTCGGCGATCCGGCGGCACGCGAGACCTCGATGGGGCCGCTCATTTCGGCCGCGCAGATGAAGACCGTGCTCGGTTATGTCGAAACCGGCCGGGCCGAAGGGGCGTCGCTGGTGACCGGCGGCGCGCGGGTAGGGGAGCGCGGCTTCTTCGTCGAACCGACGGTGTTCGCCGACGTCGAGCACGAAATGCGCATTTCGCAAGAGGAAATCTTCGGGCCGGTGGCGAGCGTGATCCGCTTTAATGACGAAGCCGACGCGGTGCGTATCGCCAACGGCACGCTGTACAGCCTCGCGGCGGGTGTCTGGAGCGCGGATATCGGCCGGGTGCATCGCGTCGCGCGTGACTTGCGGGCGGGGACGGTGTGGATCAACACCTACGGCTATACCGACGTGCGCTTGCCGTGGGGCGGCTCCGGCGACTCGGGTTTCGGTCGCGAGCACGGCGACATCGCCATTGAAAACTTCACCGAGCCGAAGGCTGTGTGGCTCGCGATCGATCAATAGCGACGTTAAAAAAGGATCGAACGCCTTGGCGTTCGATCCTTTCGTCCCGCGTATCCTGCATATCGTCGCAAAGAAGCGGTCAATCAATCTCAAGCGCCCTGCAATGCCATCCGCTCGCGCAGCTTGACCAGAGCGAGCACGACGTCGATGGACGGCGTCGGTTCGGCAACGAGGCGGCCCATTTCCTGCACCACCGTCAGCAACGGATCGATTTCCATCGGACGTTTGTTTTCCAGATCGACCAGCGTCGAGGTTTTATGCGCACCGACCGCGCCCGCACCGTCGATCCGTTTTTCCACATCGACGCGAAAGTGCACGCCGAATTGATCCGCGATGCGTTTGGCTTCCAGCATCATCGTGCGTGATACCGCGCGCGTGCCGGGATCGCTGGTGAGCACGTCGAGCGTGGCGTGCGTCAATGCGCTGATCGGATTGAAGCACAGGTTGCCCCACAGCTTGAGCCAGATTTCATCGCGGATATTGTCGCGAATCGGTGCATCGAAACCCGCCGCCTGCATGATTTCGTGCAACTGCTGAATACGCGGCGTGCGCTCGCCGCTCGGCTCGCCGATCGGGAATTTCTTGCCGTACACGTGTTTGATGACGCCCGGCTCGACGATTTCCGCGGCAGGATAGAGCACACAGCCGATCGCGCGTTCGGGGCCGAGTTTCGTCCATTGGCTGCCGTCCGGATCGATGCTGGCGAGACGCGTGCCGGCGAACTTGCCGCCATGCTGATAGAAGTACCAGTAGGGAATGCCGTTGACGCCCGTGACGATCGCCGTGTGCTTGCCGAGCAGCGGCTGCATGGCGTCGACCACGCCGGGCAGCGAGTGCGCCTTCAGCGTGACGATGACGAAGTCCTGCGCGCCGAGTTCGCGCGGGTCGGACGTGCAGCGCACCGGTGCGCTGAAAGTCTCGCCGTCCATCTGCAAGCGTGCGCCGTGTTCGCGCATCGCCGCGAGATGCGCGCCACGCGCGACGAAACTCACGTCCGCACCCGCGCGTGCCAGTTGCACGCCCATCAAACCACCAATCGCTCCCGCGCCGAAGATACAAATCTTCATGATGTCGCCCCTGTGACTATGAGAAGTCGCTTGCCCGTTGCCGCACATCGCCTGCCGCGGCGGCGGGTCACTGTTCGAGAATAGGGGTGGAGATCGATTGCGGATAGTTAAAGTTTCTCGGGTCGAGCATAAGCTATCGTTTATGCATGCACCGATGTGGCCGAATGACTCTGAATGACCGGACGTATTTCAGGAAGCGGCTGCATTGCATCGCAATGCAAGCCTCGCCGGGGTGTTACCGGACAGATCGTTTGGTAACCTGAATATTTTTCTTTTCGCACGTGCTATGTGCGTCGTACCAGCAGAAAGCTCAGCCCGATCGCTGCCAGAAACGCCCCGCAGCAGCGGTTGAACCAGCGGCGAACTTTCGCGCGAACCAGCCATTTCCCGAGGTGCATGCCAGCCCAGGAGTAAAGCGCGATAGCCACCCATTCGAGCACCAGAAAGCTCGCACCCAGCACCGCGAACTGCGGCAGCATCGGCTTGGCGATATCGACGAACTGCGGCAAAAACGCGGTGAAGACCAGAATTGCCTTTGGATTGCCTGCGGCCACCAGGCACTCCTGCCGGGCGATCCGCCATAGCGACGCATCGTCCTGCAGCGTCGTATCGATGGCGGGGGCGTCGCTGCGCCATAACTGGATCGCCAGCCAGATCAGATAGGCGGCGCCGGCCAGTTTGATTGCGAGAAAAAACCATTCGGATGCGTGCAGCACGACGGCGAGACCGGTTGCGGCCAGCACCAGCATCAGCGCGAACGCGACGAGCCGGCCGGTGCCGCCGACGAATGCCGTCATGAAACCATGCCGCGCGGCGACATTGATCGATAGCAGATTGTTCGGGCCGGGCGCGAGATTGATCGCGAAGCAGGCAGGCAGAAAGAACAGCCAGGCGGTGAGTGACATGACGGCTCGCACGAAAAGGGGACGATCGGACGTGCGAGGCGGCGGGCGCCCGGCGCACGTTTATCCTATTGTAGCGAAATGCCGGGCCGTACCGATTTGGCCTGTCGGTTCAATTCACCGATTTGACGAAACCCGGATCGCCGATCAAGGCATCGACGCTCAGCTTGACCGTATCCTCGATAGCGATGGTATTGCTGGTGAACTTGGGCGACTTTTGCCGGACCGTTTTAGTGGTTGAAAACACAACCTTCCGGGTAGTGGCATCGGTGACGACGTAACGCATTTTCAGTGTCCAGAACGCCGGCGAGCGTGCGTCGTCCACGGTGAAATCCTCGATGCTGCCGCTCAGGACCTTCGTGCCTTCGTTGAGGTGAAAGCCGGCGATCTGCAAACGGCTCACGATACTGTTGCGCACCGCTTCATTGATATCGTTTTTTAGCACGATGCCGGTCATCGCCGTGTTTTCGATCCGATTCGGTGATACGCGCCCGCTGCTCGCCGGCATGTAGGCGAAGTCGCGGGCCGGGGCGACGCTGAGCCAGCCTGTTGGGTGGACCGCCACCGCGCGTGGCGGGCTATTCAGGCCGAACCACGACCATGAACATGCAGACAACATCAACGGCAGTGCGACGGCGCCGCAGCCCTTGAGCACCTTGGCTCTCAGGGGCGGACGAACGGAGTCGAGCGGTTGCAGCAGAGATAGGCTCTGGTGCGGCGACTCAGACGCTGTGCGGGAAAAAGCGGCGGTCGATTTCAGAGGAAGTGCCTTTTAAATTGACGCATATTCGAAAACGGCGGCCGGTCACAGGGTGAGATAACGCACGCGGACCGGGTTCGCGAAGCCTCCTCGGCGCTTTCGTGGACCTATACGGACATGTGTCATCCCAGTACAGGACAGCATGGTAACAGTGAGGCGCTCTCGCGCATTTTCCTGGCGTGGCACAGGTCGAAGATTTTCAACGTGCCTTGCTTTGTTTGGCTGCACGGCCCCGCAGGCGCAACAACCAAAAGCGCCGCACAGGCACAAAATCAAAAAAACCCGGCTTTCCCCTGAGTCATATCCACCAACTCCCGCCGGGCATCGTCAACAGCGTTAACGGGCAACCGTACAGTCATCCGCACTAACATCCCATAGACACTTTCCACCAACCCATAGCCTTGAGCCTCGATCCATCTCCGCACCTTCGCCTCATCGGCATACACAACCTCGACGGTCAGCAATACCTGAGCAATCCGCTCCACCCTCGGTGCGTCTAGCAAAGCCGAAGCGATAGCGTCGGTATAAGCTCGCACTAACCCGCCAGCGCCTAGCTTCACCCCACCGTAATACCTCACGACGGCCGCCAGCACGCCGTCCAGATCATGGTGCCGCAATACCTCGAGAATCGGCCTGCCTGCCGTCCCGGACGGCTCGCCATCGTCGGACATGCCCGACTGGCCGCCCGCCAGCAACGCCCAGCACACATGCGTCGCGGCAGGATGCTCGTCGCGCAGGCGACGCAATTCGGCCATCGCGGCGCCGCGGTCGGCGACCGGTATCGCATGCGCAATAAAACGGCTCTTGCGAATTTCGAGTTCAGCGGTCAGCGCCGCGGGCAATGTATAAGTGGGCAAGGCAAAGACGTCGGTTGATGAAAAAATCCAGGACGCACGCGCTCCCGTGTCCGCAATGGTAACGGATAGGCAATACATCGCCGGCGTATTACCCGTGCAAGGCTGCCTCGCCGCGATTCCGGCTGATTCGGTAACGGTCTCTTGCGAAGTGACGCAGTGACGTAGAACACTGCTCGCAGCATAATCACGGACGTGGCGAATCGAGCTCCCGGCTGGGGCGAAACCAGATTCCTCATCTGGTGGTTCGTCACGCTTTCCCCCGCTTCTTTCACAGTGCGCATACACCGGCGCGCGTGACGGCGCGTGACGCTTTCCTCGCGGTATCTTCACGCGTTTCCACGCATAATCGTCAGAGACGTCCCAACACGTTCGCGTGCCGCGCAAATCCAGACTTCATGTATTCGTCTACAATCGTCGGCTGAACGCGCGTCCAGTTGTCATCCGAAGTCCTCTGAAGACAGCGCGTCACCAAGGAGACGACATGCTTGATCTTTCAACACTAGGGACGTTCGTTGCCGTCGTACTAGGGCTGTTTCTGATTCCCGGTCCAGCAGTACTGCTGGTTTTGACGCGTACCGTGCACGGCGGTCGAAAGGCGGGCATTCTCACCGGCCTTGGCGTTGCGGTTGGCGATTTCATTCATACGCTAGGTGCATCGGTCGGCCTGTCGGCGCTATTGATGACTTCCGCACTCGCCTTCAATGCCGTCAAATTCGTCGGCGCGGCGTACCTCGTCTATCTGGGCATTCGCGCGTTGCGCGAAAAGCAGGTGGGCGCGCATATGCCGGCTGTCGCACCCGTGTCGGCTTCCAAAGCCTTTTTTCAGGCGATTCCTGCCGAAGTGTTGAATCCCAAGACGGCGCTGTTTTTCCTCGCGTTCCTGCCGCAGTTCGTCCATCCCGAGCATGGTTCTTCATTCCTGCAGTTCGCGACGCTCGGACTGATCTTCGTCGGCATGAGCGCGCTTTATACAACACTTATCGTGCTGACCATTCGTCCGTTGGGCAAACTCGTCAAACGCTTGACGTGGCTTAGCCGCTGGCAGAACAAGATCATCGGCGTGCTGTTCATTTCGCTCGGGCTGCGCGTAGCGGCGCAAACGCGCTGACTCTGTCGTTCTGACCCTGCCGCGTGCCAGCCCGTTTTACGCGGCCGGCGAGCGCCGCCTCGCTGCGGCTAGATATTTCGGCGCTGCCGTCTCAAGCGGCCTTCTCGCGCGTACTCCATCTGGCCTTGCGTGCGGACGGCCAGCCGCTCATGCTCGGCACGGCTCATCTGCCGCGTATCGTCGATGTCGCCGACACGCAGCACTTCCTGTGCGATCCGTATGCGTAGCGTCATCAGCGGTTCGCCGCGTTCGACCAATGCGCGATCCGTTGCGCGCGCCTGCTGGACACCTGCGTCGATCAGGCCGCGCAACTCCAGCAGCGTGAGCCGCTGGCGTTGGATCTCGAGAATCAGCCGCTGGACGGCCTGCTGGTCGCGGGTGCGCCACCAGGTGCGCAGTTCGGCGAGCGTCGGCGGATCGAAAGGAGGAAGGCGCATTGGTCAGACGAAAAAATACTGTATATATGTACAGTATATCCCGTCTTTTTACGGAGATGCGTAGGCGGGTGTTCGAGCGCTTGCAATCCCTCAGGAAGAGCAGAGCGCGATGAGGGTTCAGGAAAGCGCGAGCATGATCGTCGTGGAGATGACGATGATGACAAGACACGCGGCAGTCAGGACGTCATACGGATAGCTCATGGCGCAACCATAAATGTGGTGGGCGGACTGGCCATCATAGGTAGAAATATTTCCTACGACTGTTAACCATTGCAAAAAGCGCATTGCGATACTTAATGACGAGCATCCCTAACTACTGAACGCGATATCGCGCTGCGTAGGAATCGTATCGCTGGCGTCCCTTTTTGCTGGGACCGATCTTCCGCGCCCTCGGTTTCGACAACTTGCCGTTCGTGTTGCAGAAGGAGAAGGGTGCCTACGTTTGGAAAGACGCCTTGGACCTGTGCCAGTTTGAAGCGCTTCTCGAAGGTCTGGTCACCGTGTTGAACTGGCGCCGTACGGCGGCATCGACCTGTCGCAATGGCTACAAGCGGGTGATGCAACGGCCGAGCGTCGCTAAAGCAGTGGCGGAGGAGTTCGCGCTGTATCGCGACGAACTGGCCAAACGCGCGAAAAGCTGAGTGGCTGAGTGCGAGGCTACTCGTCGCCTTGCTGGCAAAACCGGCGCCCCGGAATGTGCGAGACGACCGCCTGAGCGATTTCAAGTGGCGTGCTTTCCGCAGGCACCACGCGGCGACTCGATTCGGGAGTGTGCTTCATGGTCCATTCGACGAGCCTGTACGAGCGTCCCCAAGGGTGCTGCAATGGATCCGAGACCTTGCACGAGTGGATCTGACGCACCCAGTCGTTGCCGGGCATGGCGCGCAGATGCTCGAATACCGTGTCTTCTACCATCGTTTGACTCCTTCTTCGCAGGCATGCGATCTTTCGGCGCGTCGGCGACACCCCGGAGAAAAAAATGCCGCCGATGTTTTGGCGGCTCAACAGGGGATGTTGGGTGTCATAGTTACAGGTCAGAATTAAGCCAAACTTAAGATCGCATGTAAAAGCGCGGTGACGCTTCGAATGAAGCGATTGCTGAAACGCGTGGTCCACTGCGAGGACGTCGGCGGCGATCCTACCCTCAAGACCCGGCAAAATCAGCCGTTATTACAGTGGTTGGGGCCGCTGACCCCGCCTCGCCTACGGGCGCATCGTCGAAAACGTGACAAACCTCGCCCAAACGCCGCTTTCCGATCGCCTGCGCGCGCTCGTCGATACCGTTCAGCACAACGAGCGCACGCTGCGCCGCTTCCAGCGCGTCGAATTGCGTTTGATCGGCGCGCAGGATTTCGCGTCGTTTCTCGATACGCTGTTCAGCCATCTGCCGCAGGAATTCTCGCTGGCGAGCGTCACGCTATGGCTCGACGACCGCGCGCCGATGCTGCTCGAACTGCTCGAGCCGGGCGCCTTGGAGGCCCTCGGCCAGACTAGTCTGAAGACGTCGCGCGAGGGGGGACTCGCCGCGCAGCGTCTGTGCGACGCCGGCCGGCCATGGTTGGGTCAGGTGCGCGAGCTGGACGAACCCACGCGCAGCGCATTCTTCGGTGAAGATGACTTGCCGGCGAGCGCGATCGTGCTGCCGCTTGCCGCCGGCGACACGATCAGCGGCTATCTTTGCCTCGGTAGCGACGACCGCGCACGTTTCGGCGAGAGCATGGCCACGGACATTCTCGAACGCTTTGCCAGCATCGTCACGGCAAGTCTCGACAATGTCGCGCATCGCGAGCGTCTCAAGCAACTCGGCATGACCGATGCGCTGACCGGCCTCGCCAACCGCCGTTACTTCGACGAGCGGTTGCGCGAGGAGATCACGCGCGCAGCGCGCTATGCGGTGCCGGTCGCCTGCCTGTTCATCGATATCGATGCCTTCAAACGTATCAACGACACCTACGGCCACCAGACCGGCGACCGCGCGCTGGCGGCAGTGGCCGCTTGCGTGCGGCAGCAGGTGCGTCTTGGCGATACCGTGGCGCGCTACGGCGGCGAGGAGTTCGCGGCGCTGCTGCAAGGCGATCGAGGCGATGCACTGACGGTCGCCGAGCGGGTGCGGCTGGCGGTCGAAAACCTGGATTTGCAGGACGACCACGGCGAGCGGATCGCGTTGACTGTGTCGATTGGCGTGGCGGCGCGCACGATCGGCGGTGCGCCAGCGGATGCGGCCACGCTTGGCCGGGCGATGATGGATGAAGCCGATCGCGCGATGTACCAGGCCAAACGCAATGGTCGCAATCGCGTCGAGGCGATTGAGAACGCGGCCGGCGATAACGGGCAACGGTAATAGCTTCCGGACCGGCGCGGGACGGGTAGCTGGGTCAACGCGCCCCGCGTCTTCAAACGGTTGCGCGCGCAACCGGCAGGGCGCGTTGAAAAGCGCGTCGCTTAAGACTGTGCCGCTTCCGAAGCGGGCGCCGCCTTGGCGAGCGCTTGCTTCACGCCTTCGGCGTAACTCGGGTCGACCTTTTCGAACAGCGCCAATTGCCGCTCGACGATATCTTTCGGCACGCCAGCCATTGCTTCGGCGATGTTCCGGAAGAAGCGCTCGCGCTGGGCGGCATCGAACAACTTGTACAACGCGCGCGGATGGCTGTAGTAGTCGTCGTCCTCGCGATGGTTGTAGCGCTCGATCGCGCCTTCCACTGCCAGCGGCGGCTCGTTGACCGACGGGTCCTGCGGAAAAGCGCCGAAACGATTCGGCTCATAGTTCGGCGTACTGCCGAGATTGCCGTCCGCGCGCATCGCGCCGTCGCGGTGATAGATGTTCAGGTTCGCGGTACGCGGCGCATTCACCGGAATCTGATGGTGGTTTACGCCGAGCCGGTAGCGATGCGTGTCGCCGTACGAGAACAGCCGGCCTTGCAACAGGCGATCCGGCGAGAAGCCGATGCCCGGCACGATGTTGGCCGGCGTGAAAGCCGCTTGCTCGACGTCCGCGAAATAGTTTTCCGGGTTCCTGTTCAGTTCGAGCACGCCGACGTCGATCAGCGGAAACTCCTTGTGCGACCATACCTTCGTGATGTCGAACGGATTTTCCTGGCGCGCGCGGGTCTCGGCTTCCGTCATCACCTGAATGCAGAAGCGCCACTGCGGGAAATTCTTCTTTTCGATCTGTTCGAACAGATCGCGCTGCGCGCTTTCGCGATCGCGGCCAATCAATTCAGTCGCCTCGACATTCGTGTAGGTGGCGATGCCCTGTTTCGACTTGAAGTGGAACTTCACGTAGAAGCGTTCGTTCTGCGCGTTGATGAACGAGTACGTGTGCGAGCCGTAACCGTTCATCTGCCGGTAATTCTGCGGGATGCCGCGATCGCTCATCAGGATCGTGACCTGATGCAGCGATTCCGGATTGCGCGACCAGAAATCCCACACCATGGTGGCGTCGCGCAGATTGGTTTTCGGATTGCGCTTTTGCGTGTGAATGAAATCGGGGAATTTCAGCGGATCGCGAATGAAGAACACGGGTGTATTGTTGCCGACCACGTCCCAGTTGCCGTCTTCGGTATAGAACTTGATGGCGAAACCGCGCACGTCGCGCTCGGCGTCGGCCGCGCCGCGCTCGCCCGCGACGGTCGAAAAGCGCAGGAAAGCAGGCGTGACCTTGCCGACTTCGAAGACCTTGGCCTTGCTGTACCGCGTCATGTCGTGCGTGATGGTGAGCGTGCCGAATGCGCCCGAGCCTTTCGCGTGCACGCGGCGTTCGGGAATGACTTCGCGGTCGAAATGCGCGAGTTTTTCGATCAGCCAGAAGTCCTGCAGCGTGATCGGGCCGCGCGGGCCGACGGTTTCCGAGTTCTGGTTATCGCCGACCGGCGCACCTGCTGCGGTCGTCAAAGTACGATTCGTCATGGCTTGACTGTTCCTTAGCTTGCTTGCGGGGGAATGCATCGATCGCTCTGTTGGCGACCGATGCGCAACGGGGCGCCGGATGCCAGATCGTCCGACGCGAGGGCTAGTCTAGCAAGGCTTGCGCGGCGCTGCAGAATGAAACCGCCTTAAGATAACTTAAGGCGCCGCAGGAGAGCGGGCATGCGGCGTGCATTGCATCCGCGATGTCCGCCTCGACGTCCGCCAATTACGCATCCGGCGGCACCCCCAGCAACTGCAACGCGCCGCCCGTCACCGCGCCGAACACCGGCCCGGCTACGGTTCCGCCGTAGAACGCCTTGCCGGCCGGATCGTCGATCATCACGGCGACGATCAGCCGCGGGTCGCTCATCGGCGCCATGCCGACAAACAATGCACGGTAGCGGTTTTTCGCGTAGCTTGTGCCGACCTGTTTGCGTGCTGTGCCGGTTTTGCCGCCGATCCGGTAGCCTTCCACTGCGGCGGCGCGTCCCGTGCCGCCTGGGCCCGTGGCCATTTCCAGCATCGAGCGGATCGCGCGCGCGGTGGCGGGCGTCGTGACCGCCTGGCTCTTGCGCGTGGCCACCGGCGCATCGGCCGCCGCGCTACCGGCGGTGGCGCTGTTTGCACCGCTCGCCGGATCCCGCAACAAACTCACGTGGTGCATGGTGCCGTCGCCGGCGTATGCCGTGTAGACCTGGGCAATCTGCAGCAGCGACGTCGACAGGCCGTAGCCATACGCCATGGTCGCCTGTTCGATCGGACGCCAGCGTTTGTACGGGCGCACCTTGCCCGACGCGACGCCCGGAAAGGTCAGATCGGGTCTGATTCCGAGCCCGTATTCCTGATACTTGGTCCAGATCGTTTCGGCGGGCAGATTCAGCGCGAGCTTGGCGAGCGCGATATTGCTCGACTTCTGCACTGCTTCGGCGACGGTCATCGCGCCGTGATTCGAGGTGTCGTGAATCACCGCCGGGCCGATCTTGTACCAGCCCGGCGCCGTATCGACGATGCTTTGCGGCCGCACCTTGCCCTGATCGATCGACAGCGCGACCACCACCGGCTTGATCGTCGAGCCGGGCTCGAAGGTGTCGACCACCGCGCGATTGCGCAGTTGCCGCCCGGTCAGCAGGGCGCGGTCGTTCGGATCGAAGCTCGGATAATTGGCCAGCGCCAGGATCTCGCCATTGCGGGCATCGAGCACGACCACGCTGCCGGCTTCGGCGTGGTGTTTGGCGATCGCCGCCTTCAGTTGCGCATACGCGAGTTGCTGAATTCGCCGGTCGATTGTCAGGTGGATGGTTTCGCCGTTCTGCGCGGGCACCAGCGGCCCTGTCTCGGACACGACCCGGCCCAAACGGTCGCGGATCACTTCGCGCTGGCCGGGCACGCCGAGCAACTGCTCGTTGGCGGCGAGTTCGACGCCTTCCTGGCCGTTGTCCTCGATATCCGTGAAACCGACCACGTGGGCCGCCGATTCGCCCTCCGGATAAAAGCGCTTCGAATCGGCGATGTGCGTGATGCCGGCGAGCCCTAGTTTGCCGACGTGATCCGCGGTGTCCGCGTCCACCTGGCGTTTGAGCAGCACGAAGGTCTTGTCGGCCGTGAGCCGCCGGCGCAATTCCGCCAGCGGCACGTCGAGCAGCTTCGAGAGCGGTGGGAAGGCGGCTTCGTCGAGCAGCTTCGGCGTGGCCCAGATTTCGTAGGTCGCGAGGCTCACGGCAAGCATCGAGCCGTTGCGATCGACGATCCGCCCGCGTGTCGCGTCGAGTTCGATGGTGCGCTGATAGCGCTTTTGCCCCTGATCGACGTAGAAGTCCTGGTTCACCACCTGCACCCAGAACGCGCGGACCGCCAGTGACGCGAAGGCGCCGAACACCAGCAGGACGATGAGTTTCGAGCGCCACATCGGCAGGCGCGCGCTCAGCAAATGGTTCTTCGCGACGGGCACGTACGGATCGTGCGACTGCGATTTCTTCTTCTGGATCATGGGTGCGGATGCGAACAGCGGTGCGCCGCGAGGCAAACCGGCGAAGCCGGCGGCCCGTTACGCGTGACTGTCGAGCGTGCTCCTTGAGCGAAAGCCGCACGCGTGCGGCGTGCAGCGGGATTAGCCGGTACCGCCCGAATCGGCGGTAGTGGATACCTTGAGTTGCGCCCAATTGTAATAAAAACGTAATCTTGATGCGAGACCCATGCAAGCGGATAGTGGCCGAGCAATACATCGCGCACCGTGCCGCCGCCAGGCGCGGTGACGGTGCCCACCGAGCGTCGGCTGAAAAGCGGGCGCCTCATTGGGGCGCGAAAAACAAAAAAAAGCCGCGCGATTAAAAAATCCGCGCGGCTGGTTCGTTCGATTCATGCGTCGATTCCGACGCGGCGTGTTAAGAGGCGCTCGCTGCCTGTTGAGCGCCTTCTTTTTCGTGTGCTGCGCCCGCGCTCCGGAGATGAAGCCTCAGGCAGGCAGAGCGAAACTCGAAATCGCCTCGCGCAGCACGCCCACCTGATCCTTCAGCGAATGGGCCGCGGCGGCGGCTTGCTCGACGAGCGCCGCATTCTGCTGCGTGACCTGATCCATTTCGCCGACCGCGCGATTGACCTGCTCGATGCCCGCGCTTTGTTCGCGCGATGCGTTGCTGATCTCTTCGAGGATTTGATTGACGCGGCGCACCGATTGCACGATCTCGCTCATTGTCGAACCGGCGTTGGCGACCAGCGACGCGCCCGCTTCGACGGTGCCGGTGGACGTTTCGATCAACGCCTTGATTTCCTTGGCGGCCGTGGCCGAGCGTTGCGCGAGGCTGCGCACTTCAGCGGCGACGACGGCGAAGCCGCGCCCCTGTTCGCCCGCGCGGGCCGCTTCGACGGCGGCGTTAAGCGCGAGGATGTTGGTCTGGAACGCGATGCCGTCGATCACGCCGATGATGTCGCCGATCTGCCGCGAACTGGTGGTGATTTCGCCCATCGTGCGGACCACGTCGTCGACCACCCGGCTGCCGCGCGTGGCCACATCCGCGGCTTGACCGGCGAGTTGCGCTGCTTGTTGCGCGCTGTCCGCGTTCTGCTTCACGTTGACCGTCATCTGATCCATGCTCGATGCGGTTTCGACGAGCGCCACTGCCTGCTCCTCGGTGCGCTGCGACAGATCCGTGTTGCCGGCGGCGATTTCGGTCGCGCCGATATTGATGTTTTCGGTGCCCTGACGCACGCGCGAAACCGTATCGACGAGACCGGCCTGCATGGTGTGGAGTGCGTGCAGCAGACTGCCGGCGTCTTCCTGTCGAACCGGCACGCGTGTGGCGAGGTTGCCGCGCGCCATGAGTTGGGCTGCCTCGACCGCCACTTCCAGGTCGCCGCCGAGCGTGCGGCGGATGCTGCGCAGAACCAGCAGCATGACGATTGTGGCGATTGCGCCGAGCACCGCGGTGATGACTAGCCAGCGCAGCAGGCTGGCGTAGAACGCGCGCTGCACGTCGTCCATGTACATGCCGGTGACGAGATACCAGTCCCACGGCGCGAAGTGAAGTGAGTAGCTGGTCTTCGCGACGGGCTGGTCGCTGCCGGGCTTCGCCCATAGATAGTCGACGAAACCGCCGCCGTCGCGATTGCCTGCGTTGACGATGTCGACGAACAGATGGTTGCCAGCCGGGTCGGCGAACTGCGCCATGTTTTTGCCGACCAGTTCCTTCTTGATCGGATGCATCAGCATGACGGGCTGCGAGTCGTTGACGGAGATGTAGCCGTCTTTGCCGTAGCGCATGGCGGCCAGCGTTTCCAGCGCCTGTTTTTTGGCTTCTTCTTCGGTGATCGTGTGTTGCTGCGCGAACGTGTAATAGCGGTTGACGATGTGGTTCGCCTGGTCGATCAGCGAGGTGAGTTGATCGCGGCGATCGGCAATCATGGAAGCGCGGTTTTGCCATGCGCCGAAGCCGCCGATCAGGATCAGGCCGATCCAGAGGACGGCGATCATTGAGGTTAGTTTTTTGTTCAGAGTCATGGGCGGGGGCTCTTCCATGGGGTGGTCGGTCAGGTTTTTTCGCTTGCAGCGAGTGGCTTGTTGCTGACTGTGTTTACGGCTTGATGGTGGATGCTCTGTAGGAGGGGAAACCCGTCTTTTATTTGTCTGCTGAATTGGTTTTTGCCTTGTGTGGCGCTATTGGTTGTTCGCTTGCGGCGGTGGTTTTTTCCTTTCTTATTGTTTTATTGGCATTCCCTCAGCGCGGGGAATGCCAATAAGCCAATATCAAATCAAGGAAAGGCCAACGCCGCAGGCACACAGCAAAAAAAACGCCGGGCAGGCAAAACCTCGGGCGGCTGGCACGCGGCGTCATGCGCGTTACGCGACGCTCGCCGGGCAGGCGCACGCGGGTCTGTCGGCCGAACTGTTCCGCATTTCGACGATGGGCAACCTCCACGCCGCCGATATCGACCGCTTGTTGCAAGGTTTCACCGAACTCACTCGCTGATTTTCGCGTCGCCGCTCATGACGGTGGTCATGAACGCCCGGTCTCACACCGGATCCTTGTCCGGCGGCCCCTCTGGCCGCTGCGGCTCTTCGTTGTGATGGCCGGGCGACGGCGGCACGAGCGGATCGCCTTCCGGGTCGCGGGTCGGATCGGCGTGCGGATCGGGAATCGGACTGGTATGCATGTCGTAGCTCATTGCATCACCTTGTTGCGAAGAAGTGGACCGGTACGGCCGGCGGCGGCTGAGCACACCTGCCATTCCCTTCAAGCGTAGGCGATTCGACACGCTCCAGGCGCTTACTTTTTCGCGCGACGGCCCACGCTGAGTTGCCAGTAACGTTCGGGGGCGAAAACGTCGTCGTAATCTCCCGCGCCGAAAGCGCGCAGCCGGCTTTCGTACGCGTTGACGGCTTCGCGTTTGAGCAGCGCCTGGCGCGCCAGATCGATCGTGTGATGCGCGCTCGGGTGGGCCGGCGTCGCAACGATGCCGCGCCGCGCCAGATCGGCGAAGCGCGCCTGCACGACGCCGGGCGTGCGCCGGTGGATCGCTTCCTCGTAACCGAACCACGTGAGATGCGACAGGCGCGGCAGGATTTCGCAGCAGGCTTCGAACGCCCGTTCGTGGTCGGCGTGATCCAGGCCGAGCGGCATCAGCAGCGTGTTGGCGGTCGAGCGGTAAATGGTTTCTTCGAGCGCTGCCGCCAACGTGGCGATCGACGGCGAGTCGAGGTACTGGCCGTCGCGAAACGGCATGCGCAGCGGAATCGCGTCGAGCACCTCTAGCGCGCGGTTGTCTTCGAGCGTGCGTGTGTGGACTGCCTGACGAGCGTCCTTGAACCCCGACTGTTCATCTCGCTCCGTGTGCATCTGATGCTCGGGCGGTGCGGCGAATACCGTGCAGACCGCGGCATCGGGATGCGCGGCGAGCAGCGCGCCGCAACTGAACACGGCGTCGTCGAAATGGGGGGACACGATGAACAGGCGCGGGCTGGTTTCGCTCATGGATAGTATGGTGGTGTGGGATACGCGCAGGCCGCATTCGACGCTCGTTCGCCGCTCGTTTGCCGCTCGTTCGCCGGTCATTTTCCGTTTCACGCGTTGCGCCCGGAATCGCGGCATCACATCAGCTTAGGCGGAATCGGCGCGGCTTGCGTGACAGTCTTGGCACGCGCAAGCGGCGTACCCGGCTGCGGCGATCCGGCACGTGCCTGGCACCTGGCTTAGTACTGGCCTCCCGCAGATGCTCACCGTTGCGGTTTTGGCGTTTCCCGTACTTCCTCACCTTCAAACAGCATGTTGCGTTCGGCAAATTGTTGCCCGGGGCGCAATGCTGATGGGTCCGCTTTTGGTCGTTAGTGCGGTTTAACGCAGCTTTTACACTGCTCGCAAGGTTGGCCCGGCGCGGGCATGCGGCGCGTATGCTGGCGCGGGTCGGCGCTGCTCAGCCCGCCACCAGCTTCGCTGCGCGGCTGAACGCCGTCGCGATTGTCGCCTCGATACCGTTGCGTAAGCGGGCGTCGGCGGTTCGCAGCGCATACGACGGATGGTAGGTCGGCACGATCAGGCGCCCGTCGTGGGCGATCGTCTGACCGAGGTATTCGGACAGATTGACGTGCGGGCCGGTCAGCGCTTTCAGCGCGGTCGGGCCGAGCGTGACGACGACGCGCGGTGCGATCCGCGTGAGTTCTTCTTCGAGCCAGTACTGGCAAGCTTCGACCTCGCGCTGCGCGGGCGTGCGGTGGACGCGCTGCTGGTCGAGCCATTCCCATTTGTAATGCTTGACCGCATAGGTCAGGTACAGCGCCGCGCGCTCGACGCCCGCGCGCGCGAGCACGGCATCCAGCAGCTGGCCGGCCGGTCCGGTGAATGGCTCGCCTTGCCGGTCTTCCTGCTCTCCGGGCTGTTCGCCGACCACCATGATCGCCGCATGTGCCGGCCCGGCGCCCGCGACCGCGTGCGTCGCGTTGCGCCATAACGCGCACCGTCTGCAGGTGGCAAGCGGCCCGGTAGGTTCGCGAAACGGCGGTGTCAGCGCCGAATACTCGACCGGTGGCGCATCCGGCACGGTGACGGGGGCGCTTTGTGCGCCAAGCCGGGTGCGCGCGAGCGCGAGCTGCGCAGGCAATGGCGGACCGGCAGGCGGCGTTCTCCAGTAGCGCAGCGGCACGGATGACTGCGCCGCATTGAAGGCGCTGGCGTAATACGCGAGCCAGAGCGCTTCAGTGGGCTCGCTGGTGATGGCTTCGCCGGTCATGGCGTTGGCGGCTGACGCCTGAGCGGAATGAGCGGCTTCGTCTGGAAGCGGTTGGCCGATGCGCAGCAGCATCCCGTTCCAGAATGCCGCGCCGTGCGGGGTGGTCAGCATCCACGTGGATTCGCCTGTGCGGGGTGCGAGTCGCGCGGCGGCGCGCGCCAGCAGGTCATGATGCGGTTCGTACCAGCCGACGAATTCAGGCGGGCCCATCGACGGATCGCGCCGCCTGAATAGCGTCAGCGCGAGCAGATCGTCCGTTTCGCGCTCGACGGCCTGAATGCGCTGATCGAGCAACGCGCTGTCGGCGTCGTCGGGATCGAGGACGTTGCGCTCGCCGTGCGTCCAACGCCACAGGACGCGATACAACAGAGCCCAGCGGTCCGGCGCCCGAAAGCAGCCAGCCGTTTTCAGCCGGGTGAGCAGTTCGCGGGGAATCGCAGGGACCGCAAAGGCGGTGGCAGTGGTGGTGGTGTCCGAAGCGTTCGATGCGCCTGAAGTACCGGAAGTGGCCTCAGTGCCGGTCGCCGCCAAAGCGTGCGTATCTTGCCGGGCGGGGTCACTAATGCCGTTTTCTCCGTGAGCCGCCGCATCGTCGGACTCGATCCACTCGATCTGTCCTGGTTCGACACCTTGCCGCAGCAGCGCTCGCGCGGCGCGCCGCCATGCGGCAAAAGACGGTTCGATTGGAATGCGTTGCATGCTGACGCGCCGCGGATGCGCGCGCAGCGTCACGCGTCAATCCATGTGGCCAAAATACTGTATGAATGTACAGTATGCGCCTGAACACGGACCCGGATCAAGCGTGCCGGACTGGAATCGCCCCCGATCGCGCCGGCGCTAGCCGGCGCTAGACATTGCGCAAATCTTCCGGCGTATCCACGTCGCGCAGAATCCCGGCGTCGTCGACATTCAGTTGCATCACAGGCTGCGAAGTCAGCAGCGAGCGCGCGCCGGTGTCGCCGTCGAGCGTCAACAATGCGTCGCGGTGTTCGATGCCGAAGCCGACCGGATGGCCGCGCTGCCCCTGGTAAAACGGCGCGACCAGCGAAGCGCCGCCATCGAGCGCGTGCGCCACGGCTTCGATCGTCGTGACGGCGATACGCGGCATATCGGCGAGCGCGACGATCCAGCCCTCGGCGTCTTCGCTGGCCTCGATGCCGGCGGCGAGGCTCGCGCCCATGCCGCGCACCGCGTCGGCGGTAAACACCACGTCGCAACCGGCGTCGTTCAGCAAGCGCGCGAGTGCGTCCGAACCCGGCCGCACCACGGCCAGCACCCGCGTGACAACCTGCAGCAGCCGATGCGCGGCTTCGTGAGCGACCGGCGTGCCGTCGGGCATACGCGCAAGCAGTTTGTTGTGCAGGCCGTCCGGATCGAAGCGCGACCCGTAGCCGGCGGCGAGCAGCACGCCAGTGGCGAGCGAGGCATAGGCCATGGGCGGGCACCGGTAGAAAGGATGAGGACGATTGTGCGATGCAACGCAGTTGCAGGCAAGCGCCAATGCACGCCACCATGCAACGCCCAGGCACATGTTCAGGCACATGTTCAGGCACACGCCCAGGCACACGCTCAGGCACACGCCCGTGCATACACTCGCCGCCTCACACCCGCACCGTGCTCATCACCTTATCGAGCGTCACCGGCAGGTCGCGCACGCGCACACCGGTCGCGTGATACACCGCATTCGCGATCGCCGCCGGCACGCCCGTGATGCCGATCTCGCCGATCCCGCGTACGCCGAGCGAGTTGATATGCGGATCGGGCCGATCGAGGAAGGTGATATCGAGCGAGCCGATATCGGCATTCACCGGCACGTGATACTCAGCAAGATTCGCGTTGGTGAAGCGCCCATAGCGCACGTCGAGCGAGGTCTCTTCCTGCAGCGCCGCGCCCACGCCCCACACGATGCCGCCCATCAGCTGACTGCGCGCGGTCTTCTGATTCAGCACGCGCCCCACGTCGTACACGGCGACCACGCGCGGCACGCGGATCGTGCCGAGGTCCGCATCGACATGCACTTCGACGAACACCGCACCGAACGAGTGGAGCGAGTACTTCTGCTCCTCGTCGCCTGGTTTGGCCGTCGCGGTCGCTTCGATCGGCTTGCCGCCGGCGCGCGCGATGATCGCCGCGGCCGGATCGCGCCGCGCCGGTTGCGAGCGGCTCACGACCCAGCCGTTTTCTACCGTGATGTCGTCGGGCGCGATGCCGTGCACGGGCGACGCGGTATCGGCGAGCGCCAGCGCGATCAGTTGATTGCGCGCCTGGGTCGCGGCATCGTGTACTGCCGGAGAGACGCTCGCCGCCGATCGCGAGCCGCCCGACCCCGGTGCTCTCGGCAGCGATGAATCGCCGAGCGCGAAGTGGATGTTTTCCGGCGCGAAGCCGAGCGCATCGGCGGCGACCTGGGTCATCACCGTGTAAGTGCCGGTGCCGAGGTCCTGCGTGCCGGAGGCGACCATCGCGGAGCCGTCCGGCAGAATCCGCGCGATGGCCGAGGCTTCGCTGCGATTGGCCGGGTAGGTCGCGCTCGCCATGCCCATGCCGATCAGCGTGCTGCCGTTGCGCATCGAACGCGGTGCGGGCGTACGCCGCGACCAGCCGAATTTCTCGGCGCCGAGCTGATAGCACTCGCGCAAGGCCTTGCTCGACCACGGCTTGTTCTCCTGCGGATCGGCGTCGGCGTAGTTCTTCATGCGCAGCGCGAGCGGGTCCATCTTCAACGCGGCCGCGAGTTCGTCCATTGCCGATTCGAGCGCGAACGAGCCGGTCGTTTCGCCGGGCGCGCGCATGAAGGTCGGCGTGCCGACATTGAGCGGCACGAGCCGGTGCGTGGTCACCTGATTCGGCACCGCGTACAGCATGCGCGTGACCATGCAGCAGGTCTCGGTCCAGTCTTCGATCATCGACGTGTTCGAGATGCTGTCGTGGCGTATCGCGGTCAAGGTGCCGTCGTGGCGCGCACCGAGCACTAGATGCTGCTCGGTACGCGGACGTCCGCCGACCGGGCCGAACATCTGCGGCCGCTCCAATACGAGCCGCACTGGACGCCCGGTCTGTTTCGCCGCCATCGCGCACAACGACACATGCGACCACGACGAGCCCTTGCAACCAAAACCGCCGCCCACGAACGGCGAGATCACGCGCACGTCGCCGGGTGAAATGCCGAGCGTCCTGGCGACCACCGTCGCGGCGCCGCTGACGGCTTGTGTCGAGTCGTAGAGCGTCAGTTGCGGGCCGTCCCAGCGCGCCATCGTCGCGTGCGGCTCCATCGGATTGTGGTGCTCCATCGGCGTCGTGTAAGTCACGTCGACGTGCACCGCGCTGCTGCGCATGCCGTCGTCGAAGCTGCCGCGTTGTGTATCGGTTTGCCGGCCTTGCGGTCTATCCGGCGCGTGTCCGTTCGGCTTGGCCTGCGCGAAATCGAGCGTCGCCGCCGTGCCTCGATAGGTGATGCGCAGTTGGCGGGCCGCGTCGGTTGCGTGTTCCAGCGTATCGGCGACCACCACCGCGACCGGTTCGTTGTTGTAGTGAACCTGGTTGTCCTGCAATAGCGACAAGCGGCGGCCGCTCGGCGGCGCAAACGCGGCCTGGCCGCCGTTCGGCAGGCGCGGCGCGTTCTGATACGTCATCACCAGCAGCACGCCGGGCAGCGCTTGCGCGCGGTTCGCATCGATCGACGTAATGGTGCCGCGCGCAATCGTGCTGGTGACGAGTACCGCATGCGCAAGCCGCGCTTCGGGAAACTCGGCGGCATAGCGCGCTTCACCGGTGACTTTCAGCAGTCCGTCGGTGCGGTCCAGCGGTTGACCGATCAGATTCATGCGACACCTCCTGCGCGGCCAGCGGCCTGATTGGCGGCGCGCACGATCGCGCGTTGCGCGAGTTGCACCTTGAAGCGGTTGTCGTGCTGCGGCCTTGCATCGCGTAACGCGGCCGCGGCAGCGTTTTGCAACGTTGCCTGCGTAAGCGGCCGGCCCTCGAGCATCTGCTCCGCGACGCTCGCGCGCCACGGTTTATGGGCGACGCCGCCTAGCGCGATGCGCGCGGTCTTCACGCGCTCGCCGTCGAGTTGCAAGGCGGCAGCGACCGACACCAACGCGAATGCGTAACTGGCGCGGTCACGCACTTTCAGGTAGTGGGAATGCGCGCTGAACAGCGGGGGCGGCAGATCGACCGCGGTAATCAGTTCACCGGGCTGCAACGTGGTATCGACGTCCGGCCGATCTCCCGGCAAGCGATGAAATTCCGCGAACGGAATCGTCCGCTCGCCGCTGGGGCCGCTCACGCGCACGACGGCATCGAGCGCGGCCAGCGCCACGCTCATGTCCGACGGGTTGACGGCGATGCACTGCGCACTCGCGCCGAGAATCGCGTGAGTGCGATTGTGGCCCTCGAGCGCCGCGCAGCCGCTGCCAGGCAGGCGCTTGTTGCATTGCGTGAAAGCCGTGTCGTAAAAGTAACCACAACGAGTGCGCTGCAACAGATTGCCGCCCACGGTCGCCATATTGCGCAGTTGCGGCGACGCACCTGACAAAAATGCTTGCGACAACAACGGGTATGGCTCGCGCACCAGCGCGTGATTGGCCGCATCGCTATTGCGCACCAGCGCGCCGATACGCACGCCGCCGTCGGGCAGCGTGGTGATCGCATCGAGCCCGCCGATGTGCGTGATATCGATCAGCCGCATCGGCCGCGCTACGCCGCCCTTCATCAGATCGAGCAGATTGGTGCCGCCGCCGATGAACACGGCGCCGGGTTGCTGCGCGGCGCGCAGCGCGCCGGCGATATCGCCGGCGCGTTCGTAAGAGATCGCATCCATGTTGGTTGCTCCGTCAGGCGTTGCCGTTGTTCTGTCCGCCGCTTTCGTGAACGGCACGCACCGCTGCGACGATGTTCGCGTACGCGCCGCAACGGCAAATATTGCCGCTCATGCGCTCGCGGATCTCAGCGTCGGAAAGTTGTGGCGGGCGGCTGCGGACATCGGCGGTCGCGGTGCTGGCCGTGCCATTGCGAAACTCGCCCAGGAGGGCAGTCGCGGAACACAACTGCCCGGGCGTACAGTAGCCGCACTGGAACGCGTCGTGTTCGATGAATGCGCGCTGCATCGGACTCAACGCGCCGTTGGCGGCGAGTCCTTCGACCGTCGTGATCGTCTCGCCTTCATGCATGACTGCAAGCGTCAGACACGCGTTGACGCGCCGGCCATCGATCAGCACCGTGCACGCGCCACATTGCCCGCGGTCGCAGCCTTTCTTTGTGCCCATCAGGCCGGCGTATTCACGCAGCGCGTCGAGCAAGGTCACGCGCGGTTCGAGTTGCAGCGTATAAGCGCGACCGTTGACGTTCAATGTGACCGGATGCTGCGGCACCGGTGCATGAACTTCGGCGGGCGGCGCAGAAGGGGTTTGCGCCTGCGCCCGCAGATGCGGTGCGGCGCCGACGGTGGCCGCGGCGGCAGCCGATTGCAGAAAGCGGCGGCGCGATGGTTGGCGTAGGGCGGCGGCGGACTCGTCGCCTGAACCCTGACGATCGTTGTTCGTGGACATGACGTTCTGCTTGCTCCATGAAAGGTCAATGCAGGCGGCGACGTGCGGGTAACCGACGTGCGGGTATCCGGCGTGCGGGCATCCGATGTGTCGGTATCCGAAGCGTCGCGGCTTAGCAAATCAATCTCAGCAATTTCGATGCCGCTGCGAGCGCAACGACATGTGAACGCAGCGCGCATGACTCGACAGTGAGTCGGCGGCGAGTCACCGACAAGTCAGGTTAAAGCGGGGAAGCGCAACCCATAGCGAGCGATACCGAAGCGGCGCACATCAACAACGGACGTTGCGCTTAACGAACTGGAAAGTAAATATGCTGGAGGGGCGTCTTTCTGGGTGCAAAAAGAAAGACTGTTTTGCGCGAGATGAGTAGTCCGCCGATTCAGGCGTCGGCCCAGCGGCGCAGCAGATTGTGATAAATGCCGGTGAGACTGACCACGGTTGCATCGTTTGAACCTTTCTCGGCGGCAACGCGCTGCACGTCGTTGTCGAGTTGAAACAGCAGCGCGCGCTCGCCGTCGTCGCGCACCATGCTCTGAATCCAGAAGAACGTTGCAACCCGTACACCGCGCGTCACCGGACTCACGTGATGCAGGCTAGAAGCAGGGTAGAGCACCATGTCGCCGGCGGGCAGCTTTGCGCGATGCATGCCGTAGGTGTCTTCGATGCAAAGTTCTCCGCCGTCGTAGGTGTCCGGCTCGGTGAGAAACAGCGTGGCCGACAGATCGCTGCGAATGCGGAAGTCGGTGCCGCGCAGGTGGCGGATCGCGTTGTCGACATGGATGCCGAAACCGTCGCCGCCCGCATAGCGGTTAAACAGCGGCGGAAACACCTTGAGCGGCAACGCGGCGGAAAAGAAGCGCGGATGGCGGCCGAGCGCGTCCTGAATCGCATCGCCCACCGCGCGCGCGGCCGGCGATCCTTCGGGCAACTGCTGGTTGCGCTTGGCCTGCGCCGACTGTTCGCCGGAGGTCGCATTGCCGTCGATCCATTGCGCCGCGTCGAGCACTTCACGGCATTGCGCGACCTGCCGTTTGCTGAGCACAGCCTGGAGATGCAGCATCATGCGCGCGACTCCTGTGCCAGGTTCATCGCAGCGCGTACGTCCTCGGCCAGCGCGCGAAACGCAGTCACCGGCGAAGCGGCGAGCCATGCTTGCATCTTCGCGACGAACGCCGTGGTCGCCGTATGCGGCACGCGCCGCAACCATCCGAGCGCCGCATCGATCTCGCCGCGCTCGGCGAGGAGCCGCGCATAGTTGAACTGACCGCGAAAGTCGCCGCCTTGCGCCGCACGCCGGTAATAGTCGAACGCGATGCTTGTGTCCGCATCGACTTCCCAACCGTCCTCGTAAAAACTGCCGATGAAATTGATCGACTTCACGTGACCCAGATCGGCGGCGCGCCGGAACCACTGCAACGCCTGCGCGCGATCGCACGCGATACCGTTGCCGAGCGCGAGTGCCGATGCGTAGTTGTACATGCCCCAGTCGAGCCCCGCCTGGGCGGCGAGCCGGTACCAGTAGACGGCCACCGGCGCGCATGCGGCGGTTCCCCAGCCGTGTTCGTAGCAGCGGCCCAGCATGTTCATTGCCATCGGATGATCCCGTCGCGCCGCGTGCCTGAACCACGTCAGCGCTTGCTCCGCATTGCGTTCGACACCGTGGCCGTCGAGCAGATACTGCCCATACACGGCCTGCGCCTCGACAATGCCGTGATGCGCGGCCGCCGCCACCCATGCGGCCGCTTTGGCCGGCGGCCCGGAGAGAATCGTGGCGAGTTCGTCATGCGACACGCTTGCCAGTGCCTTCAACGTCACGTGTTTCATCGGACCATGACTTAGTAGCGCGCGTTGAGCGTCAGGAACGCGGAACGTCCCGGAGCGATCGACGCGTAGTGAGCCGGATAGGCCTGGTCGTAATACGTCCGGTTGAAGATGTTCTGCACGTTCAGTTGCAGATCGACCTTCTTGTTGATCCGGTACCTTGCCATGCCGTCGAAGCGCCAGTACGACGGCACCGCGCGCAGATTCGCCGTATCGCCGTACACCTGCGACATGTAGAACGCGCCGCCGCCGATCGTGAACTTCGGCAGCACGTCGTAGCTGGTCCACAGGCTGATGCTGTTCTTCGGCGTGTTCGGGAACTGGTGGCCGTTGTCCGAGGTGATTTTGCCGTTGTCGCGCAACGCGCTCTTCATATATGTGTAGCCGCCGAACACCTGCCACTTGCTGGTCAGCTGGCCGGCCACGCCGAATTCGAAACCCTGCACGCGCTTGTTGCCGGCCATCGCATATTCGTTATTCGGCAGCGTGACGCGCGCGTTCGTCGTGTCGATCTGGAACAGCGCGCCCGTCAGCGACAGGTGGTTGTTCAGCACGTTCCACTTGGTGCCGATTTCGTAGCTGCGGTTCTTTTCCGGCGCGAGTTGATCGGCGTTCGCACCGACGCCGCCGCGGCCGGGTGTCAGCGATTGCGTTTCGCTGCCCTGGCCGAGCAGCGCGCCGGCCGGCGTCGACGAGGTCGCAATCGACGCATAGATGCTGCCGTTCGAAGCCGGTTTGAAGACGAGCCCGAGCTGGTAGTTGAACAGCGTGTCGTCGCGCGAGGTGCGCTTGCCGCCGTTGGCGACCGTATTGCGAAAATCCGTCGAATAATCGTCGACGCGCAAACCGACGTTGGCTTGCCAGCGCCTGGTGAATTCGATCGTATCGAACGCGTATAGCGATTTGGTGACCGTGCGCTGCTCGCTCGGATCGTTCGCCTTGCTAACCGATCCGGCCCACGGGTCGTTCGGATTCGGCGACCACAGGCTCGTGCAGTTATAGCCCGACGCCGCGCCGATGCCCTTGGTCTTGCAGATCGCGCCGCTCGCCGCCGCCACGCTGTACGAATCGTTCACGCTGGTCTCGCGCGACAGTTCGAGGCCGGTGGTGAAGCTGTGCTTCATGAAACCGGTCTTGAACTCGCCGAACAGCTCGGTCTGGTTCGCGAGGCTGTAGACGTCGCTCGCACGCGTATTCGCGCGGCGCCACACCATGCCGTTGACGACGTTGCCCTGGCTGTCGTCCGGCTGGGTCCAGATGTAGTCCTGGGTGGACTTCGTATAACGCGTGGTGTTGCGGATCGTCAGGTTGCTGTTGATGTCGTGCTCGATGCGCACGGTGCCGACGTCCGAGGTCGTGTTGCGGAAGTCACGATCGAGCAGGCCGTAAAAATTGTGGCGGTCCACGTTGGCCGGATAGATCGTGCCGACGTTGGCCGGCTTGTTGGTGGTCGTGTAGAAGTACGGAATGCCGCTGTCGGGCAAATCGTCGGTCGACAGGTGGTAGTAGCTGGCCGTCACGCGGGTCGGCGTGCCGAGGCCGTACGTGAACGACGGCGCGATGCCCCAGCGCTCGTTGTTGACTGCGTCGCGGCCGGCGACGTCGTTGTTGTGGCTCATCACGTTCAGGCGGAATGCGGCGTGGTCGGTCATCTGCCAGTTGCCGTCGGCGGTGAAGCGGCGATAGCGGTCAGTGCCAAGCCCCGCGCTGCCGGCGGCGGCGTTGCCCAGATGCGGGGTCTTGCTGATCAGATCGATGCTGCCGCCCGCGCCGCCTCGGCCGCCGTATGCGCCGTCGGCGCCCTTGGTCACTTCGATGCTTTCGATGTTGAACACTTCACGGGTGGTCGCGCCGATGTCGCGCAAGCCGTCGACGAACGTGCTGCCCTGCGCGTCGTAGCCGCGGATGAACGGCCGGTCGCCGAGCGGATTGCCGCCTTCGCCGGCGCCGAAGGTGATGCCCGGCACCGTGCGCAGCGCTTCGGTCAGCGTCGCGGCGCCGGTGCTCTGGATCAACTCCTGCGGAATGACCGTCACCGATTTCGGCGTATCGACCAGCGGTGCGGTGAATTTGACCGACGCCGAATGGTCGGTCTTGAAGCCGTCGCCTGCCTGGCCCTGCACGGCGATCGGTGCGAGCTGGCCTTCCTGGTCGGGCGGCGGCGTGCCGGCGGTGCCTTGCGCGAGGGCGGGGCCGGCAGCCAACATGCTGCACAGCGTCGTGCTGATTTTGCCGAACTTCGGCTCGTCGGACCGCAACTTCATCTTTATCCCCGTCGTGAGTGTGATGACCGGGCAGGCATCGTCATCCTTACCCGGATATTCCACATTTATTACAAAGAGTTTGCGGTGTGCATTCTATGCAATATACTTGCGAATGAGAAGCGTTCTCAACAAAAAGAGTTGATATGGGGAGGGGTGGGCGGGGGTATGGGATCAAGTTGGCGTTAAATCGCCGGCGCGCGATGCCCGACAGACCGGGTTGTTCTGACGCGACGGCCCCGGTTGCCACGCAACGCGCCGCTCGCTATGCTCCAAGCCTTCAACAAATCTGTGGGTGATGAAGTGCGGCGCATTACGGTCAGAAAATCATCGGTTCATGGACGAGGCGTGTTCGCGCTGCAAGCGATTCCTGCCGGCCAGCGGATCTTCGAATATCGCGGCGAGCTCACTTCGTGGCGGCGGGCCTCTGCAAGGCACCGGCGGTCCGGAATGCGCGGCCACACGTTCATTTTCGGACTGGCTGACGGGCGCGTGATCGACGGCAGCGTCGGGGGCAACAGCGCCCGCTGGCTGAACCACTCCTGCCAGCCGAACTGCGAGGCGATCGAGGACGAGCGGGGGCGGGTTTTCATCGAGACGCTCAGCGACGTGATGCCGGGCGACGAGCTTTCTATCGCCTATGGACTCACTATCGATGAAGCGATTACTCCCGAATTGATCGCCGACTATTCTTGCCGCTGCGGGACGGAGAGGTGTACCGGTTCGATGCTGGCCTCGGCGAGCGGTTAACGTGCGTCGACCCGTCAACCGCAGCCGGGCGCTGGTCGCAGCCGGTCCTGATACATATGCATCGGAAAGCGATCATTCCTGCCGGTGGCAGATGGTGCGTGATCGTCTCCCGGCGGGTGAGCAAGCCCTCCGCCTCGCTGCTGGCGATGCCTGGCGACGGTGCGGAAATCCATCTCCTCAGCGGTTCGGCGCGCCGTACAGGATGGGACCCAGAGCATTAGGGAATGGACATGGCGACCATCTGGGCGGGCAACGTCGACTGGTTGAGCCCAGGCTGCTTCTACTTCCAAAACGCTTCTACTTTCGCCTCGCGAAGGCTTCTCCCTCAGACGCAATCGCTACTCGCTAAAAAAACGGGCAACAGAAAAGGCAACCGGACAGTTGCAGAAGAGATGTTGCTTTATCTGGAATTACCTCTATTTTTGTAGAGGAGTTCTGCACGCCTGACTCGACGCTTTGCGGCAAATTCGCGGCACGGCTTTGGCCGCCCTCCGACCATGGCGGCTCAGTGCGCGCGCGGCGCGACCTGTTTGCACTACACGATGGTGTACGCAGCCCTCAAGCGCAAGACGGCACGACGGACGTGATGCCGCCGACGCCGTCATCGGCAAAACCGTTGCTATACGACTGATTCAATGCTCATAGCCGTTACCACCGGCGGAGCAGTCCAGCCCCAAGAATTTTTTGCGAAGCGGGCGCGCCTTTCGTGCCGTGTCTGCGGTTATCCCCGAGCGCCGCCTCCGCTTCGCTAAAAATCCTCTGCACGAGAGAACGGGAGATGAGGGGCAGCCAGCGATTGTTATGACAATTCGTCGTATTTTGAATGCCGTTTAGTGCACCTCTACGATGGCTCGAAGGGGTTGCGGCTTACCTGAGATCAGAACTTCAGGAGGTCATTCGATGGAAATCAAGTCAATCGTCGCTTATCAAGGACCTAATATTCATGCACATTTCCCGGTCATTCGGTACACCGTCGATCTGGGGAAGCTTGAGGAATGGCCAACCATGCGGCTTGGCCACGACTTCATCGATCGTCTGCTGGGCTATCTCCCCGGCCTTCAACAGCATGGCTGTTCCTACAATACCGCCGGCGGGTTCGTGCGACGCATGTGGGAAGGCGAGGGAACCTGGCTGGGTCACGTGATGGAACACGTAGCCATCGAACTGCAGAAGGTCGCGGGTTCGGACGTGAGCTTTGGCAAGACGCGTGCAGCCGGGCCGCGGGGACACTACGACGTAGTCTATGAGTACCACGATGAAGATGTCGGTCGGCAGGCCGGAAACCTGTCTCTTGCCTTGATCGAGCATCTTCTTCCTGACGAACTGAAGCCGGAGCAGAATCCTGAACAAGATTTCGACTTTGAGCATGAACTGGATGATTTCATCCGTTATGCGCGGAGTCGCGACGTGGGGCCAAGCACTGCTGCGTTGGTGAGCGCCGCTGAGAAGCGTGCAATCCCTTGTACGCGCCTGAACGGCGAGAGCCTGATACTGCTCGGCTACGGGCGTTTCCAGAAACGGATCAAGGCGACGCTCACCAGCGAGACGCGTCAGATCGCCGTAGACCAGGCGTCGGACAAGGAGGAGACCAATCGCACCCTGCATGACGCGGGACTTCCGGTGCCGCGGCAACGAAGGGTCTATAACGCCGGCGACGCCGTCGATTGCGCCGAGCGCATCGGCTACCCGGTTGTGGTCAAGCCCTTGGACAGCAATCACGGGCAAGGCATATCAATCAAACTTACAAGCCCGGAGCAGGTGGAGCTCGCCTTTGAGAGGGCGCAAGAGTATAGCGGCGGCGTGCTCGTCGAAAGCTATATCCCGGGGGCAGATCACCGCATGCTGGTGGTCAATGGCGAATTGCTGGCGGTTGCCAGGCGCATCCCCGCTCATGTGATGGGCGATGGGGTTCACACCATAGAGGCGTTGGTGGAAGAGGTGAATAGGGATCCACGCCGGGGTGTGGGGCATGAAAACGTGCTTACCCGCGTGGAGCTCGACGGCGCAGCAAAACGCCTGCTGGAAGACGAGGGTTTGAGTCCGGAGACGGTACCCAAGCCGGGCGAGACCGTCTATTTGTGTGCTACCGCAAACCTCTCCACCGGTGGCACCGCCGTCGACGTCACCGATAGCGTGCACCCGGACAACCGGGAAATGGCCGTCCGGGCGATCAGGGCCATTGGGCTGGACGTCGGTGGTGTTGATTTCATCACCACCGATATCTCCAGGTCGTATCGTGAGACTGGCGGCGCCATTTGCGAGGTGAATGCGTGCCCGGGTCTACGGATGCATCTGGCGCCGAGCGACGGCACGCCCAGGGACGTGGCCGGGCCCATCATCGACATGCTGTTTCCACCCGGCGCTCCAACGACCGTCCCCATTGCAAGCATTACCGGCACCAACGGCAAGACCACCACGTCGCGCATGTTGGCCCATATCATGAAGCTGGCGGGCTATACGGTTGGTCTGGGTACAACCGACGGCGTCTACATCGACGGACGGCTGACTGTGGAAGGCGACATGACCGGGGCGACATCCGCGCGCATGATTCTCGCGGATTCCGCTGTCGACGCCGCCGTACTGGAGACGGCCCGGGGCGGCTTGCTGCGATGTGGTTTGGGCTATCCGGAGTGCAACGTGGCGGGCTGCCTCAACGTGACCGCCGATCACCTGGGCCTGCGTGGGGTCGAGACCGTGGAGCAGATGGCCGAGGTCAAGCGCATCGTCATCGAAGTGGCGAAGGACATGGCTGTCGTCAACGCTGACGATCCCTTATGTCTGAAGATGGCGGATCATAGCCGCGCAAACCGCCTGGGCTACGTGACCATGAACCCTGCCCACCCCCTGGTCAATGAGCATATACGGGCGGGCGGGGTGGCGGTCATTCTGGAGGAGGAGATAAACGGCCACATGATCACCCTGTGGGACGGTGGTCACCGTTTTCCGTTGTTGTGGACGCACCTGATTCCGGCCACGGTGCAAGGACTCGCTCTGCACAATGTGCAGAACGCGATGTTCGCCGCGACGCTTGCTCGCGGTCTCGGGATCGATCTCGAGGGCATCCGCCTCGGCCTGCGCACCTTCGAAAACACCTTCCAGCAGACCCCCGGTCGAACGAACATCTATGATCAGCATCCGTTCAGGGTGATTCTGGACTATGCGCACAATCCGGCGGCCGTGAGGACCATGTGCGCTCTTGTAGACCGGCTGGGCGCCGCGCGCGCGAAGATCGTTTCGCTGACGGTTCCGGGCGACCGCCGTGACCAGGACGTCCTGGAGATCGCGCGTATCGCGGCCGGACACTTCGAGCATTACATCTGCCACCGGGACTGCGACTCGCGTGGGCGGGCTCACCTCGAAGTGCCGGAAATGCTGTGCTACGCGCTGCGCGAGAACGGGGTCGGGGCAGAGCAGATCGAGGTCATCGCCGATGAGCAGGCAGCGAATCAATCGGCGCTCGAGATGGCCGGCCCTGGCGATCTGCTCCTCCTGTTGAGCGAAGACTACACGCGTGCCTGGGAGCAGATTGTGCACTTCCGGCCCAATGGGCAAGCAGGGCATGCGGCCGAGAGAAGACCCGGGCCCGTCAAGATCCGTCTGGACGATCTGGGCGGATTCGAATGGGACAGTAGCATGGAGATCATCCGTGACGAGCGCGGCGTGCGGCTAGCGCGGGAGATCGAGGACTGAATGAGTTTTCGCCGTGGCAACGGCGACGTCCCAGGCGGTCGCAAGCCGACCTGGTAGCAGGACCCCAAGGCGGGTGAAGCATCCGATGCACACCCTTCATGAGCGTCAAGACTTAGGAGAGCCAAAATGGACGAGAGACAGAAATTTCTTCTCTACAACGATAACGAAGCCGAGCTCGATGCGTCCTCGAAACGGAGGATAGCCGTCGAAGTCGCGCTGGACCTGATACGTCACGAAGCGATGAGCGGGTCGTCGCGCAATTCTCTGGATTCCAATTTGAGGCACCTCTCGGACTATGCCGATTTTATTCAGGAAGCCTTGAGAGGCAGTGAGCAGGAGGCCTTGGGAGGCAATGAGCAGGAGGCCTTGAGGGGCAGGGACCGGGACGCCTCGAGGGATCGGGACCGGGAAGCATCGAGGGGCAGGGAGCATTAGCGGACTTGCTGCGCCTGCTTGAGCGTAGCAGGCGCAGCGCGCACGCTCGATTGAGCCCTGTTGCGGTCTCGGGCGCCGCATCCCGCCCGACTTGACGAGGCACCGGTCCCGCCCGTGCCTCGTCAATCAGAACGATACGGGGGACTTGTGGTCACGCCGATAAAACCTCTCTTTGCGAGGCATATCGTCTCTGTCGATAGCAACGAGGAAGAAGCGCTGTTCGTCGTCGATCCGGACCTTGGGGCGCTCGGCAAAATTGACGTTCGCACTGGATTCTTTTACGGGATTGTCAATTTCAGGAGCGTCAACGCGTTCAAAGGATCGGCTGCACTCTGTATGCGGCCGGATGGTATCGTCAATTATTCGCGTTCCAATCGGATCTACGCGGTCGGGATAGAGGATGGAACGGTCCGTGACGCGATGGACATCATTACGATCGATCAGGCAGGGGAGCTGGTTGGGCTGTGCTGGAAAAACGATCGGTATTATGCGGTCGACAGGCGTGGCGCCCTGTTCATTCTGGATGAGGATGGTTTAATACAGGCGGCCGAGGTAGGTCACGGTGCCAACGATATTACCTTGCATGGAGATCGCCTGTTTATACTGAACGGCGCCAGCCAGGCCATCTATATCTACAGCCTTGATGGGATTCATCTGGCGTCGCTGACCATACCGTATGAAGGGGCCTCGGGAATCGCTTCCATTAAAACGTTAGATAAAGAAGAGCCCGGCATCTATATATATTACAACCAGGATAGCTGGGACGTTTTCGACGATGCGAGTTCTGAATCGGGGAAACGTGGCAGCCCGAGCATAAAACTCAACGACCATGTCTCCGATGGCTTTATCGAAAGACTTGACTACAAAATAATAGAGCTTGGTGAGATGGGGAATTTCGGCCTTTCGACGGGGTATGAAGTGAAATTGACTTATGCTGAAATGCTCAAACCCGCCCGTGAAGTTTTGAACAGAATCGGTGGTGTCGAGATGTGCGTCAGGCTGTCGATTCCAGTCGAGACGCGAAGACAGAAGATCAAGTCAATCAGGATTATTGGCGACGTTCCGGGTGTTTTAAAAAAAGACGAAAATGGCAACGAGATCGTGGAATTTGATCTGACCGGCGTCGAGCTTGATAAAGAGCGCCGTTCCTTTGGCTATAGTGCTGTAATCGAGGTGTACGGCATACGATACAAACTGAATGTCACGGATGCGCCCTATCCCGACGATATCAAGACGCGCTTTCTTAAAGAAGAGTCCAGGTATGATATGGACCGGCTGGAATTAAAAGACATTGCAGCCGAACTGATTTCGGCTCTGCCCGAAAACGAGCGCGGCAATGTGGTCAAAATTGCGAAAGCCGTGCGCGAATATGTTTATAGCAGGTTGGCGTACCGATACAACAACCAGTACACAAGTCCCGTCGAGACCTTGAGAGGCGGCGAAGGGACCTGCGGAAAGTACATGGAGCTGTTAATAGGATTAATGCGGCTTTGCGGGGTCGCATGCAGGCCCGTCGGAGATTTCAAGGTGCCCGAGTATAAGCTGAGATATGCGCGAGTCAACTCGGTCTGTACGCCGGATTACGATCATGCGTGGGTGGAGTTCTATGTGCCGGGGCTAGGGTGGGTGCCGATGGAAAGCTCATCGGACAATGCGCCGGAACGACATGAAAGGTTTTTTGGCGCGCTGTCGTGGATCTATATAGAAAACAGCAGAACAGAAAAGATGTGCGAAATAGGCAAGCCCGGTTGCTGGGAGCAGGTCGATAACGATCCGATGTATTCGGACTTGTTTGTACCTGACATCCAGATCGAGGTCCTTCGGGAGGCCTCGCTGGATGAAGTGTTTCCCGACTGACGTCCGGCGGTCCGCGCCGCACGAGCACTCGGCGGTTGGGGGAAGCCCGGCGCTTGATCGCGAGAGGTCGCCCAGGCGGCTCACGTGATGACTTGAGAAAACCCAGGCTTACCGGCGCGAATCCGAATGAGCGCTGATGGTCGCCCTATGCGCCGCCAAATCATACAGGTCGCCCTCAACAAGGATGTCCAGGTGCAAGCCGATCACGCTGACCGGCGCATGGCGACGATCTGGATGGATCGCGGAGTGCTGGAGTTGGGACGGGTTCACAATGGTGATGCCGCCGCTACCCACCACCTGCAGCCCGTGGTCCGGACCAATAAACGCAGCGGTGTCTTCATCCAGGCCGATACCAACGGCTAGCGGGTTGTAAGTCAGGGCCATCAGTAGACGCCCGAGCCGGTCCTGGTGACGATAGTGCTGATCGATGATCAAGTGCCCGATCAGGCCCAGGCCCGGCGCCAATTCGACAATGTCCGCGCGGGGCGTCGTGCCGCTCTGTCCGGCCGCAATCATCTGCTCCGGCAGGAACGCGGCTCCCGTCGAGGTGCCGGCCACGTGGATACCCTGTGCATTCCGGTTGCGGATCTTCTGGGCCACCGAAGTGCTGCCCAGGGTCTCGGAAAGATGGGCTGTCTCGCTCCCTATAAGGAAAATCCCGTCGACGCTATCGAGCACTTCCAGGTCCCGCTCCGACTCGCAGTCGGCTCGGGTCCCAAATCGCAGGAGGCTGACCCGATCAACCCGCAGATCGCGGAACGCTCGTTCGTAACGATAGCCAGCGTCGGACATTTCGGAGACCGTGGCGACGATGGCGATATGCGCACGGGAGCCGCCGCAAAGCTGCACGAAGCGGCGCAGGATGGCGGCCTTTCGTATGCGTCTTCCATCGCCGCCGATGGGGACGATAAAACCGCGTGTGCCGCCCGTGGACGCCTTTGCACGACTCAACGTTCACTCCGGGTAGAGTGCAAAATCGCGAAGTAGCCCAGGTCTCGTGCAGCCACCACGTGATCCGCCTGTTTCGCCGGCAGCACTGCTGCTGGCGCGCTCGCATCAGCTGGCGTCTATGGTTTCTGCCGTCCCAGTCGCTGGTCGCTGGTGCCTCGTACGATTATATCGGCAAGCGGATCGCGGCAGACGCGCGCTGTCCGGTTCGTGAATGAAGCGGATTCCGCTTCTAACCGGTCAGGTCAAGGCAGCGGCGGTCAATTCGCAGGCGGCGTTGCTTTTCGCGGACAAGATACCGCCTGAGAGGGTGTGTGTTGCGAGATCGTACGTATTGCCTTCGACGAGAATATGCAGACGTACTCCTGTCAGCCCTACCGGGTCGTCGTGGCGAACCGGCTTTGCAGCCGAATTGCGCAGATTCGATCCGTCGATAATGGTGACGCTACCGGTGCCGACCACCTCCAGCGTGTTGTCCGGACCGATGAACGCGGCCGTATCCTCATCCAGCCCGATGCCCGCCCCGAATGGGATAGAGGCCACCGCCGCGAGCAGGCGCCCGAGTCGATCGCGCTGGCTGAAGTGCTGGTCGATCACAAAGCGGCTGATGAAACCCAGGCCCGGCGCCAGATCGACCATCCCGGCGCGAGGCGTGGCACCGCTCTTGCCGCCGGCGATCATCGCGGCGGACATGGCGGAGGCCCCAGCGGAGGTGCCCGCTACGTGCATACCGTGTGCGTTGCGGCGCCGCAGCTTGTCCGCGGCCGACGTGTCGATCAGCATCTCGGCGAGGCGTACCTGGTCGCCCCCGGTCATGAAGACACCGTCAGCGTGATCGAGCACTTTCAGATATTTGTCGAACTCGCAGTCGGCGCGGGACTTGAATGGCAGGATACTGACCCGGTCAGCCCCGAGGTCGCGGAACACAGTCTCGTAGAGATCCCCCGTATCGTCCAGTGAAGAGGCCGTCGGGATGACTGCAATGTGCGAGCGTGACCCACCACAAAGCTTGACGAAACGTCGCAGGATAACCGGGTTCTGGACCCGATTTTCCTTGCCGCCGATGGGGATAATGAATCCTCGCGTGGCACCGTTCAGCGATTTTCCGGGGCGCATCATTCACTCCTTCCAGATTTGTACTTTCCTTCTGTAGCCATCGTAACAGCAAAAAACGCGCCAATGTTTCCTTGACAAGGGCTCGCGCGCGCAGTGCCGGCCGCAATGGGAAGAAACTCGCCGAGACTTCCGACCGGCAACGCGCGGGAAGGGTGCGTGCACCCATTGTGCGCATATTCGAACCGATGTGGTGCAAAAATGACGTGCAACTCGACGCCGATCCGCCGAGGATCGTGAACCTCGAGACCAGGTTCCGGACGTCGAGGATCGTGCCACTGCACCCCGGGTCTATAGTTCAACCACCGAAACGAACCGAGGGAGCCGCAAGATGAAAGCCTGGATGCTCGACGAGCCCGGCAAGCCGCTGGCACTGCGCGACGTCGCGCAACCGCAGCCGCGCCGCAGTGCAGTGCTGGTGCGGATGGAGGCGGTGCCGTTGCTGAGTTACACGCGGGACTATGTCGAAGGGAAGTTGCCGTATGCGTATCCGCCGGGACCATTCTCACCCGGCACCAACGGCGTGGGCCGGATCGTCGCTATCTCGCGCTGGTTTCGCTGGTGACGTCAGGACAGATCGCGCTCGATGCGGTCGAGTTGAAGTCGTATCCGTTTGCCGAACTGGAGGTGGCAATCGACGCAGCCGGCCGCATGTCGGGCTTGCAGTGCACGGTGGTGGAGGGCAAGTCGCCGCAAGCGTGGGGCTGATCGCGCAGCGGTTCAATGACGGCAGCATAAAAAAACGGCCTTGCGGATCAACAGCAAGGCCGTTTTACGTCGGCTGAATTCCGATCGATCAATCGATGCCGTGAAACACCGCATCGTCCGGACCGAGATAGGCGGGCGGGCGCCACACGGCGTCGCGCATCGAATGCTGGACCAGCTTTTCCACGCCCAGCAGCACCGCGAAAATCGCCATTCGTACCGGAATGCCGTTGTCGGTTTGCCGGAAAATCGCCAGCCGCGAATCGTGATTCAGATCGACGCTCAAATCGTTCGCGCCGGGCCGGCTGTCGCGCGGCAGCGGATGCATGATCAAGGTGTCGGCGCCGCACACGCTATCCACCAGCGCCTGATTGATCTGGAAGTCCGGCGTATAGCCTTCGAACGATTCGTCGGTGAAGCGCTCTTTCTGGATGCGCGTGGCGTACACCACGTCCGCGCCGCGCAGGCCGGCGGTGAGATCGTGGGTTTGCTCGATCACGTGGCCGTTGCGCGAGATCTGCTCGATGATGTAGCCCGGCATTTCGAGCATCGGCGGCGAGATCAGCGTGAATTTGATGCCGCGATACAGCGCCAGCAGCTTGACCAGCGAATGCACGGTGCGCCCGTACTTCAGGTCGCCGACCAGCGCGATGTGCGCGCCGTCGACGATTTTGCCCAGCCGCGAGAACTCGCGCTGGATCGTGTACAGGTCGAGCAGCGCCTGGCTCGGATGTTCGCCGGGACCGTCGCCGCCGTTGATCACCGGCACGTTGGTCGCGCGCGCGAATTCGGCCACCGAGCCTTGCTCCGGATGGCGGATCACCAGCGCATCCACGTAGCCGCTCATCACGCGGCTGGTGTCGTAGATCGACTCGCCCTTGGCCATCGACGAAAATGTGAAGCCGGTGGTGTCGCACACCGAGCCGCCGAGCCGGCAGAACGCCGCGCCGAAGCTGACGCGCGTTCGTGTACTGGCTTCGAAAAACAGATTGCCGAGCACCGCGCCTTCGAGCACGCGAGAGATTTTCCGACGCCGCGCGATCGGCTGCATGATGTCGGCGACGCGAAAGAGCGCCTCGACCGAATCGCGCGAGAACTGGTCGACCGACAGCAGTTGCGGCTTGCCCTCGAACAGCATCTGGCTCGCCAGCGAGTGCGAGTCTACGCTTTGCGTATACGTCTCTCCCGGCTCGCCGCGCACGACGATTTCCGACACGAAACGCTCGACGATCTCCGGCATGGCGCGCGATTCCTGTGAATCGTCCGGCAGCAGCCACGTGTCGAGCGCCCGGCGCGAGACGCCGATGCGGCTGGCGAAGGTGTCGCGGGTCATGTTCAGGCGACGCATCGCATCGCGTAGGAAGGCTTGTTGCGGGACGCTCATGCGCTCACCTGTCGAGAGTAGATTTCGTACTGGTTTATGTACGCGGTGCGTATATTAGTTTGCCCGGCGTAGAAGTCAAGCAATTTTGCGATGGGCTTTGTCAAGTTGCACCCAAGCCGGTTACACTGCGCTTCATGCATACCGGCCAAACGCTCCGACTCCGCTCGTCACGCACTACACGTCTCGTTCTTGCGAACGTCGCCGTGGTTGCGCACGCGGGTTGCGTGAACAGTCCGAAAGTTAGCGCCAAAGCCAAAAAACAGCCGCTCATCTGACCGGAGCACGCTGTTCCGTCAGATGTGCGACGGAACAGCCCGGTCAACGCCCGCCTTCGGCATTTCCTGTCTTTCCTCCCTCGCACGCTGTACGGAATCGATACGGTCGCATTCGAGGTAAAGACATGTCTATTTTTTCCGGTATCTGGATCCCGCTCATCACACCGTTCACCGACGGCGAGGTCGATCACGCCGCGCTGCGCGCGCTGGTGCGCCGTTACGCCGAGGCAGGCGTTGCCGGTCTGGTCGCGCTCGGCACGACCGGCGAACCGGCCGCGCTCGATGCCGACGAACAGGACGCCGTGCTCGCGACGATTCTCGATGAAGCGCGAACCGTCGCCGACAGCAGCGCGGATGCAGAACCGCTACCGGTGCTGGTCGGCGTATCCGGCAATCACACGGCGAGCATGCGCGAGCGCATCGTGGAACTGAACCGGCTGCCGATAGCCGGCGTGCTGATGGCCGCGCCGTACTACATCCGGCCTTCGCAAGCGGGTATCGTCGGCCATTTCACGGCGCTCGCCGACGCCAGCGAAAAGCCGGTCGTGCTGTACGACATTCCCTATCGAACCGGCGTGCGACTCGAACTCGACACGCTGCTGACGCTCGCCGCGCATCCGCGGATTCAGGCGGTGAAGGATTGCGCCGGTTCGCTCGACACCACGCTCGCGCTGATTCGCGACGGCCGCTTGCAGGTGCTCACCGGCGAGGACATCAACATCTTCAACACCTTGTGTCTCGGTGGCAGTGGCGCGATCGCGGCGTCGGCGCATCTGCGGCCCGAACGGTTTGTCGCGTTGTATCGCGCGCTCGCTGCGGGCCGGCTCGAAGAAGGACGGCGCATTTTTCTTACGCTCACGCCGCTGATCCAGGCGTTGTTCGCCGAACCGAATCCGGGGCCGGTGAAGGCGCTTCTGGCTGCTCAGGGCCTGATTCGCGATGAACTGCGCATGCCGATGATGCGGGCGAGCGATGCGCTGGCCGAGCGGCTCAAGGCGCTGGAAGGGCTGGCAAGTGCGCCGCGTTGCGCATCCCGCGAGACGCTCTGTATTTGAGATGATGCTTCGTGCTACCAGGCGATAATCGGCGCCCTTGTCCACGAACACCGCCGGTATGTAGCCGGTGCACGCCGCATGCAGTTAGTTCCGTTCTCCGCTGTCCCGTCCCGTTCGATGGCGTGGTGCGCCGCCCGCACGCGGCCTGGCGCACCACGCGCCGCGAGTCGCTGATGGCGTTCCTGTTTCGCGTCGGCAGTCAGCTCAGCAGCGGCTCGGTCAGCTTCGTCACGCGGCGTACCGCGCTGACGATCGCGCTCGCCTCCGCTGGCGGCGCGGCAGCGCTGGCGCTCGCCGCGGGCGTCGCGATCGGCATGCACTGGCCGGCGCGGGATGCGTCCGGCGAACGGGCGGCGAACCGCGTGGAGCGCGATTATGCGATCGACCAACTCGGCAAGCTGAACGCATCGGTGGCGCAAATCGAACCGCGCATCGCGCGTTTGACCAAGCAGGTCGGCGCATTGCGCGATTTCGAAGCGCGTCTGAACACGCCGAAGCCGGCGCCGCGCGCACCGGCCGCGCCCGGTGCTCCCGCCGCCCCCGACACTTCCGACACTTCCGCCACCGACAGCGGCGAGGGCGGCCCCTCGTTGCCGCCGCGGCGTTGCGCCGAACTGACGCCGCAACGCGCCGGTCGAGCTAATCCGCAGAGCACGCAGCAACAGCTGGATTGCATCTCTTCGACGCTGTCCACGCTCGAACAGCAGACCGCCGACCACACGATCGCTTACGCCGCGTTCCCAGGCCGCATGCCTGCCGACGGCGCGCGCTTCGGTTCGCCGTTCGGCAACCGCGCCGATCCGTTCACGCAGCGTTTGAGTTTTCATCCCGGCATCGATCTGGTCGCCAAAACCGGCACACCGATTCTCGCCGCGGCGGGCGGCCGGGTGATCTTCGCCGGCGAGAAATCGGGCTACGGCAATGCGGTCGAAATCGATCACGGCAACGGACTCGTGACGCGCTACGGCCACGCGTCGCGCATCGTCGTGCATGTCGGCGATCTGGTGCTGCCGCGACAGTATGTCGCCGATGTCGGTTCGACCGGCCGCTCGACCGGTCCGCATCTGCATTTCGAAGTGCTGGTGAACGGCTCGCCCGTCGATCCGGCTGGCTATCTCGCGCTTTTCGCGCCCGATCCTCATGGCTGAACCACGTTTCTCCCGCGCTGCGGTCAGTCTGGCGCGCCGCACGTATACGTTGCGGCCGGCGCGCTCGCCTGGTCTTCGGGTGGCCGTGTGGGTCGTTGTTTGCGTGTTCAGCGCTGCGGCGGGCGTGGCAGCCACGGTAGCCTGGCGCATGCAGCGCGGTGCCGCGCAGGCTGAGCAATGCACGGCGGAGCCAGTCTCGGAAGACAGCGAGCAGGCTGAACTCGCGCGCACGCGGCTCGCGCTCGCGCAGGAGTCGGTGGCGCGCGACGCGGTGCAGAAAACCGCCGACAGCGCCGCCGCCGAAGTCGCCCGGCTAACCGCCGAATTGCAGTTCCTGCGCGGGCAGCGCAACACCAGGCCGCCGGCGCAAGCAGCGCAAGCAGCACCGCCACGCCGATGACCATCGGCACCGGCACCCGCATCTACGCACAGCGGCAAAGGGCAAACGGCAAACGCCCTCGACTCGTCGCCCGGACAGCATCACGCGACGAACATCTTCATTCCCGGGAGATCTTTATGTTCAACAAGAAAAAAACCGCCGGTATCCGGCAGACCAAGCTCGCCACCCTGATCGCGCACGACGTGCGCGTCACCGGCGACCTTCAGTTCAGTGACGGTCTGCGCATGGACGGCCACGTGAAGGGCAACGTCAGCGGCGAGCCGGGCAGCCAGACACTGCTGGTGCTGAGCGACCGCGGCTCGATCGAAGGCAACGTGCACGGCTATGACGTGGTGGTCAACGGCACGATCGTCGGCGACGTGATCGCCGATCACTTTGTCGAGTTGCAGAGCAATGCCCATGTGACCGGCAACATCTACTACCAGCAGTTGCGGATGGATTGCGGCGCGTCGGTGGACGGCAAGCTGACCAGGCGTGAAGGTGCGCAGGCGGCGCCGATTCTCGTGTCGGTCGCCGATGCCGGGCGTGAGGATCGTCAGGACCTCAAGGCCGGCTAGCCGCCCGGCGTCAGTCTGGCGAACGGCTTGCCGAGCAGGAAGCCTTGCATTTCGTCGCACGTCATCGCCTTGAGAGCGCGCCGCCCAGCCGCCACGCACGGCGCTGACGCGGCGAGGCCAGCAGGAAGATACGTCCGGTCAGGTCGAGTGCAGGACGCCAGGGCGGCGACGACGAACGATATCGCCACCAGCCAGAAATTGTATGAGCTCTGCATGTCAAGTCCAACCGCGAAAGGGAAGCGGCTGAACTTGTTACCCGATCATGCATCACGACTGTGACGGGCTGCGTAGTGTGCAGGCTGTTGCTTTTAACAACTCCAGCAATGACTGATCCAAACATGGACTTCGCCACGACAGTGGTGAAAAAAAATCCACCGACCTGGCAGTCGGACCGGAAGGTGCTTCTGCTGGATTTCGACGGTGTCCTTCACAGGGGCGACGCATATCGCACCAGGCACGGGATTGTCAGTAGCGACCCGTCCCGGATCCGGCTTTTCGAGTACGCCGAGGTACTTGCCGAGACACTTGAGCCTTATCTGGACCTTGAGATTGTCCTGTCCACGACCTGGGTGAAAGTACTCGGCTTCAATCGTGCGCGCGACGCGTTGCCAGTGAGAGCCCTGCGGGATAAGGTAGTCGGTGCGACGTATCACACACGATTTTACGATGCACATCTCTGGTATGGAATTCCCAGAGGGCAACAGGTGCTTCGGTACGTGACCCGCCATCGCCTCGTAAAGTGGCTCGCGTTAGATGACAGGCGCGACGGCTTCGAAACAGCGAGGGATAACCTCGTGCTATGTGACCCCGACAAAGCGCTAGGTGACGCAGGCACTCGGGACGCTTTGAGGAAAGCGTTGCGAGAGATACATGTACTGGTTTAGGAAGTAGCTTTTGCTATTGCATAGAACCGATGGTGTCCTCCATCTGCACGATGTCCGCATGAATTTGCGCCTCAAACGGGGCACTGCGATCAACTTGCCGGGAAAGTCTCAGTCCGTTTTTACCGTATCGAGCAACGTTCGCAGTTCGCGCTGCATGGTCGGTGCATCCAGAATGATACTTCCGCCATGTCCGGCGAACACGCCACTGAAGCTTTCGTGAACGAGTCGCTCGAGGGAGCGAAGTTGGGTGGACCAGTCGTACCAGCAGGCGTCTCGAAAGGCATGCAGCGCGTGCCTGCGGAAATCCCAACACAGTGAGTCTCCAGAGAAAAGGGCGTGGCTGATGAGGAACATGACGCTTCCCCGTGTATGTCCCGCCATCGGAATGACCCGAACGCCCGGCAACATCTCATGCGCCAGATCACCCGTGATTACGTCAGTGACGAACGGAGCACCATCGGCGTCGTCTGCATGGATCCAGACGCGGGCGCCAAAGCGCTTCGCATAGATGCCCGCGTCCGCGACATCGTCGCGGTGGGTCAGCAGGATATGATCCAATCCTCCGGCTTCCGCGATCCAGCGCTCGAGGTGGCCGGACCAGCGCGGCCCATCGATCATCAGACGCAGGCCGCCTGCAAGCGTGATGTAGCTGTGAGCGCCGTACGAAGAGCGGGCGTTATACCCGAGCCTCCACACGCCGGGAGCCAAGGCTTGCGGAAAGAGGCCTGTCGGCATCTTCAAACCTTCTGGCGGCCGAACGGCAGCCACCGGACAGATGAGGACGCCTCGCCACGCATCTTCTGTTTCCTGTTCACTGGCAGGCTGGTGAGCAAACGCCGAAGCGCCGTTTCGCGCGATGAACAGATTGGGAGCGGCCGTTCGAACCGCACCGCAGTTGAAGCAGGCTGCGCTTACGTGCCAATGATCGTCGACATCACCTTTGTCTTCCGCCATAGCGCGCTCCCGGCTGATATTGGGTAGACGGTTCAAAGATAGCATCTTTGCGCGATTGGGAACTGAGGTGCGCCTGGTTCGCGCTCGCGACGACACGCGTTCTGGATTCGCTCCACCAGCAGCGCGGGTCTTGCTAACGCCGATACTTACAGGCACCGCGATGGCTGTTTGAATGACCGCTTCGGCTCGCGAGTTTCTGACAGATTCATCCCAAGAATCCCGCATCGAGCGACTGGATATAAGCCAGCAGATCCTCCGTACGACCACGCTTGAATGGCCGTGTGAGCGGGAGAGCGAAAGTCCGCAGATGGCCGGCAGTACGCGTTCGTACAAACCGCCGGAAAGCTGCCATTGAGAATTCCAACGTCCTCGCGGCGGCACGTTCATCGAACTGGTGCTATCGGCCATGAAGAGACACACAGCTCTCGGCCATAAATGACCGCTGACACGACGGAACCGGCCACTCGCCTCGACCTCGGTGCGACCCCTCGCGGGCCCCGGGTGTTGTCACCTCGATGGGGCGCTTTCCTCCGCATGATGCAAAATAGCCGCATGTCAAATACGGAGGATGGCTCGTGGGCGTCAACTTCGACCTGAACGATTTGCAGGCGTTTCGAGCCGTCGTGGAGTTGGGTAGCTTCCGTAAAGCAGCGGAGGCTGTCAATATTTCGCAGCCGGCGCTGAGCCGGCGCATCGAGAAGCTCGAAGCGGCGCTCGGCGTGCGGCTCTTCGAGCGAACCACCCGCAGCGTGACGCTCACCACCGTAGGTCGCGTGTTCGCCCCAAGCGCGGAACAACTTCTCGACGATCTCGATGTCGCATTGCTTGGCATCCGCGACGTTTCCAGCAGCCGCCTCGGTCACGTGACCATCGCATGCGTGCCGTCGGTTGCCTACTATTTCCTGCCGAGCGTCGTTGCCGCCTATCACAGCCGCTATCCGCGGATCCGGGTCAAGCTGCTCGACTCGAGCGCCAACGAAGTGCTCGGCTCGGTCATCAGCGGTGAAGCCGATTTCGGCGTGAGCTTCATGGGCAGCCAGGAGCCCGAAGTCGAATTCAAGGTCCTGCTGCAGGAACGGTTCGTCGCCGCATGCCGTCGCGATCATCCGCTGGCCCGGAAGACCCGTGTGTCCTGGAGCGAGCTTTATGAACACGAATACGTTTCTGTCGACAAGACTTCCGGCAACCGCCTGCTGCTGGATCAGGCGTTGACCAACGTGGCGCCAGCCGTGCCGAGCGTCTGCGAGACTCGCCATGTCACCACCATGCTCGGCCTGATCGAAGCGGGACTCGGTGTGGCAGCGGTGCCTTCAATGGCAATGCCCATGCGCGACCATCCGATTTTGACCAGCGTGCCGCTCGTCGATCCGGTCGTGACGAGGCGCGTCGGCATTGTCAGGCGTCGGGGGCGTCCGCTCGCGCCGGCCGCGCAGCAGTTCTATCAGACGATTCTCGACACGAAGCGCAGCGGCATGTCCCGCGCGGCCAAGAAGACCCCGAAATGACACTGCCAAGGCCATTCCGGCTGCTTTACATCCAGGTACTGGTTGGAATGGGGCTCGGCATGACCGTCGGCCACTTCTGGCCACAGGTCGGCGCTTCGCTCAAACCGCTCAGCGATGCGTTCGTCGCGCTGGTACGCATGATGATTGCGCCGATCGTCTTCTGCACGATCGTCACCGGCATCACGTCGCTTGCGAGCGGCTCGCAGATCGGCCGGACAATCCTGAAGGCGCTGGCTCTGTTCTACTTTCTCACCATCGTTGCACTCGTTCTGGGGCTCGCGACCGCGTTCGCGCTGCACCCGGGCGCGGGACTGCACATCGACGCGCATCATCTGGACACGGCCGTCCTCGCGCAGTATTCAACGCGCACGCAGCCGCACGGACTTGTCGAATTTGCGCTGCATGTGATTCCGGAGACGCTCGTCGGCGCCTTCGAGAAAGGCGAAGTGCTGCCGGTCTTGCTGCTCGCCCTTCTGTTCGGCTTTGCATTGAACGCCAGCCGAACCACCGGGCGGCAGGTACAGGAATTTATCGATAGCGTCGCGCACGTGCTGTTCCGCATCCTCGCGCTGATCATGCGGCTTGCGCCCGCCGGCGCGTTCGGTGCGATGGCGTTCACGGTCGGCCGCTTCGGCATTCGTTCGATTGGCTCGCTCGGCATGCTGATGGTGTCGTTCTACGCGGCGTGCCTGCTGTTCGTGGTCTGCGTGCTCGGTCCGCTCGCGCGTCTGCATGGCTTCTCGCTCTGGCGGCTGCTGCGCTACATCCGCGAGGAACTCGTCATCGTGCTCGCGACGTCGTCGACGGAACCGGTGCTGCCGCGCCTCATTGTCAAGCTCGAAATGCTTGGCTGCGATAAGGGCATCGTGGGTCTCGTGCTGCCCGCCGGCTACTCGTTCAACCTCGACGGCACGGCGATCTACCTGACGCTCGCCTCCATGTTCATCGCTCAAGCATGCGATGTACGCCTCTCGGGCGGCCAGATCGCGACGATGCTCGCAGTCATGCTGCTCACGTCGAAGGGCGCAGCGGGCGTATCGGGCAGCGGACTGGTCGCGCTCGTCGCGACGCTCGCCGTCATTCCCGATCTGCCGCTTGCGGGCGTCGCGCTGCTGGTCGGCATCGATCGCTTCATGTCCGAAGCGCGCGCACTGACGAGCGTGATCAGCAACGCCTGCGCGGTGATCTTCGTATCGATGTGGGAGCGCGCCTGCGACCGGGCGCGTCTGAAAGAAGCATTGAGCCTGGCGCATGAGCCGGAAGAAGCCTTCGATCAGCCCGCCGACCTGCCGCGTTGAATCGTTGCCTTCGTCTCAATGCGTCGCGACGGAATCGAGACCGGTCGATTTCACCTCGGGCTGCACCGCGGGCGACGCGAGATAGTCGAGTAGCGCTTTCGCTTCCTTAGGATGCTGCGCGCCGACCGGTACGCCCGCGGCGAAACGGGTGACGGACTGCACCGACTCCGGAATCTTGCCGACGTACGCCGCGCCCTTCACCGGGAGCAACTCGCTCACCTGCTGAAAGCCCACTTCGTAGTCGCCGGTTGCAATCACCGACGCCACCGGAATCTTCGGAATCATCTTCGCCTTGGTCTTCACCTGTTCCTCGATGCCGAGCCGCTTGAACAACTCGCGCTCGATATAGACGCCACTCGCGCTATCCGAGTAAGCGATCGACCGGGCATGCAGCAAGGTTTCCTTGAGCGCCGCCTCAGACCCGATGTCGGGCTTCGGCGCGCCATCGCGCACGACCATGCCGATGCGCGAATCCGCGAGTTCGACGCGCGAATCGGGGATCACCTTGCCCTGCTTGATGAGATCGTCGAGTGCATAGCCGACCATGATCACCACGTCGGCAGGCTCGCCGCGCTGAAGCCGGTTCGGAATGGCCTCCGGCGACTTGCCCATCGACGGGCCGAGCGCGGTATCGAGCGTATTGCCCGTGGACGCCGCGAACTTCGGTCCGAGCAGCTTGTAGGCGGCGGTGAAGCCGCCCGAGCTCATCACGTGCAGATCGGCGGCCTGCACGTTCGTCGCAGCGGCGGCGCTGCCGAGGAGCGCCGCGGTGCAGAGTTTCAGGAAGATGGATTTCATGGTTGAAAGAACGTCAGGCTGAAGTTCGAGGAGCGAAGCGATGCTTCAGGAAGCCGCAGGCAGCGGAACGCGACGGCGCCGATACAGTGCGAGTGTGGCACCGAGCCCGCATACCGCGGCGAAGCTCATCCAGTAGCCTGGTGCGGCTTTATCGCCCGTCATATGAATGAGCGCGGTCGAGATAACGGGCGTGAAACCGCCAAAGACGGCCGTCGCGAGGCTGTAGGCCAGCGAGAATCCAGCGACGCGCACTTCGACCGGCATCACTTCGGTGAGCGCGACGACCATCGCGCCGTTGTACATGCCGTACATGAACGAAAGCCACAACAGCACGAGCAGCATGTTGACGAAGCTCGGCGCGTGAGCCAGCAGTGATAGCGCAGGGTAGGCCGTCGCAATCGCCAGGATCGTCATTCCGAGAAGGAGCGGACGGCGTCCGATCCGGTCCGACAGCGCGCCACCGATCGGCAGCCAGATGAAGTTGGAGATCCCCACGCACAGCGTGACGAGCAGGCTATCGGCGGTGCTCAGATGCAGGACGGTCTTGCCAAAGGTCGGCGCATACACCGTGATCAGATAGAAGCTCGTGGTGGTCATTGCGACCAGCAGCACGCCCGCGATCACGACGTTCCAGTTCTGCATGAGCGTCGTAAACACTTCCTTCATGCTCGGGCGATGCTGGCGCTGTTTGAATTCCTGCGTTTCCTCGAGATTGCGCCGCAAGATGAAGATGAAAGGCACGATCATGCAGCCGATGAAGAATGGCACGCGCCATCCCCACGCAGCGATCGCCGCCGTGTCCAGCCACTGATTGAGCGCGAAGCCGAGCGCGGCAGCGATGACGATCGCCACTTGCTGGCTCCCCGACTGCCAGCTAGTGAAGAAACCCTTGCGGCCCGGCGTCGCCATCTCGGCGAGATAAACCGATACGCCGCCCAGTTCCGCGCCCGCGGAGAAGCCCTGCAGTAGACGGCCAATGAGAACGAGGGCCGGGGCGAAGAGTCCGATCGTCGCATAGCCGGGAACGAACGCGATCAGGATGGTGCCACTCGCCATGATCGACAGCGTGACGATCAGGCCCTTGCGTCGGCCGACATCGTCGATGTACGCACCGAGGATGATCGCGCCGAGCGGCCGCATCAGGAAGCCCGCGCCGAACACTGCGAACGTCATCATCAGAGAAGCGAACTCGCTCCCCGCCGGGAAAAAGACCACGGCAATCTGCGTCGCATAGAAGCCGAACAGGAAGAAGTCGAACTGCTCCAGGAAGTTGCCTGCCGTCACGCGTAGCACGGCGGATGCCTTCGATTGCCCGAGGGCCAGCGGGGGTGAGGAGGGTTGCATCGAGGTGTCTCCAGAAATTTTGAACTTGCGGTGTTCGGGCGATTTGTTGTTTGTCGAATATTCGCCCGAACCACACGAAACGATAAGTGCTATTTTCGAAACGATTGATGTCCGCTGGTTATGAGTGTCGGCCGAAGCGCTCAAGCTACGAAGCGGCACTGGGACGCGGGCGTTCGGGTGTCCATGTTGCGCCCCCGGTTCAGGTGATCGTCGATTTCCGCCGCGCATCCAAGCATGCGGGGATAAAGGAAGATCGTGAACGCGGCGGTTTCCAGATCGGCCCCGGTCAATTCACCACGTTGCAGCGGCTGCCACAGCATCTTCAGCAGCAGCGCCGCGATCACGGCATCGACGTTTACGCAGTACACGTTGCGGGAGACGCCGGCATCAAACAACGCCTGCACCAGTTCGCGATAGAAAGCGTGGAACACGTTATATTCCCCGCGCTTCTCGCACAGTTCCGCGATGAACACTTCGCGCGGGTCGTAGTTGACCGGCCTGTCCTTGAAGACGGGATGGTTCACACCGGCCCGATGATCGACGCCGCGGCAGCCAGGATCGCGTTGGGTGCATTGCCGGTTTCGCGAGCGGCTTGCGCCGCCGCGAGTTCCGGCGTCCCGTGCAGATTGACGAACGCGGCGATCGCGACATCGATGAGCTTCTCGTCGTTTTCTCCGCCGAACTCCTGAAGCAGGGCAAGACTGACGTTCGCTTCGAGCGAATGCGTAGCCGCGTCGAGCATCGAGGCGCCATGCAGGCTGCTGACCTGCGTTTTCGCATCCATCTGCGATGCCCCCGACGCATCCTTCAACGCCTGACGTGGCGCAATCGCACCGACTTGTCGATTGACCTGCAAGACTTGCTCGTCGTAGGGCGCGACTGCTCCCACTACTGGGATCGCAAGGTGGGGCGGAAGCTGGATCCCCTGGTCGGAGCCGAACCACGGCTTGAGCGCAAGGCTGCCTTCGGGCTCGAAGTCAGGCATCGTCGCGTTGGCGCGCATGACGGCGGTCAGGGCCGCCGGGATATGCGCGATGTTCGTTACGACCGCGCCCGCGGCGGAGCAGCACGGATCGTCAGGCGCGAAAAGGCGGTCCACGCCGAACTTCTCCATGAACCAGCGCTCCTTGGCTTGCGCGTCGTCGGAACCGCCCGCCATCGCGCCCGCATGGCCTACCGCTCGCGTGAGGCGGCTCTTCCACCGGCCCACCACACAGGCGACCACCGGTTTCGTGAAGGCCGCATCAGCCTCGTAGTAGCCGCCCGGTTCGCAATAGAGCACAGCGGCCTTGCTGCGCGCATCGTTGGCGAGTGCGAACGCAAATTCCGGCGCGGCATAGTGGATGTAGACGTCCTTTCCGCTCGAGATGACGGTCGACGTGCCCCAGCCGCTCATGCGCAGGTATTGCGCGATCGTCGTACTGAAGCCGCCGGAATTCGAGAAGATGGCGATCGATCCCTTGCGCAATGAGTCGTCCGGACTATCGCCGCCGAGTGCTCCGCCGATTCTCACGCGATTCCATGAGTCAGCGACGCCGAGCCCGTTCGCTCCGAAGATGTCGATGCTCGCTTGCTGACCCATCGCGCGGATTTCGCGGGCGTCGTGCACGGCGATCTTTTCGGTGATGATGAAAATCTTCTTCAGATCCGGATTGACGCGGATCAGTTCGGCGACGCCGTCGCGGGCGGCCGATGGCGGCAGATACACCACGCCGCAGTTGAACCGGTGCCCCGCTTCCAGACCTTCGCGGACGTTGTTATACACCGGGATATCGCCGATCGATGTGGGAAGCACTTGCCCGCCCTTACCCGGCGCCGTGCCGAAGACGATATTCCCGCCTGAGAATGCATGGCTGACGGGCGTCACGTCCGAGGACTCACCGCCCAGGATATTGAGCACGCACACACGATCGTCACGCGTGGCGATCTGCGCCAGCGAGTTGACGCCGACGAAATACTTGAACTGGCTGCTGTTTTGCTTGTACACGTTGCTCTCCTCAGGCTTGCGCCGTTTCGGTTTCCGTCGCCGGTGCGCCGATCCGTGCTGCGATGTCGGCCCGGCCACCGGCGCGCATCCAGGCGTCCGCCTGACGCGCGTACTGGATCACCTCGCTGATGTCGGAGTCGAATCCGAAGAGCCGATAGGGCAGACCGAGCGAGTCGCATGTGTCTCTCAGCGCGGCCATCCCACGCACGAGGTTCGGGCCTCCCCGGCCCAGCACCACGTAAAGCGGTGTCGGTCCATGCTCGCTGAAGTGTTCGCGAAGGGCATCGGCCATCGCTCGCAGCGTCTCGAAGATGTCGGTGTTGTTCGACTTGCCGCCGATGATGAAAAGCACATTCGACTGCTTGAGCCAGTGTTTGAAGCAGATACGGGCCACTTCCTTCATCTTCGCGTACGGGGGATTGCCGCCGAAATCCGACGAGATGATCGCGGCGTCGCCGAGCATTTCGGTGACGAGCGAGTTGGCGCCGCCGCCGAACGTCGGCGCGAGAATCGTGCCTTTCTCGTTGATCACATACACATCGCTCTGGCCCTGGTGCGTGCGTAACTGATTGATCTCCTGTTCGAAGTCGGAGTAGTCCGCCGCGAACAGGTGTTGCGGCAGCCCGAGGCGCGTCCATCGCGGATCGTCGCGATCGAAACCGCACTTGAAGTCGCAGGCGACCGGTGTGAGGCGCCCCTTCTTGTCCTCGCGCATGCGGATCGGATTCAACTCCAGTGTCGTCATGCCGAAATCGTGAAAGAGTTCCCAAAGCTTCGGCAACTGCTGGACGAGCGGCGAGATGATCTCCTTGGGCGCACCAATCTCGCTCAGCGCGTTCGCCACGACGAACGCCTTCAGGCCCGTCAACGCGTCGAAGGGCACCATCGCCACATGCCTCGGGTCGACCTCCTCGATGTCCATGCCGCCCTTATGCGAGAGCGTCATCGTCGGCGCACGAAAACGGGTAGAGTCGGTGATCGAGAAATAGACCTCATGCTGGGCCGGAACGCCGGCTTCGAACGTCACGCCATTCGACTTTGCTTTCAGGTGGCCGACGGAATGCTCGGCGAAGTACAACCGCTCTTTTTCGATCAATGCCGTCTTGAGATCGGTCGCGCGGCCGAGTAAACCAGCCTTCCCCTTCTTTCCGACTCCGCCCTTGAAGACGGGCTTGATGAATATCTGGCGATGACGGTCGATCAAGGTCTTGATCTCCTCCTCGCTGGCGCTCGGGCCGAGGATTTCACTCGCCGGGAAGCCGACGAATTGCAACAGGCGCGCGCCGTGCAACATACCGGTGATCTGCATGAAGTTGTCTCCTGAAGGGCATTGCGATAGAAAAGAAACGGGTGTTCGCATTGGTCGTTGGGCGAAAGCGTCAGGCATGACAAGCGACCGCTACGCCGTTGGCGTTCGGATACCGCGGTCTGATGCGTGTTGAGTTGGCGGGTGCTCGAACCGGCTGGGGCGCGAGAATATGTGGGCCCGGGCGATCGTTAGCCGCTCCGGGTGCGTCTTGCGTTGTACATAGCCTCGTCTCCGATGCGTTTTACTTTCGTTCCAATCTCGCTGGAATCTTGATTAGAGATACTCACGCAAATGGAGCTAGACGATAAGTGCATTCTTTCGAAGCATTGATGTCCAGCCGTTATCAATGCTCTGGATGAAACGTGGCATCACCGCCACATTCCTCTCCGCTGCCGGGGCAGACGGGTCAGCGGTCCAATCTGTGAAGTGACTTCATCTGATGGTCCGCTGTGGGCGAATGAAGGGCCATTCGACATTTGCCAAAGACCGCCCGTTCAGGGTCGGGAGTGTGAGTTCACCGATGCAGGAAAATGCGGTCAGCCTGCTTGACGCGGTCACCGTCGGCAATCTGCCACATTGCTGATGTAGAACCCCGCCCATCCCAATGACGGCATTGGCCGAAAAGGGGGCGGCCGGAGATCCAGCAGGCGCCGCTTGTGGTCAGGACTACGACACTGGCCCTAATATGACCGGATGCGCTCACACAACTAAATCTGTTACCAGTTTTCAACTAATTTTGTGACTGCCCGAGCGCATTGCCATCCGGTGCACCGTGACATGGCCGCGACGCGTGAGCAGGTCGTCTACCTTGCACATGGCGACCATTCTGCGGCGCGCCACCGGTCATGAATTACAACTTTCTGCCTTTATCGGTTCTTATCCGGCGAAGTAAATGCGGATTCGTTTGTCGTTTTGCGTTCTGCCGGGTCCGGCTATCTCGTGAGGTCCGTCCGCACGTTGCGACGGCCACTCATCGCCACACTGCACCTCTCAGTGGTCTACGTACGATTCAGTGTGGCATCAAGCCCCTCGCCTTCAGCGCCGCCGCCATCGCAGCGGTACCAGGCATGTCAATGAACGCGTAGCGCTCGGTTGGCTGGATTGCCTTCAGCGCCAACCAGCCCTTCCTGCCTCATCCAGGCCAGGGTGTCGGCAAGCAGCGTGTCCAAGGGCGTTTCAATGTAGTCCAGCTCGCGCTTGGCCTTGGACGAATCCACGCGCAAGGCCCAGCAGGTGAGCATCGCGCTCTCAGGGGTCACGTCGGGTTCCTTGCCGGTGACCCGCGACCATGCGTCGGCCAGGCGAGCGAATGTCATCAACGCCCAGGCAGGCGTGGCGCCGCGAGGCGTGCGCTTGCCCAGTACAGCGCCCACGCGGTGTACGAAGTCGACAAAGCTGGCGTGCTCGCCCCCGACCACGTAAGCTTGGCCAAACCGCTGCCTCTGCCACGCACGCACCTGGGCGCTGGCGATTTCTCGCACATCGGCAAATGAGCCGATGCCCGGCGGAATGCCCGGCAGCTTCTCGCGGTCCACCAAGATGATGAGGCGCGCCCAGTTGTGATGGTCGCCCGGACCCAGGATGTGTGAGGGATTGAACACAATCCAGGGCACGCTGGAGCGCCGCACGGCTTGTTCGCCCAGATACTTGGTGCGCTCATAGTTGATCCAACTCTCAGCCCCACGCTGCGGCACCGACTCATCGAGCGTGGCGTGCGCAAGGTGCGAGTAGGCCGAAACCGACGACGTGTGGACAAAGGCCTGCACACCCGCCGACTCTGCCGCTTGCAGCAGGTTTTCGGTGCCTTGAAGGTTGGTGGCCGTCTGCGCCGCCGCTTGCGGCCTCCACATGCTAGTGTCGGCTGCCGCATGGAACACGGCCTCGCAACCGGCCTGTGCTGCCTTCAACGATTCCACATCCGCCAGTTCCGCGCGAACCGGAACACCGCCCAGTTCGGCGATGAGCGCGTCGGACTCGGAACGACGCGACAGCGCCCTCACCTCGCAGCCCGCCGCGCACAACTCGCGCAGCAAATGGCCGCCAAGAAATCCGCTTGCGCCGGTCAGAAACACTGTGGCCATATCCTCGCCCCTATAGGACTTTCTTGCGACCGTCATGCGCTGGCACTGGTCGTTCTCCCGCGCCATATGACGGTTCGAGGCCAGCGCGATGGCATCGATCTTGGAAGGATATGCGCAATTGGCTACTGCATAACTTCGATGTCGTGCCAACTTCGATGTCGTGCCGCTGCCCATCTCCGTGTTTTGTCACATCATGAACAGAACTAAGCGGATCGCGACTGTCCGCACGCGACCCGTTGCCGCCGGTCGTGCGCTTGAGCCTCGATGGGCAGCTAAGGGGAGCGTCCGGTCATGTCCGGTCATTATTCGGATCGAAATCGCAGTTTTGCCGGATGGAAATCTCCGGTTAAAGCCGGGTTCTTCGATCGAAGCCCAAGGTGACGTGTCCGCGAGGCCCAAGGCTCGCATATGCGTGCCGAGTGGATGCAGACAGGCATCGACCCCGACGTGCACGTTTATGCACGTTTACATTCTTGTTTGTGCACGTTACCATAGTGCATGAACGACGACATTCCTCTCTCCCGGCGCGATGAGATCGCTAATCGGCTTGCACAGGGCCAGCCAGTCGTGGCAGCTGCGCTCGCCGCCGAATTCAACATCTCCGAAGACGCCATCCGCCGCGACCTCCGGGCTCTGGCGGCCGGGGGGCGCTGCCGGAGGGTCTATGGTGGGGCGCTGCCGATCACACCCGCCTCCGCGCCGATGGCGAGCCGCATTGATACAGCCTTCGAGCAAAAATCGGCATTGGCTCGTGCGGCCGTGCCGCTGATCCAGCGAGGGGAACTTTTGTTTCTCGATAGCGGCAGCACCAATTTCGCGCTCGTTGAGCTGTTGCCCGAAGAGGCCGACATCACCGTCGCGACCAATTCAGTCGATATCGCCGCCGCGGTGCTGCGCCGATCCGATATTCGTCTGCTCGTCATCGGCGGTGCGGTTGATCCAGCGGTCGGCGGATGCGTCGATGCGAGCGCCGTGCAGAACGTTGTGCAAATGAATATCGATCGGTGCTTCATTGGGTCCTGCGCGATCTCGCCGAAGAGCGGCATCAGCGCGTTCGACCTCGCCGACGCGATTTTCAAACGCGCCGTCATGGCGTCCAGCGAGCACAGCGTGGTGCTGGCACTCACTGAGAAGTTCAACACTCGCGCCCCATACAAGGTGGCGGCCATCAACGAGATCGAATGTGTAGTCGTCGAATATGATCTGCCGCGCGTACAGCGTGAGGCCTTGTCGAAAGCCGGCGCGTCGGTTGTGCCGGCGCAGGAGCCAGCCAATCCATGAGCACCCGATCAACTCTCTTCACGTCGCAAGCAATGGCTCCAGATCTGCCTGCGGCCCGACTTGCCACCCGCCTTGCGTTCCTTGTGGCGGGATTTGGTGTGGCGTGCTGGGCACCGCTCGTGCCTTTCGCCAAGCAGCGGCTTGGCGTCGATGAGGGCGTGCTCGGACTCCTGCTGCTGTGCATCGGCTTCGGTTCAGTCATTGCAATGGTGGTCACGGGGGCGCTCAGTGCGCGATACGGGGCCAAGCCGATCATCGTTGCGGGTGGCTCGGGGCTGGCCGTCGTTCTGCCCTTGCTGACCATCGTTAGTACGCCGCTCACGCTTGGTATTGCGTTGCTCGCGTTTGGTGCGTTCCTCGGCTCACTCGATGTCGCGATGAACACTCATGCGATCGATGTCGAGCGCGCGCAAGGCCGGCCGTTGATGTCGGGCTTTCATGCGCTTTTCAGCGTCGGCGGATTCGTTGGCGCAACGGTCATGACCTTCCTGCTTTCGTTGCACATCGGGGCGCTCGCAAGCGCATTGCCATGCACCGTTCTGATGCTCGTCGCCATCGCGATGGCGCGCTCCCGTCTGATTGTGTCGACGCACGCGAGCAATGGGCCGCTGTTTGCCTGGCCGCGCGGCATTGTGCTCCTGCTTGCCGTGCTCGCCGCTATCACCTTTCTGGTCGAAGGTGCGCTGCTCGACTGGAGTGCCTTGCTCATCACCGGTACAGGACTGGTTTCTGCCGCGCATGGAGGACTCGGCTACATCTTCTTCTCGATCGCCATGACCGCCGGCCGGTTCGGCGGCGACGCTCTGACCGCGCGCATCGGCGACCGCGCGACGATGTTCTGGGGAGGACTGCTCGCAACGGTCGGTTTCGTGGTGCTGCTGACTGTACCGACCGCCGCACTCGCGATGGGTGGATTTGTGCTGATCGGTCTCGGCGCATCGAATGTCGTGCCGGTGTTGTTCCGGCGCGCTGGGTCGCAGCGCGCAATGCCTTCAACGCTCGCGGTTGCAGCGATCACGACGACGGGTTACGCCGGGCATCTCGCCGGACCGGCGGGCGTGGGCTTTATTGCCAAGGCAGTAGGTTTGCCGATTGCCTTCTGGGTATTGGCCGCGCTGCTCTGTCTCGTTCCGGCATGCGCGCATCTGGTAACGCGGCGAGCCCAACAGGACCGCTCATGAACTTCGCCCACGTTGCCTTGTGGACGCGCGATCTCGACGAGGCCGCCTTGTTCTGGCGTCGATATTTCGACGCCTATGTTGGGGTGACCTGTCATAAGTTCGATCATGGCCCGGTCGCCCGGCAATGTAACGAAGCACGAGACGAATCCGGGCCGGCGTTTGCTCTGATAGACCCCCTCCAGACGTTGGACCCGGCACCGGCTCAACGGCGGCTTTTAGGGTAAAGCGACGTTCGAATGCCCGAACGGGAGCATGGTCGAAGGGGCTGTAGATGGCCCGGTGCCTGCCTTTGGCGACAGCGATCCGTCGTGGTTGACGTCGCCGAAGGCATATTGGTCGAAAAACCGTCGCGAACCGTTGCCGATAGTCGTCGCGGCTGCCGTGCAGAAAACGTCATCTCGCACTTACTGGAGCGTGAATTCGCCATCAAACTCCACTTTCAGCTTGAGCCCATTTTTAAGAACTTGCGTATGCTGAGGTTGAAGACTTCTTCATTCATTGACATCTCCCATTTTCCGATGAAGGAGAGATTCCCGACAGTGAAGTTAAGCCCAGCCGGCGGGCATCCACATGCTATCGAGAGCAACTGCCCCCGGTGACGATGGCGACGATCTACCGGTTCAGCACCGATTCGCCATTACGCAGCACGGCGGGAGATCTTGAGCGGATAGCGCTCTATGCCGGCGAATCGGCAGCGCTCGTCGATCAGCTCTCCAGTGCCGTCGAGGTCATCGAGCGGCTGTTGAATGAGGCAATTGATGCCTCATCGCGAATCGCGCCGCTATGCGTGCACGTCTGATGTGTTTCGTGAACCATTCGCCAGATGATCAACGTGCCCGATCCTGATCCGTTCACGTCGAACGGGGCCGGTTGCACGGCGATGTCTATCTGCCAGGGCCGGTCTCTTCGACGCAGCTCAGCACGAGTCGACTGCCCGGCCCTGCTTCAGCGCTGAGCGTGGCGGTGTGGGATTCGGTATCGGTGCACAGCCATTCGACACGAAAGTCCTTGTGGCAGCCTTTGAATGGCGCGCCGGTGAGTGCCTTGCGCAGGATGTACGCGCAGGTCTGCAGTCCGTCGCACTGACGCGCGAGGTCATGAGTCGCGTCGCGCCGTGGCGTTCCGCAGTTCGTGCCATAGGTACCCGATATGATCCTGATCGTCCGCGTTTCCGCGCTCGAGCTTGCCGCCACGGCGAGAATGCCCGCTATCGCGCAGACACAGCGACAGGCGCCGACGAGGAGAGGCGATTTATATCGCCGGTGCGCTACTGCCCTGGTCATGCTCGCCGGCTACCCGCGATAGGACGTTGGCGACCACCCGGTCGCAGTGGGCGCCGCCGAATTCGAATACGTCACGCTCGGCGAGATCGATATCGTGCGCCAATGATTCGCGTAGCAGGCTCTTTGCGCGGAAATGCCGGCTGCGCACCGTCGCTTCCGGGATGTCGAGACATCGGGCCGTCTCCTCGACGCTCAATTCCTCGACCGAACGCAGCACAAACACAACGCGAAAGACTTCCGGCAGTTCATCCAGCTTGCGCTCGAGCAAGGCTCGCAACTCGGCGCGCGCTACCGCCTTGTCTGGGGAATCGGAATCTTGCGCGGTCATGGCATCGATATCGACATGAGTGTTCGCGTCCACCATGGGAATCACGTTCTGACGGCGTGCTTCCCGGCGTAGGCGTCCATAGCATTCGTTGAGTACCAGGCGGGACAGCCAGGTGAAGAGCGTGGCGTCGCCGCGAAACCGTGCGATCGATCTGTAGGCTGACAGATACGCCGCCTGTAGCGCGTCTTCTGCTTCCGTTCCGTCACGCAACGTGGCGCGCGCCAGACGATACAGCCGCCGATTGTGTTGACGCATCAGCCATTCGAACGCCGATCGATCTCCCGCGACGATGCGACGGACTGTTTCGCGTTCGTCGTCCGCGGCAAACGTTGAATGTGCTTCAGCGATGTCCGTCATGACTGCCTCGCCAGGTCACCCTCACTCATCTCCCATCCCTCATTGCACGATCAGTGTGCCACGCATTGTGGTGTGGAGGGTGCACAGATACGGGTAACTACCGGTCTGGCGCGCCACGTAAGTCCACGAGGCATTCGGCGAGATTTCGTGTGAATCGAACGCTTTCGACACTGCAGTCGCCGTATGGGGAAACAGGTCCTTGTTGACCCACACCACTTGATCCCCGCGATGCACCGCGAGCGTCGGCGGATTGAAGCGCATCTGTTCGACGACGATCACGTACGTTTTGGCCGCGGCCTCGGAAACGCCGACCAGCGGCGTCGCCATGATCGCAACGAAAGCGCAGGCAAGGACCAAGACGCCGGTACGTAGCGTGCCCCGGCACTGTCCGGCTACGCAAAGTGTCCGGTCACGCACCGCTCTTGCCCAGCTCTGCCTGCAGATGCTTCGCGTGTTCGAGATGATCGACAAAGGCCGGACGCACCTTGACGAGAAGCGCTTTCAGTTCGGCGTTCTGCGCACTCGGAATCAATGTCTTGTCCAGCGCGTCGAGAACGCTCTCGTGATACGTCACCTCGTGGTCGATATATGCCCGGTCGAACTGCGCGCCCTTGAGTGTTTTCAGATTGGCGAGGTTCGCATCGCCGCCTTGTTTGAGACTCTGGCTCGTTGGATTGTCTTCCGGAGTGACACCCAGCTTGTGCACAAGGTCGGTAGCAGCCTTGTTGACGCCGCTGTGATCCGTGACCATGCGTTGCGCGAATGCTTTGACGTCCTTCGACTTCGTTTTCGATTCCGCGAGCTTGCCCGCGTCGATATCCACCTGATTGGCGGTCACGACGATAGCGGCGATCTGGGGATCAGTGGGACCGGCGCTCTGTGCCCAGCCCGGGAGGCTGGTCAATGTGAGTGCGCTGGCGAGTGCGCCAAACAGTGCCGCGCTGATTATGTTCATGTCGCGTCTCCTGAGCAATGATGGCAAGTCCGAGTCGGTCCGCACGCGATCCGCAGCCGATTCGATCCTGAATACGGTATTGGATGTCACGTGTGCGAACCGCGTTCCCGGTTCCGTTCCCGGGCACGGCCTGCGATGCGCGGTTCTTTGACACGGTTGCGGAACAGCCATAAGGAGCGCGACATGGCTTCGCAACGTGGCGACGATATCGTCCAGGGAATGGGTGCTGAATCAGCGGGAAAGGCTGGAGAGGCAGGAGGAGTGTGCCCCCGAAGGGGCGCGGAAGAAGCGCGTATCTGTTTCTGGCCGCCGACCGGTCGCTGACTTAAGGAACCGGGGGGAAGTGCCGCTTGCCGGGCTGAACCCGCAAGCGCCGGAAGCGTTCTTTCTTGTGCTCTTCGTCGAAGTGGGCAAGCGACGGCTTGACCAGATCGCTGCGCGAGACAATGCCGACCAGTTGCAACGTTTCGGCGTCCGCGACCACGGGCAACCGTTCGAGACCGTGCACCGCCAGCCGCGTTGCGACGAGCCGGCAGGTTTCACTGGGCAATGCGAAAGCGGGGGAGCGGTGACGCAACACGTCGGAGAGACGCGAGTCGAGCGCATGCGCTGCGCCGTCATCGCGAATTTTTTCCAGTACCGCGCGATGGACGACACCCGCCAGCACGCCCTGGCGCACGACCGGATAGGCGCGATGCGTTTGCGTCGTGCCGAAGTACGTTGCTAGCGCTTCGCCCACGGATATATCGCCGTCGATTGTCTCGACCGTACGCGACATCACCTCGTCGACGTGGTGGCGCTCAAGCGGATCGACGCCATATTCCCGGTAGATGTGGTAACCACGCCGGGCAATTTTCTCGGTCATGATGGAGCGCTTCATGACGACCGTTGCAAACCCGTGCGCGACGAGCGTCGCGGCGAGCAGCGGCAGCAATGCGTTGCTGTCGTGCGTGAGGCCGAATGCGAACACGATTGCAGTCAACGGCGCCCCCAGCGTGGCGCCAAGCGTGGCCGCCATGCAGACGAGCGGCCACAGGGCAGGGTCGCCGCCCGGCAGCACGTGGCCGAACACGACACCGAGCCCCGCGCCCAGCATGAGCAACGGCGCGAGGACGCCGCCTGAGGTGCCCGAGCCCAGCGCCACGACCCAGATCACCGCCTTCACAACCAGGATCGCCAGCGCGATTTGAATCGCAATGTGCTGGTGCAACAGGTCGCCAATCACGTCGTAGCCGACACCCAGTGCGCGAGGTTCGATGAGGCCGCCGATGCCGACGACGAGGCCGCCGATGGCGGGCCACCACATCCAGTGGATGGGCAGCTTGCCGAACAGGTCTTCGGTCTTATAGAGCGCGGCCGACAGACCCGATGCGAGCGCGCCCGACATCAGCCCCGCAATGACGCAGGACACCAGCGACAGCGCACCAGGAGGCGCGGTTTCAAGCGGAAACAGCGGCCCTGTGCCGAAGAATGCCGCGCGCGCGAACCCCGCGACTGCGCAGGCAAGCGCGACCGGCAGAAAACTGCGCGGACGCCATTCGAACAGCAGCAGTTCGACCGCCAGTAATACGGCAGCCACCGGCGTGCCAAAAACGGCGGTCATACCCGCCGCCGCGCCGGCAACCAGCAGCGTCTTGCGTTCCGCGGCAGTGACCTTCACGCATTGCGCGATCAGCGACCCTAGTGCGCCGCCTGTCATGATGATCGGGCCTTCCGCGCCGAACGGCCCGCCACTGCCGATCACGATGCCGGACGACAGCGGCTTGAGAATCGCCACGTTCGGCGACATGCGGCTCTTGCCGAACAGAATGGCTTCGATTGCTTCGGGAATGCCATGCCCACGGATCTTTTCCGAACCGTAACGGGCCATGAAACCGACGATGAGACCGCCGATCACAGGGACGATCACCACCCAGATACCCAACGTGTTGAGGGCCGGTGAGCGGTCCGCAAACGAAAATTGCTGGAAGAAAAACAGATTGGTGAACAGATGAATCAGGCTCAGCAGCACGAACGCAGCAAGCGTGCTGAGGGCGCCGATCCCCGCAGCGAGTGCGGAAATGCCGGGAAGCCGCGCGTTGGTGGAAAAATCGCGCTTATGGGTATCGAGACTCATGGTGACTCAAAAATCAATCTGGGGGACGTTAAAGGCGCCTTCGAGCGACTTCAGTTCGGCGCGGTGCATCTCGGCGAGACGGGCAAGCACCTGCTCGCCCGCTTTCAACAAATGAACCTCGACCTGGCGGCGGTCCGTCTCGCTGACCTTTCTGCGGACCAGATCGAGCGCCTCACAGCGGGACACGAGCGCGACCGCGCCGTGATGCTGCGCCTGGAGCCGTTCCGCAAGCTCACCGACGGTTGCCCAGTCGCGCTCCGGATAACCCTTGATATGCAGGAGCAGCAGATACTGCAACGGTGTAATGCCTTCGCCCTGGGCGGCCTGCTCAGAAAAACGCTCGAAGCGCCGCATCTGGTAGCGAAACTCGGACAGCTGCTCGAAGTCCGTCTTGGTCAAGCCGCGAGCGAGTGTTTTCATCGGAGTGCCGTGGAGAAATAGGTAAAGCGCGAATTATATCGTGTCGTGATATTTATGCATGTGTTCATGCGCAAGTGTCTGTAATAGTGCTATGCCGTGTGTCGCTGCCTGGCGTAAGCCTGACGATACAGTCCCGCGATGAGGTCGGCCTGCGTGATCATCCCGGCGAGCCGCTGATTCGAGTCCAGAACCGGGATGTGGTGGTGCCCGTAGTTCGCGAACACCGGCACCAGTTCGACGATTGGCGTCGTCGCATCGACCGTGCGAACGTCGACGTTCATCAGCGCACCGACAAGCGGCGCCGGGGTGATGCTGCGCCGGAACCAGCGTTGCATGGGGGACGACAAACCGGTCCCTTTGCTGAATGCCCGTTTGTCGACAAGGTCGGCGCGGGTCACGATGCCGATTACGTGCTGCCTCTCGTCAGTGACCGGGAGTGCCTTGATATGGCGCTGTTTCAGCAGACTCCATGCGGCCGACGCTCTCGTGTTTGCCGACACGGCGACCAGCGAACGCGACATGATGTCCGCGCAGGTCAGTTCATTGAACGTGCGGGCGTAGGCCTGTAACTGAACATCGCGCAGCAGGGATTCCAGATCGTCCGTGTCGATATCGAGCAATTCCCCGCGGCGGTTCAGCACCGCCTCGAGGTCCGCGCGCGTGAAACCTTCGTTCGACGCCACAGCCGATGCGGCCGCGCCTTTGCCCGAACGCTGCGCGACGTGCGGGTATCGATGCCCGGTCGCAGCGTGATAGACGATGGCCGCGCAGAGCAGCATCACCGACTGGATCGCAATCGGTTCGGCCACAAAGCGGTAGCCCAACGCGTGCACGGCCGGACCGCCAAGGACCGCGGTCAGGGCGACCGCGCCGGACGGGGGGTGAACACACCGCAGCGCAAACATCGCACAGATCGCCAGCGAGACGGCCAAGGCGGCGGCACCCACTGGATCGGCGATCCAGCCTGCGCAGGCAACGCCGACCGTCGCGGAGACGATATTGCCGCCGATGATGGACCACGGTTGCGCAAGCGGACTGGCGGGAACCGCGAACAGCAGCACGGCTGACGCGCCCATTGGCGCCACGAGGAGTGGAATGTTTGCTGCCGGCCCGAGAAGGACGTGCATTGTCCCGCCGGTGAACGCAATCCCAAGCAATGCGCCGAGACAGGATCTCAGACGTTCCGGCCAGCTGACGGCAATGGGGTGAGGGGCAAAGCTGGAAAACCAGCGAATAAGAGCGTAGCGGGACAAGATTCGAATAGGAAAGTAAGGGGGCGGTATCACATGGGACGAGGCCACACCTTCCGGCGAAATCCTCGCGAAACGAAAGAACGTGTCGCCATGATTATATTTCATTGTGATATAAAAGTGCGTTCCGGGTCGCCGACACCCAGCAGCACCGGCTGGCCACGGGTTAAGCCTGGTCCTGCGCATGGTCCAGATTGGTCCTACTGATGGTATTCGCAGCTTGAATAGATCACGCTGTGATATAAAATGAAGACAGGCTTTCTCGTGACTGGTTCTTGAACAGGAGTAGTCCGGATGAAACTACAGGGATGATTTGCCGGATGGCGCGCGCCCATGGGGATGCCGCGCTTCTCCGATGTGCAAAGCCGGTCATCGTGGAGGCCCCGGCCGTCGTCACAGGATGACGATCACCGGTTCCCCCGGTCGTGTTGCGTCACAACGCAAAAGACGCGTTGCATGAGTCCTCGGGGCAAGCCCGAATGGCTTTCCGGTGCGATGGTGCAATACAGATCGAAGCAAGGAGCCATCATGCTGATCACGTTTCAATCGCCCGCTACGCCCGATGTCGTGATGCTCAGGGATCTCGCCCAGTATCTGCTGGGTCTTGTGGGCAAGCGGCTCGATACGCATGGGGTTATCCTCCACGACGAGCTGCCTCGTGCGATCAGCCGTCTCGAAGCGGCGATTTCGGACGACGAAAAAACGGAGACTGCCCTCGAATCACTGCAGTATTCCCGCGAACGCCGTCAGGAATCCGGCAGTGGACTTTCGCAGAGGGCCTGGCCATTTCTCGACATGATGCGTGAGGCCAGCAAACAGAACGCCGACATTATCCGGGGGCTGTAGACGCCGCCCTTAAATCCGGCGGCTTCAAGTTGGCTGAGTTCGGCGCGCACCTGCGCACGTGTGACAGGTGCGGTCGATTGCTGAGCAAAGGACAGAACCGGAACGACCAGAACGGAGGCAGCGATTAGCATGTTGATCAGGGATTTCATGGGAAGTCACCAGGAGGGCACGCCGCTAGGGATCGTATCGACGCCGCTCGAGGCGCCGTGTTCTCCGGCAGCTCTGCCCAATAGTCCGTGACACCGGGCAAATGCCGATACTCGAGTGCACCACGCGCATGAAGCAATTCGGCCGCGGGATGATCGATGAATCTCTGGCATCGGGTGCAGTCGTTCATGTCTATAACACGGACGCGTCCAACTTCGCGAGCCGCTTTGCGAAGCTCTTACGTGACCTTATCCGCCAGTCGAAAGTAGGAACGGCGAAGCCGGGATATACGCCGACTGTAGAGCAGTGCTGTCGAGACTGGTCAATCGAGGGCACAACGAATCAGATCATCGTCGAAGGCGGTACGGATTTTTGGACGTACTAGACATCATGTATGGACCTGCCGCACCTCAAGGTACGCGGATTAAGCTTGACGTAGGTTACACCGCGGCTCGCGCCATCCAGCGCCTCGACGCCCATGGTCTCGGCGAATTCCGGCAAGTGGCGTCGATAGGCGGCCCGGCGCATCTCGACGGCCTTGTCGAGGTCTGCCAGGTTACTTACCACCCTTATCGTAAACGGCAACCTTTCCGTTTTCTTTACGGCGCTCTGATTAAAGCGTTCTCCGAGCGACGTATAGTCCGTATTTTGCGTCAAATTAACTGAATCGATGCGGTCCATTTCAACCCCCGTAGGTGAATGAGAAAAAGTGTGTCTCTTTCGAAGCAGCGGAGCCGCTCCTAACGCGACAAACTAGATTCTCATGAACGCAAACGCGGTGATATGCATAGCCGGGAAAACTCGGAGAGCCGGGTTTGAGAAGAGAGTCTTGGGAATCCGAAAAAAATTAGCGTCAGAGATCCCGAGTCGCTTTTCTGACTGTGGCGGCGAGCGCAAAGGTGCGTTTGGGGGAAGACTGGATCGCTACTCGGCGGACGCCAGGCGCAAACGCGAAATTTGTGACTTGGCGCGCGCCGGTAACTGCAGCAGGCGCCGAACTTCCGGGTTCGGCTGACCACACTCCGGCTGGGACGATCGCAAAAATGACCGTGGTCCTTTGGAAGCGGTTCTTGGGATGAACCCGGGCCGAACAGCAGAAGCGGGTCGTCCCCCGCTGGTCGCGTCAGTCAGAGATCGGCCAACTTCTGTCATTCGCGAGGACGGCGTGGACGGCGGCTTTCCGAGGCACAACGGACATTTGCTCATCGCCGTGCAGGCCTGTAAAGGGGCGCGAGACTAACGAAGTTCGCCCCTAAGCACACCGCAATGTCTGTTCACCGTAACGTCCGTGTGATCGAGCCCGAGGCGTGTGTCGCGCGTTTTAGGACTTCCGCGACATTCAACCACATGAAAGTGTAGGGCGCTTCATACGCATAAGCCCCGTCACCTCATGCCGATCATCCGCGGATGAGATCGGAACAGTCAGCCATTTCCCGTCAGGGTATGCTCGGGCTTCATCGTAGAGCTTGACCAACTGTGGGCTCCAGAAATAACGCCGCGCCTCAAACTTCTCTCGTTCAGCTCGCCCCAAGACCACCAGAACCGAAAACAGCCTGTATGCCGGCAACAGGGTGCAGAAGGCCTTGGTCTTCTTGTAGCGCAGTGACCAACCGCGTTTCTTGCCACCATATAGCCAATCTGGCGCGAAAACACCGGGATAGGATGCCTCGATCCAGCTCCGCAGTTCGACCCAATGCTCAAACGCCTCCGGCCCCATCCAGTCTCGGATCGTGCGCTCGTCGGGCTGTGAAGATTTGTCGGCGATTCTGTCGCCGATCTGGGTGGACTGTTTCACGTTGCTTTCCTCTTCGTCTTCGTGGGTGGAATGCTTCTCGTGGTGCCATGCTCTTCTTACCGACGATCTTTCATAAGCCTCTCGCAGGCAATCTAAATACTTTGCAAAATTTCCCATATCCTCTGCAAGCTGCAATGGCGGTATCGAAAGTTCATCTATCCACGCTTCGGTCGGACCAATCGCTTTAATCGGGAGGCGGCCATGTTGCGACGCCATCAATTCAAGTAAGCGACACCGAAACCGATCTTGTCGAATTCAGGCGACTGTAAAAATCGCCTGCGGATACCCATAATCGTCTTTCGCCGGCACGCCGTCATAGGCAGCTTCTTTGCCATTCGCTGCGCTCATGTGGGTCATATCTCATCTCCTGTTGAATAAGGCCGGTCCGGATGTCTGGCCTTCTGTTCAGGTCACGACTTCTGAGCGTTAGGCCACGAGGCCTGGATGGACGCCAGAAGGAGAGAAAGCGATGCAGCCAGTAGAACGACATCCTTAAGAAGGAACTGGCCAGGCATAGCTGAAATCGCCGGAAACCCACCCGCCGTCGCTTCTGCCACCCCCGGGGTGCTCAGGAAGAAGGTGAGCGTGATCAGATAGGTCGCAGCCGACATCGCTGCTCCCAATGCGGAAAAAATGGGCTGGAAGGCTCCGATAATCAGAGCTGCTGCAGTCGACAGCTCAAGTACACCTATAACGTAACTTGCTCCTTGAACTCCGAATAGGGAGTGCAACCAGATCATGATCGGGCTGTTGATGATGAACGGAGCGATGCCGTTGGCTTCGTAAGCGGTGAATTTCACTGCACCGAACCAAAGAAAGATGACGACCAGCGCCCATCTGAGCAGGGCCAGACTAGAGAGCGATCCTACGCTCTTTTCGGCGATTTGAAGACGGAACTGATTTGCGCGAATACTCATTTTGGGTTTCCAATTCAGGTTGTTCGTCGGGTCATTAGGAGCCTCCACTTTAGGCCTGCCCGATACCGGCTTCGAGACTGCATTTGGTCAATAAAATGCGAAAAAGGATCAAAACAACGAGGGGCTGCTCGACACCAACCACCTATCGTCACTTTGCCAGACCAACGATGTGTCGCAGGAGTCCTGAGGACAGCCCCGCACGTGCATTTTCAGGCGAATAGTTTCCGGTACTGGACGAAACCCGAGCGATTACCGACGCTGTCGTAAAGCCGCATGCCGGTATAGTTGGTTTCGTGTGTCAGCCAGTGCACACGGGCCGCCCCGCGACGTTTCGCATCCGCATAAACATGCTCGATCAACGCGCGGCCGATGCCGCCGCCACGCCCATCGGCCGCAACAAACAGGTCCTGAAGATAGCAATAGTTGCCTGTTGTCCAGGTGGATCGATGATAGATCGAATGCACCAACCCGAAGGCGTGTTCGCCCACCATGGCAAGCGCCGCATGCATCGGCTCAATTGGGTCCAGGAGGCGCGCCCATGTCTCGAGCGTCACGGACTCGGGGACATCCACTTCGTAGAATCGCTGATAGCCTTTCCACAGAGGAAGCGGTGCGGACAGCCTCGTCGCGCCGGCGCTGCGGGTATGCCATGTACAGATCGCGTGCGGGGTTTTCCCATTCCGGTACCATCGCGGCGGGCATGACGCCCGCTTCCACCAGCGGAGCCAGGCGCTCAGGTATGACGCTCGTATCGACCAGCTGGCCGCAGACGATGAAGGTCACCGCCGCATCGGTGATCGCGGGCTGGTTCCAGGCAATCGGACTCAGCCGAGCCTTGGCTTCGGGCGTACGTGCGGCGATGAAGCGCCAGTTCTGCAGGTGGAAGGATGTCGGCGCGGTGGTGCCGATTCGCACGAGCTCGCGGATCTGGTCGTCGCTCAGGGTGGCGGCAGGATCGTAATACTTGGCGGCGCTGCGGCTCAGGATACATTCGATGACTGCATTGGTCATGGTTAATCCTATAGGTGAAGAGATAAGTCGAGGTACGAGTGGCTACTTACCTGACCGGTGTGGTCAGTTCCTTGTCGTTGCTATCAACGACGAATACCGCCAACAGCTTTGCAGGTTCGGTTTTGCTCGCGTTCCGGCTGACGGGATGGCGTGCGCCAGGCGGTTCGGACCAGCTCTCGCCCGCGTTGTAGACGCGTACCTCACCATCGTTCACCTTTGATTCGATTGCGCCTGATACCACGTGCGCGTAAATGAAAGCGGACTTCGCGTGCACGTGAGGTACCGAGGCAGCGCCCGGCGGGTACTGGACCTCTACAGCGACCAGCGATTTGCCCGGCACATTGGGGATCGCCTGTTCAAAATTCGGCTTCACGATTTCGGTGGCCTCGTGTGCCGCAGCGCCAGCGCTGGCGAAAATCGCAACTGTCGCGCAAAACGCAGACAGAATCGGGCGAATGACCATGGCCAAGTATCTCCCCTATTGGGCTTACAGTTGTACCAACTATAGTGCGAATATTCTGTATCATCGATGGTACGAATAGAAGAACCAAGATTCCCCATTTTTGTGTGTACCAAGAACATGGATCCAGACCTGCAGATTCAGCTCGACCGGACAGCAAAGCTGTCCCTGGCAGAACAAATTCGCATGAGCATTAGCAGGGCCATAGAGGCCGGGCTGCTCGTACCTGGCACCCGACTGCCCTCGTGGCAGGACCTGGCCGCGCAGCTCGGCTCTCTCCATCGCTAGAAACGTCCACTGCTACCCGGAGCAGGTCTTTATCACTTCCGGATACAGCTCCGGCTTAGGCCTTGCACTGCGGGTGTTAGGTTTGGAAGGCAAGAAGGTCTGGATGGAAGAACCCGGTTTCATGGTCACCCGGAAAGGGTTGGAGCTCGCCCGTTTGAATATCGTGCCGGTACCGGTGGATGCAGAAGGCCTCAACGTAGGCTATGGCATCGAGAACGCCGCGGACGCCGCGTTAGCTGTCGTGACGCCTGGTCAACAAGCTCCACTGGGCTCGACCCTGTCGTTGAGGCGACGGCTTCAGCTGCTTGAATGGGCGGCATCGAGCCTCGCCTGGATCATCGAAGATGACTACCTCGGCGAGCTACAACTGCAAGGCAGGCCGGCACCTGCCCTGGCGTCTCTGGACGACGGCAAACGGGTCATTCACATTGGTTCCTTCAGCAAGACTATTAGCCCGGGGCTGCGGCTTGGATTTGTCGTGGCGCCAAACGAATTGGCCAACGCATTCTCCGAGGTAGCCGCAACCCTTGCCCCGGCACCATCACCAGTAGTTCAACTCGCCACGGCTGAATTCGTGCGTCATGGTCACTACATCCGGCGCGTGCGTCGGCTCAAGCGTCTATATTCTGCCCAGCGTGACGCACTATGCGAGCAGTTACGAATGCGCGACGCGGAGTGGGTTAATGCCGGTCTGGCAGTACTTCTCCGACTCCCCGACGGCGCGCCCGACGTGCAGATCGTTCGCGAAGCGATGACCATTGGCATGGCACCATCGCCTCTGTCCGCGTGGTTCGCGACTCCGTCCTGGACTTTACCCGGCCTTTTGCTCGGGGTTGCCACGGCGCCTGAGCAGCACCTCGCCACATCCTGTCAGCGACTCTTCGAGATCATTGACCGATATCGCTCATGAGACATGCTGGGGTTTGATGAGCATGGCAAGTTGCGCCCAGGACATCTTCGATCAGGATAACGTGCGTTGCGAGCTGCGCTCGATTCCCGTAGAGCGAAGTAATTTTGTCACTGGCCACCGCCCGCTGCGACAGGGCGTGAGCCTCTGAGTTGATAATCATTGAAAGGCCTCCTGGCCGCCCCAAGGAGGGGGGCGGCCAGGGTCTACAGTTGAGATGCGACGCTCAACCGACCCGTTCAGGAGGCTGAAATGAAGTTTAGCGGAATTGACCTGCACTCGAATAACGCCGTAGTCGCCGTGATCGACGACCAGGATCGGGTGCTGTACTGCAAGCGGCTGACCAACGATCTTTCTCTGATTGTGGCGGCCCTGGCGCCCTGGCGTGCCGAACTGCAGGGAGTGGTGGTGGAATCGACGTTCAACTGGTACTGGCTCGTCGACGGACTGATGGCTGCCGGCTTTGCCGTCCATCTGGCCAACACGGCGGCCATCAAGCAGTACGAGGGCCTGAAGTACGCCGGTGACGAGCGCGACGCCGTCTTCCTCGCCCACGTCTTCCGGCTCGGACTGCTACCTGAAGGCTACATCTATCCGCCGCAGGAGCGCGGGTTGCGTGACCTTTCGCGCAAGCGCATGCAGCTGGTACAGCAACGCACCCTGCACATCCTCAGTATCGAAAGCCTGCTGGCCAGACAGTTGAACCTGCGCATGAACGCCGACCATGTCCAACGTCTCGACAACGCAGCGGTACACGCACTTGCACTGCCGCCGCATGTCGAGCGCTCGCTGATGGCAAACCTGGCGGTATTGCGCACACTGCGTGGGGAGATTGTCTCCCTCGAAGCCATCCTCCATCAGGAAGTGAAATTGCGCGCGGAGTTCGAGATCCTGAAGACCACGCCCGGAATCGGCGACGTGCTTGCTGCCACCATCATGCTCGAGACAGGGACCATAACGCGATTTCCTGGCGTTGGCCATTTCAGCTCCTATTGCCGGTGCGTCGAGAGCAAGCGGATCTCCAACGGGAAGAAAAAGGGCGAAGGCAATGCAAGGAACGGCAACAAGTATCTCGCCTGGGCGTTCATCGAGGCTGCAGCGATCGCGCTCCGAACCTGCCCGCAGGCGCGACGCTTTTATGAACGCAAGAAGGCGAAACGCCTGCCCGTGGTCGCGATGAAGGCACTTGCGCACAAGCTGGCGCGTGCGGCCTACTACATGTTGCGCGACG